>NZ_JBQKKT010000007.1:0-145622 GCF_052116585.1 Luteococcus sp. Sow4_B9 | reverse complement strand
CCCCCCCCCCCCCCCCCCCCCCCCCCCCCCCCCCCCCCCCCCCCCCCCCCCCCCCCCCCCCCCCCCCCCCCCCCCCCCCCCCCCCCCCCGCGGCTGGCAGGGCGGGTGCAGATCTCGTGGGTGGGGATGGGATCTGGTGGCCAGGGCTCTGGGCAGAGCGGGCAACAAGCATCAATGGTGACGACGGGACCTGGCCCCAGCTCAAGCCCTTGGGTCCCCCCAGCCGAGCCCCCAGTCGATCAGCGGTAGCCCGGCCAGGCGGCCGCCGCATCGGGGTCGAGCGGCTGGACGTCCACCACGTGTACCGTCGTCGCGTCGATGCGGAAGCGCACGTCGAGTCCGGCGAAGGGCAGGCCGAAGACCCGGCCGGGATCATCCATGAATCGCGGACGGGGGTCGTGCGCCAGCACTCCCAGCAGCGCCTCGCGCTTGCCCTCCGGCACCCGCGCCAGCAGCTCGTCGGGGATGTCGACGGCGTACCACGTCTCCGGGTTCTCGCCGATGAAACCGCTGGTGGCTTCGGGATGCACGTCGTAGGGGATGTACGGCTTCACATCCAGCAAGGGGGTGCCGTCCACCAGGTCGGCGCCGCTGACCACCAGGGCCGGGGCATCGTCGCCGTCGGACTCAACACGAACCAGCCGCACGGAGCTGAGGCCGATCGGATTGGGGCGGAAGGGCGAGCGGGTGGCGAAGACGCCCAGCCGGTCATGCCCACCCAGCCGCGGGGGTCGCACGGTGGGGGACCAGTCGCGGCCGCTCGAGATCGACTTGTCGAACTCCCAGAGCAACCACAGATGACTGAAGCCGTCGATGCCGCGCACCGCATCAACGGACCGGAAGGCGGGCTCGAAGACCACCCGGGCCAGCAGCTCGGGCACCAACCCGGACTGCCGTGGCACGCCGAACTTCGACGGGAAGTCCGACCGGATGCGCGCAATCGTGCGGTAGGCAGGTCGTTCTGGCGTCGGTTCGGGCGCCTGGTCGAAGGCCGGGCTGGGCTGCTGGTCCACGCCCACACGCTAGTGCCGTGAGCTGTGCCCAGCTGATCGGGGTCAGGCCACGCCCTACTTGGTCAGCGGATCCTCCCATGGCAGCTGCCCATTCTTGACGGCCTTCACCACCTGCGCATGGTCACGTTCGGTCTGGTCGGCATAGGCACGGGCCCACCGGACGAAAGCATCGCCCGCGCTGGCCTTCTTGCCCAGATAACCCGAGATCACCGACGCACCGGAGGTGCGGGCATGGCCCTTGGCCAGCAGGTGGCCGGTGATGCCGGCATAGTCCACCAGCGCCAGCGGGCTCATCGACTCCAGTGGAACGCCACCCTTCATGTTGCGGTACTGGCGCACGTAGTACTGGTGCTCGCCGGCGGTGGTCCAGCCCAGCAGCGGATCACTGACGGTCTGCAGCTGCTGCTGGTACTCCACGACGCGCTGCCCCTGATGGGAGTGCCACGCCCGCTCGCCGTGCACATAGGGGGCCAGGACGGAACGCTGCGCCTGCTTGAGCTGCAGGAAGAGCACGTCGTCCTCACGGGAACCCACCAGCAGCGCCACCCAGGAGCGCATGCCCACCGAGCCGACACCCACCACCTTGTGCGCGATGTCCACCAGGGAGTAACCGCCCACGATCCGTCGCCACTGCGGAGTCAGCGTGGGCAGGTAGTTGTCCAGCGCCTCGGCCAGCTGCTCGCGGGTGGGATCGTCGGGGTGGGTGACCAGCGGCGGGGAGTCGACGATCTCCGACGCGCTGGTGGCGCCACCGGCCAGCTTGGGCAGCATCCGGTCATCGGTACGCTTGCGGGCGGCCTTGGCGGCGCGCTGGATCTCCTCGCGCAGGCTCTCCTCCGTGGACGTCTCGTGCAGGCCCGTGATGTCCAGGTGGTTGAAGGCGCGCCACAGCAGCGGCTGCTTGGACAGGAAGCTGACCTCGTCGCGATAGGAGATGACGCAGTTGCGCACCGCCGCCTGGCAGTCGGTCTCACTGGCGCCGTTGACCCGTCCCAGCACCCAGATGCTGGCGGTCAGCCGCCGCAGGTCCCACTCCCACGCGCCGGTGTGCGCCTCGTCGAAGTCATTGAGGTCGATCACCTGGTTGCCCTCGGGAGACCGGTAGAAGCCGATGTTGCCGATGTGGGCGTCGCCGCAGGCCGTGGTGAAGATGCCCGTCGACGGCAGATTGGCCACGTCGTGAGCCATCATGTGGGCACTGCCCCGCAGCAGTCCGAAGGGAGAGGCCGCCATCCGGCCCACGCGCAGGCCGAAGAGCCATGGAAGGCGACCCTCGTGAGTGCTCTTGATCAGGTCGACGATGTCCGGCCGGTCAGCAGTGGGCTTCCAGATGCCGAGGCTCTCGTGTGGGGTCTGCTGGCGCAGTGCCTTGCCCTGCTTCACGCGTTCCGAACGATTCGTCGCTGGAGCCCGGAAGGTCGAGAAGATGTCGCCCTTGTCTTGTCCTTGGACGGTCTGAGCGCTCATGGTTCCTTCCGATTGGGGGATGCCGCCGATCGTAGTCGGCGGGTCCGACACTCGACGAGCGTGGGGGTGTCGGGTGGCCAGACAGGCCGGGGACACCGCGACGCCAGGCAGGGTGGGGGTCTGTTCGCGTCGGGTCGAGGACGTTAGGCTCGCCGCATGGCACAGCTGCTGTTGACCCTGATCGGCGACGACCGCGAGGGGCTGGTCTCGGCCCTCAGCTCCCTCGTCGCACAGCACGACGGAAACTGGCGGGAGAGCCAGATGGCGCGGCTGGGCGGCAAGTTCGCCGGCATCGCGCTGGTGGAATTCCCCGACGAGCGGGTGGACGAGTTCACCACCGCCGCGGGCCAGGTGGATGGCCTGGCGGTGACCGTGACCGCTGCCGACACGCGCGATCCCGAGAAGGGAACGCCGGTGACGCTCCAGCTGGTGGGCAATGACCGCCCCGGCATCGTCAGCGAGATCACCACCGCCCTGGCGGCCCAGGGCGTCACCATCGATGAGATGGAGACCGCCACCCGGCCCGCCCCCATGGCCGACACCACCCTGTTCGAGGCCCGGGCACAGTTGAGACTGCCCGAGGGGCTGGAGCTGACCCAGCTGCGCGAAGCGCTGGAGTCGATTGCGGCCGAGCTGATGGTGGATCTCGAATTCGACGGCTCGGACCCCGACGCCCAGGCCTGACGCGTCCGCCCGGCGCTCAGCTCCGGTCCTCAGCTCTGCCCCTGCCAAGCTGCCTCGAGCAGCGCGCTGACCGTTTCCCGGGTGATCTCGACGGGGTTCGACGGCGGTGCCACGGCCAGCACCCGATCGGCCGCCTCCGCCAGCCCGTCGTGGGGCATTCCCAGCGCCTGCAGGGAACGGGGCGCATCGGTGGCGTCGTACAGGCGGGCCATCGCCTCCGTCGCAGAGCTCACCGGGCCCCGGCCAGCCTGTCCGGCGCTGCGCGGCGACATGGCCTCTGCCAGGCGCCCGGCCAGGTCCGGCACCGCCGGGGCGTTCAGCGCCAGCACATGGGGCAGCACCACGGCGTGGGTCTGGGCGTGTGGGAGGTTGAAGGTGCCGCCCAGCACGTGACAGATCTTGTGGTGCAGCCCGGAGCCCGCCGTCGCGAAGGAGACCGCAGCCAGGTAGGCACCGTAGAGACACTGGCCACGGGCGTCGAGGTTGCCCGGTTCGTCGACGATTCGGGGCAGCGCTCCCGAC
This sequence comes from Luteococcus sp. Sow4_B9, assembly GCF_052116585.1. Lineage (NCBI taxonomy): Bacteria > Bacillati > Actinomycetota > Actinomycetes > Propionibacteriales > Propionibacteriaceae > Luteococcus > Luteococcus sp. Sow4_B9. Next base: position 141,936 of record NZ_JBQKKT010000007.1, on the reverse strand, counting down.
AGGGCTCGGGCCCCCTCCAGCGCGAGGGCCTGGGCGATCGGGTCGGTGGCCGGCGCCCACAGCGAGTCGACGCAGTGCGCCAGGGCGTTGAGACCGGAGGCGACGGACAGCTCCACCGGCAGCGTGGCCGAGAGTTCCGCGTCGTAGATGACGGTGTGGGGCAGCACCCGGTCGTCGAGGCCCGTGGTCTTGGTGCGGTCCTGGGTGAGGCCCCACATCCGGGTGGCCTCGGAGCCGGCATAGGTGGTGGGCACGGCGACGATCGGCAGCCCACTGGTGAGGGCGATCGCCTTGGCCAGTCCGATCGCCGAGCCCCCGCCGATGCACACGACGACGTCGGCGCCGGATCCCGTGGCGGCAGCGCGCGCCCGCTCGGCCACCTCCACGGGAACGTGCTGCACCACCTCGTCCCAGCGCAGCGCGACGTCGAGCCCCGCAGTGAGGCGCTCGACGGCGGCCTGGTCACGGGGGGAGGCGATGACCATCGGCCGGCCACGTCCCAACTCCGTGAGTGCTTCGGCCAGGCGGTGGGCTGCATGACCGGTGTCCAGCACGACGGTCTGCGGCAGGGTGCGATGCGCGAAGGTGGTCATCGGTGGGCTCCTCGTCGGCGGGCTGGGCGGTGGGCAGGTTCAGACCAGCAGCTGCTGGGCCGGGTGGATCGAGTAGTCGGCCATGTGGTCGAAGACGCCGCGCAGTTCCACGCGGGATGGATCGTGGTAGTAGCCGCGCTGGGCTGCCGGGAAGTCGGCCCACTCTCCGTCGAAGTCGAAGGCCCAGGTGAACATGTCGCGCGGCCGATCGGCGACGGCGAACAGGCATCGGAAACCGTGGCGCTCCCGCACGGGGACGATCCTGCGCCAGACATCCAAGAAGTCGTCCCACCCGTTCACGATGGAGTAGCGCCGCATGATGGCGATGCGCTCCCGGCCGGCCTGCCCGGCGATCGACTCTGGTGTGGCGGGCGTTGGGAAGTATTCGACGTCGACGGGCCGGACCAGGTGATTGCGGAAGACGTGCGGAGCCTTCAACTCGTCCAATTCCTGCTGGCGAGGATCCGCGGCGCAAGCCTCTTCCGCTGCCGCGGAGTCCGTCGCGTGGGAGTAGAGCCAGGTGAGTTTGGGTTCCGCGTCCGTTTCCACGAAGGCTCGGTGCGTCGTGAACCCGTGGTCGCGTCTGATCTCCACTTCACGACGCCACAAGGGCAGGTACTGCTCCAGATGGCGCGGCTTGATGGTGAACCGGTGGAGCGTGAAGTGGTCGGTCCCAGGCATGGCTTCCTCAGCGACGTCGGCTGCGACGAGCCGCCAGCACCGCCAGGGAGCGCAGCCCGTAACGCTCGGCGGCGGCGTCGTGCAGGTCCACCACTTCACGCTCGACGCGTCGGGTGAAGGCGCCGATCCCCTCACCGGGGCGCGGCTCCAGGGGGCGACCGATCAGCACGTGCACCTTGCGACGGGGCCAGCGGGGCAGGCGGTTGTTGGCGGGCCAGGCGTCGGCACAGCCGACGAGCGCCACCGGGATGCACGGCACCTTGGCGCTGGCGCAGAGTCGGCCCACACCAGGGGTGAAGCTGGCCATGGCGCCCGTGCGGCTGCGGGTGCCCTCCGGGAAGATGAGCAGCGGGACCCCGCTCTTCAGGAGGGCCAACGAGAGCCCCTTGTGGTTGCCCTTGTGGGGGCGTCCTGGGCGGTCGATTGGATAGGCATTGAAGAGCAGGACCGGCCCCAGGGCGGTGCGCCAGCTCATGAAGAAGTGGTCGGCAGCGGCGCCGGCGGCCAGGTTCGTCGTGAGGTGGTCCGGCAGTGCGGCGTAGATGAGGGCCGTGTCCAGGTGTGAGGAGTGGTTGGCGACCACCACGAAGGCACCGTCCAGATCCTCCACATTCTCGCTGCCGTGGAGTTCCACGTCTGCCGCGAAGCGCACGGCCGTCGCCAGGACGGTCTTGCGAACCACCCGTCGAAGGGCGGTCAGGGCGGGGTCACGGTAGCGCCTGGGGACCGGAGTGGGGTCTGGGCTGGAGGCTTCGCGTGGCACCATTCGATCCTGCCAGAGGAATGGCCGTGGCGCACCCGTCGGGTGGAGGGAGCTGGGGGTGGGTGCTGCAAGTGAGTGCCGCCCATGGATTGCTCACCTCCCCTGCGCTCGCGTGGGTTTGGTCAGCTCGCGACGGGTAGAGCGCACGCGGGGTGGTGGAACCCACGCGGCGTGGGGCCTGGGTGTCTGGATCCCACGCGGGGCGGGGAGCACCAAGCACCTCAGGCTGAGCGTCGGGTGCACTCCTGCGTGTCGACGGGAGTGTCCAGGCTCGCTGCCCGGTCCAGCAGGTGATCCGTCGCCGCATCGGTCAGCACATAGCCCGTGTTGGAGTCGGCCAGGGAGCGGGCGAAGACCGTGCCGGCCACCCGTCCGTCGGTGGTGAGCAGCGGGCCGCCGGAGTTGCCCGGCAGTACCACCGACGCCACTGAATAGACCTCGCGTCGAACACCCCGGCCGCCGTAGATGTCGTCACCCTTGGCCTGGACCACACCCCGGATCCTGGCCGGTCTCAGCGTGTAGCCCTGGTCCTGGGGGAAACCGGCGACAACGGCGTCGGCGGACTTGTCGAGGGATGCGGCGCGGGCCAGGGGCGGGGCGGTCAGGCGCGGGACGTCGAGGATGGCCAGGTCCAGATCAGGATCGAAGGCGACCACATTGCCGGGCAGGCGTCGGCCCTTGCCACCCACCTGCACCCAGACCTGCGTCGCACCCGCCACCACGTGCGCATTGGTCACGACGCGATGGCCGGCCACCACCCAGCCCGAGCCTGAACTGCCCTGGCTGCACACCGTCGACGCGGTGGTCACCCGCACGATGCTGGCCCCGGCGCGCGCGACCGCGGCAGTGCGAGCACTGGCCCCGTCTGGATCAGGCACGGACAGGACGGGTTCCTGACTGAGGCCGCTGAAGACCCGGGGGAATGTCACGTCGGCGATGTGGTCGGTGAGCTGGTTGGCGAGTCGACCGGCCGAGTTGGGGGTCAGGGCGTCCATCGCCGGCAGCACCCGCGAATGGTTGACGGCGCTGGCCCAGCGCGGCGGCAGCGAGGGCCGGACGGCGCTGCCCACCAGGGTCACCAGGATGCTGAGCACGAGCATCGACGCGAGTGCTCCGATGCCCGAGTCCACTCTGCGTGCGGTCTCGGTGCGGGTCACCAGCCGCAACCTCACCCCCAGGTTGCCCAGGATGGACTCCCCGAGCACCGCGCAACACAGCACACCTGCGACGACGAGAACGGCTGGCAGGGGTTCCTCCAACCCGCTGGCGAAGGATTCAACGAGACGTGGGCTGCCCCACAGTCCCAGGAGTGCGCCACCCAGCAGGCCGCCGAGCCCGAACAGGCTGATCAGGGCCCCAATGCGCCAGCCGCGCACGGCGTGCACCAGCAGCAGCGCCAGCAGGGCCAGGTCGAGCAGCGCATGGTCGCTCATCGTGCTCCTTCGTCGGGTGGGGAGCCCCATGGTGCCTCGTCAACCTGTGAACCGGAAACCGTCCCGGGCACGGGCCCGCGGTTCGCCGGGGCGGGTGGAGTGGGGTCATTCCCGCTGGACCCTGCCCTGGCCTCCCGCGGGCCCCTGCCCTGGCCTCCCGCGGGCCCCTGCCCTGGCCTCCCGCTGGACCTTCAGCGACGCGTGGGTTGTGGGCGGGCGCGTGGGTTCCAACGCCTCGCGTGTGGTGTACCCGTCGCGGGGAGATCAATCCCGCGCGCCGTGTGATGGGGGCACCAATCCCACGCGGGGTGCAAAATCCCCTGCGCCGTGCGACGTGCGACGTGGGGCACCCAGATCCCATCCCGCGCGGCCCCCGGGTCGCCGCCGCCCGCTCCACCTCCCGTCAGTCGCGCGGGCGAGCTCGCAGGGCCTTGGTCTGGCTGCGCTGCTTCTTGGCCTCCAGTCGACGCCGCACGGACCCCCTCGTCGGGCGGGTGGCACGTCGGGTGGGCGGCGGCGGCGCCAGGGCCTCCCGCAACAGGCCTGCCATGCGCTCCCGGGCCGCGACGCGATTGCGGCGCTGCTGGCGGTGCTCCGACGCGTCGATGCGCAGCACGGTGCCGTCGAGCCTTTCGGCCAGCCGCTCCAGCAAGCGCTCCCGACGTCGTTCATCCAGCACGGAGCAGGTGGCCAGGTCCAGGGACAGCTGCACCCGAGAGTCGGTCGTGTTGACTCCTTGGCCGCCCGGACCCGAGGCCCGGCTGAAGGTCTCGTGCAGCTCCGCGAGGGGGATCACGAGCCCCTGCGGAATGCCCGGTCCAGGTGGCACCACCAGGTCCATCGCAACCCCTCCTTCGCTGTGAACAGTTACCGGTCGCTTGCCCCAGTCCAGGACATAGGATCGAGTCATGATCATCCCACCCGCGCCTGTGGATGACGGCTTGTTGGTGGCCAAGGAGCCCGGTGAACGGTCCCAGGCATGGATGGCGGCGCTCGGCACGGGCCTCCTCCTGGGGGGTGTGGCCCTCGGGCTGCTCGTGCTCGGTCTGCGGGGCCTGTCGGATGGGGTCATCATCGTGACCGCGGAGAAGGCCCTGCGCATGGTGCTGGGCACGGTGCTGGTGGGCGTCGGAACCGTGATCCTGCACGAGCTGCTGCACGGCCTGGGGATGCTGGTGCTCAAGGCCCGTCCCCGTTTTGGTGCCGGCGTGATGTCGCCCGGGCTGCCCTACCTGTACACGACGTGTGAGGGGCACCTGTTCACGCGCTGGCAGTACATCGTGATCTGCGCCTTGCCGAATGTGGTCATCAACCTGACCCTGCTGGCGCTGATTGCCGGGGGGCCGGCGCCGAGCTGGTGGGTCATTCCCCTGGGGCTGCACATGTCTGGTGGGGTTGGCGACATGTGGCTGTGCTGGGCCGCGCTCACTGAGCCGCCGGGAACGCGGGTCGAGGACCAACGAGCCGGGGTGCGCGTGCTCAGGCCGGACGGCGCCTGACGGCCGAGCCCAGCCACCCAGGCCCCCCGATCACCAGGGCGTGGGGAGGTGCGTCGGCAGGCTGCGACGCGGACCGTGGCGTTCGATGCGCGGCCCTCCATGGGCCAGCAGCAGTTCCACCCGGTAGCGGTGCCCCCGGTAGGGCTCCAGCAGTTCCGCGCACCCGTCGTCGTCGAGCTGTTCGCCGCAGAGGGCAAAGCTGATCGCCCGCGGCACGTGGTAGTCGCCCACGCTCCAGGCGTCGGGGTCGCCGTGGGCCATCTGGCGGGTCCGTGCCGATGTCCATGGGCCGATTCCAGGCAGGCTGCACAGCGCGCGGTTGGCATCCGGGCTCGTCAGGGTTCGTTCCAGGGCGGATTCGCGGCGGGCCGCGCCGACGAGGATCGCGGAGCGACGCTGTTCCACCCCCACCTTCAGGTACTCCCACGACGGGATTCCCGCCCACTGGCCTGCTGTCAGGGGCAGGCGCATCCCGTGCGCGGGGTGTCCTTCCCGCCCGGCCGGGCCGGGGGCGGGGAGCCCGTGGCGTCGGGTCAGCAGGTTGATCGCGCGGAAGGCCTCGGCCCCGGTCACCTTCTGCTCCAGCACCGACGGGAGGAGGCTCTCGCACACCAGGTCGGTGGCCCCGACGCGGAGTTGGGGATTACGGTGCACCAGCTCTCGCAGCACCGGGTGCTCGGGTGAGAAGTCCGCGGCGTCGTGGCAGCCCAGCAGGCGTGGGGCCTGGTCCAACACCCACGTCGCCCCCGGCCCCCAGGCTGTCACCAGCACGTCGTCCCCGTCGTCCTGGAACCGGCCCAGCGATGGCCCGACGGGGGTGTTCACGGTGCGCCACCAGGTACCGTGCAGGTTTCGGTGGGTTGGATCGCCGGGGCCGCGGCGCAGCCGGCCCAGACAACTGCCCAGCCGTCCGGCGGCACCGGCCACCCGTCGCCTTTCGCCCTGTGCGTTGGGTAGGGTCACGGTGTCCGGGCGCACGGGGGTGCGTGGTCGGGGGACTGGGCATCCGGCGCCCACTGATGAACCGTTCGCATTGACCAAAGGTAAGGCCCTTCATGGCACACGCGCACTCCCACGGATCCTCCGCGCCTCGCACGGCGGAGATGGAGCGGCTCGAGCGGCGAGCCCTCGGCTGGATGCTGACCTTCCTCGTGCCGGTGGGCATGTTGACGGTGCTGGCGCTGGTGCTGATGTGGCCGCACAACATGCAGGCACATGTGCGCGCTGACTCCGCGAGCGTGATGGTGGAGGGAGTCACGCTGCCGAAGGCGACCGTGACGATGGTCAACGAGATCAGCTGTGAGGGCATGACCGGCTCCGTTTCCAAGGACACCCGCGCCTGTGCGCAGTTGCAGGTGCACGTGGACGAGGGGCCGGAGGCGGGCCAGACCCGGGAGGTTCCCATCACGGCGGCCATCTACACGTCGGGTGTGGATGTGGGAGACCAGGTGAAGGTCTACCGCACCCCGTCGCCGCAGGACGGCTCGGTGAACTACCAGTTCGCGGAGTTCGAACGGTCTGCGCCCCTGTGGTTCTTCGGCATCGTCTTCGCCCTGCTGGTGATCCTCGTGGCCCGTTGGCGTGGTTTCGCTTCACTGCTGGGGCTGGGCTTCGCGGCCTTCGTGATGGTGAAGTTCCTGTTCCCGGCGCTGATCGTCGGCCACAACCCGACGCTGGTGGGTCTGACCGCCAGCTCGGCCATCATGTTCGTCGTGCTGTACGCCGCCCACGGTTTCTCCACCCGCACCACGACGGCCCTGGCGGGCACCCTGGCCGGCCTGTTGATCGCCGCAGGGTTGGGTTTCTGGGCCACCAAGTGGGCCCATCTGACGGGCGTCTCGACGGAGGACGACTACCTGCTGGCCAGCGCGGCCCCGGACCTGAACCTGCAGGCGATGGTGATGTGTGGCGTGGTGATCGCGGGTCTGGGTGTGCTGAACGACGTGACCATCACGCAGGCCTCCGCGGTCTGGGAGATCGCCGACGGCAAGCGCACCCGCGCCGAGCTGTTCAAGGGTGCCATGCGGATCGGCCGTGACCACATTGCCTCGACGGTCTACACCACGGCCTTCGCGACGGCCGGCGCCATCCTGCCGACGCTGCTGCTGCTCACCATCTACAACCGGCCGTTGGGCGAGATCCTCTCCGGCGAGATGTTCGCCGGTGAACTGGTCCGCACCCTGGTGGGGTCGATCGGACTGGTGCTCTCGGTGCCGTTGACCACGGGCATTGCCGTGGCCGCCGTCGCTGCCGGTGGCGGAGACCGCAAGCGCAAGAGCCCTGCCCCGGCGGTCCCCGCGCCCGCGCCCGTTCCGGAGCCGGTGCAGCCTCCGTCGCGGGGCGTCGAGCTGAAGGGTGAAGAGAACACCACCACCGGGCGAGGTCGTCGTGCGCGCCGCGCGAACTATGAGGCGGAGGCCTTCCAGCGGCCCAAGGGCAGCGGCCCCGACGAGGTCTGAGCACGCCCGTTCAGTGCCGCGTCCACCTGTATCCCTCGATACAGGGACCCCAAAAACACCGTCAATCCTGTGTCAAATAGGCTGGGGCTCACACGGCTGGTGAATCCCCGGGCACAGTGCCCGTGACCGGGTGCAGCCAGGGACGGACAGGAGGAGGTGGCCCATGCAACGCGAGGACGTCGAACGGAGGCTCGGGCGCCTGAGAATTGCCGTTCTGGTGCTGCCGCTGCTGTTCATCTCCGTCTTCCCCATGCTGTGGCCGAGCCGCCTGCACCTGCTCTTCTCCCTGGTGGGTGGACTGGCCGTGGTGGCCTTCGGCCTGGCCGTGCACGCCCAGGTGGAACGTGGCTATCGGCACATGCTCGCGCTGCAGGAACGTGCCGTCGCCGCCGAACGGCACAGTGCCGTGCTGGAGGAGCGGGACCGGATTGCGCGCGAGATGCATGATTCCTTGGCCCAGGTGCTCTCCGTCGCCCACCTGAAGCTGCGCACCATCCAGGCACGGCCCGAGCTCGCCGAACACGACCGCGTCCGCGACGAGCTGGGGGACCTGGCCGACCTGTGCCGGGAGTCCTGCCGAGACGTGCGGGAGTCGATCCTGGGGCTGCGGGAGTCTGGACGCGAGGGCGGGGACTTCGTCGAGGGACTGGAGCACTACCTGACGCGCTGGTCACGCAGCAGCGGCATCCCGGCCAGGCTCGAGGTGGTGGAACCCCTGCAGTCAGAACTTTCGCCGGCCCATGAGGTGCAGCTCAGCAGGGTGGTGCAGGAGGCGCTCACCAATGTGCGCAAACACTCCGGGGCGAGCGAAGCGGTGGTCAAGGTGCACGGGAATGCCGAGGGCACCGTGCTGGCCGTCGTGGACGACGGGATTGGTTTCGATGCCACAACCTCCGGTGACGCGGAACGCTATGGGCTGCACACCATGCGGGAGCGGGTGGAGCAGCTGGGTGGCACCTTCCGTATCCAGTCCGCGCGGGGCGGGGGGACGCGCGTCGAGGCACACCTGCCCGTCGCGGGGGAGACGGCGCTGTCCCACCTGGCACGAGGAGCCTGATGACGCAGCCGAGCCCGGAACCGATCCGCATCCTGCTGGTGGACGACCAGCCGCTCTTTCGTCGTGCCATCGCGTCCCTCGTGGAGGAGCAACCGGACCTGACGGTGGTGGCGCAGGGGAACAACGGACTGCAGGGTATCGAGCTGGCCCACCAGCTGCACCCCGATGTGGTCCTGATGGACGTGGAGATGCCCGTGATGGGTGGTGTGGAGGCTGCGGGACGGATCCTGCAGGACCTGCCCGGCACCAAGGTGGTGATGCTCACGGTCAGCGAGGACGACGAGCACCTGCTGCCGGCGATCCGTCAGGGAGTGCACGGCTATCTGCTCAAGGACATGCACCCGGAGCAGCTCTTCGAGACCTTCCGGCAGGTGATGCGGGGTGAGAGCCCGGTGGCTCCGGCCCTGGTGGGGCGGTTGCTGGCCGAACTACGCCACGCCTCCCACTCGGTGGCGCCCGCGTCCGGGGGCGACGAGTCACCAGCCCTGAGTCAGCGTGAATTGGAGATCCTGCGGCTGGTGGCAGCGGGGCACAGCAATCGGGAGATCGGCTCGAAGCTCTCCATCACCGAGGGCACCGTGAAGAACCACGTCCACAACGCCCTGCGCAAGCTGCATCTGGACAACCGGGCCCAGGCCGCGGCCTACATCGTGCGGCAGGGACTTGCCACCCCGCCTGCTCCGTGAAAAATCCCGTGAAATAGGCTCTGACTGGGGTGAAGATGTGCCGCGATGACCGCGGAATATGCCTTTCTTCTATCCAACGAGGGATGGTGTACCGCTCTGCGGCACGAGAGGATTTCCCCAATGGGTGCCATGTCTGGTCCCGACCCACCGGGCGGGGCCGCTGGCCGGATCAGGAGGTGCGCGATGGCAGGAGGTGGAATGGTCGGCTGGGTCAAGAAGTACCTGGACATGAAGACCATCGTCCTGTCGGTGCTGGCCATCGCGATCGGTGGCGTGATTGGTCTGGGCGTCTACACCTTCGTCTTCGCGAAGGGCCTGTCGTACTTCGGTACGGACCCCGCCACCTGCAACAACTGCCATGCGATGAATGAGGAGTACAACGCGTGGAAGGCAGGTAGTCACCATGCGGTGGCCACCTGCAATGACTGCCACCTGCCGCACGACAACGTCGTGCACAAGTACTGGGTGAAGGCCGAGGACGGATTCCTGCACGGGCTGAAGTTCAGCACCGGCTGGTACCCGGAGAACATCCAGATCCGGGACGTCAACATGAAGGTTGCCGAGGCGAACTGTCTGTACTGCCACGCCGACCTGACCGAGGACGTCCAGATGACCCGAACCCATGACACCCAGGTGTCGTGCGTGAAATGCCACAGCGAAGTTGGTCACAGGAAGTGAACTGTCATGAGTACCGCTGAGAACAACTCAGTGACACCTCCGGAGCCGAAGAAGCGGACCAAGGTGATCCTCGGGGTGCTGGTGTTGGCCAGCCTCCTGGCAACCCTGGTCATCGCCGCCCTGCTCGCGGACGTCGTCAAGAAGCAGAGCGAGGCGAAGGATCCCTACTTCCAGGCAGTCGAGCTCACCGACACCACGGTGGACCCGGCCATCTGGGGCAAGAACTTCCCCATCCAGTACGAGATGTACAAGAAGACCTCGGAGATGGAGGCCACCGAGCACGGCGGCTCCAACAAGACCCCGCACACTCCGACGGCCACCGACCCGCGCACCGAGGTTGCCGCGCAGGAGGTGGAGCGTGAGCCACGCCTGCAGAAGCTGTGGGACGGCTACGCCTTTGCCGTTGACTACCGGGAGGCCCGCGGGCACGAGTACATGCTCACGGACCAGCGCCTGACCCGTCGCGTGACGGAGTTCGAGCAGCCCGGTGCCTGCATCAACTGCCACGCCTCCACCTACACCGTCTTCAAGGACGAGGGCGGCGGCGACTTGATGAAGGGCTTCGACGCGATCAACCACCAGAAGTACCTGGACATCACCGACAAGTTCGAGCACCCGATCGCCTGCATCGACTGCCACGATCCCAAGACCATGGCGCTGCGCGTCACCAGGCCGGCCTTCATGAACGGCATCAAGTCGCTCAAGGCCAGCGAGGGCATCAAGGACTACGACGTCAACAAGGACGCCACCCCGTCGGAGATGCGCTCCTATGTCTGTGCCCAGTGCCACGTCGAGTACTACTTCAAGGGTGAGGGCAATACGCTGCACTTCCCGTGGAGCAAGGGTCTCAACATCGAGCAGGAGTATGCGGACAGCACCAACCACGTCGACTGGGTGCATGCCACCACCGGCATGCCGGGCCTGAAGGCCCAGCACCCGGACTTCGAGACCTGGAGCCAGGGCATCCATGCCAAGGCCGGCGTCTCCTGTGCCGACTGCCACATGCCCTACAAGCGGGTGGGGGCCTCGAAGGTCTCCGACCACCAGGTGCGCAGCCCGATGCTGGACGTGAACTCCTCCTGCCAGACCTGCCACAAGGCCGACGAGAAGGAGATGAAGGAGCGGGTCAGCACGATCCAGAACAACTTCCTCAAGACCCTGGACTCCACCTACACGGCCGTCGACGAGCTGATCAAGGACATCGAGGCCGCCCAGAAGGCCGGGGTTGCCGCGGATCGTCTGGAAGCCGCCCGTCTCTACCAGCGCAAGGCCTCCTTCTACCTGGACTACTCGGAGAGCGAGAACTCCAACGGCTTCCATGCACCGGCCTACAGCCAGCAGATCCTGGCCGACGCCATCAACGCGGCACGCCAGGGCCAGCTGGCCCTGCAGGGCAAGAAGACCGAGCCCGCTCCGCTGCCGCTGAGCGAGGCCGGGCAGAAGGCCTACGAGAAGAAGAAGGCCGCCGCTGCTGCCAAGGCGGCCGCAAAGGCGAAGGACAAGAATGCGAGCGAGACCTCGCCGAGTGCCGCCGCAACGCCGAAGCTGCCGGAGAGCATGACCCCATCGGCAAACCCCAGCAAGCAGGGGTGACAGCTCGGGAAGTAGCTGCTTGACCAACCGACGGGCGGGGGTGGACCTCAAAGTCCACCCCCGCCCGTTCGTCATGGAAGGGCTCTCACTACAGTGAGCGGCAACGAATATGCCTTGCACATTCCGTATCTAACTCGCCAGCCTTCGGGAGCCACTGATGACCACCGCAGACAGCCAGCGCAGCGCCGCGATCCAGGCCCTCGGGTTGCCTGCGGATGCCAGCCCCGAGCAGGTCGCCGCGACGCGAGACCAGTTGGTTGGCTTCCTCGACCAGGCACCCACCGAGCTCGGGGGATGGGCCCAGCGGCAGCGCCGCCTGGCCGACCTGGCCGTGGGCGGTGACGCGCAGATCGACGAGGACCTGGAGCTGGTCGGGCTCGACGACCAGACTCCCGTCGCGGCGACGCCCGCGGTCTCGGCCGCACCCAAGCGTCGCAACCGGCTGGTGACGGGTCTGGGGCTGGCCACCCTGGGTGCTGCCGTCGTCCTGGGCGTCTACCTGCTCGACGACGGGGGACAGCCCCAGCAGGCCACCAGCGAGGCCTCATCCCCGGCCGACGGGCAGCAGATGAGCACTCCCAAGCCGGTGGACCCCAAGATGGTGGCCACCCTGGAGGAGAAGATCAAGAAGGATCCCAAGGACGTCTTGTCGATGAAGGCGCTCGGCCAGATCTACGACGGCGCCCAGGAGTACAAGAAGGCCGCCCAGTGGCAGGCGCGGGTCACCAAGGTGACCCCCAAGGACAGCGACGCGTGGACCGCGCTGGGCGTGGCGCACTTCAACGACGCCAACCTGGACGAGGCGGAGAAGGCCTGGAACCAGGCGGCCAAGCTGGACCCCAAGAAGGCCGTCATCCACTACAACCTGGGCTTCCTGCACATGTCGCGCAATGACATGGACAAGGCCAGGGCAGCCTGGCAGAAGGTGGTCGAGCTGGAGCCGGACTCGGATCTGGCCAAGACCGTCCAGTCACACCTGGGAGGGCCGTCCAGCACCCCCTCGGCCGAGTCGTCGACAACGCCCGCCGCCTCGGCCCCCACCACTCCCAACGCCTCGTCGGCTCCTTCCGGCTCGGCCACCCCGCCGCGTTGATGACATGGACAACCTGACCCTTCCGATCGCGCTGCTGGCGGGCATCGTCAGCTTCGCCTCGCCCTGCTTCCTGCCGATCGTGCCGGTCTACGTCGGTTACCTGGTGGGCAGCGACGAGCGGCGCACCAGGCTAGGTGCGTTGCGCCAGGCGTTGGCCTTCGTGCTGGGTTTCAGCGTGGTCTTCGTCGGGCTGTGGGCCTCCATCGGTCTGGTCGGTTGGGTGATCGGTGACCACCGTGACCTGCTGCGCTGGGCCGGTGGCCTGGTGCTGGTGGTGATGGGCCTGCACGTGGCCGGCCTGGTGGAGATCCCCTTCCTGTCACGCAGCCTGGGCGGCCCCCGTTCGGGGCGCGGCAGCCAAGCCCCCAGCACCGGCCGGTCGCTGGCGCTCGGGCTGGCCTTCGGCGCCGGATGGACGCCCTGCATCGGGCCGATCCTGGGCGGGATCATCGCGCTGGCCACCCAGTCGAGCAGCGTCTGGCACGGTGCCGCCCTGCTGGTGGCCTACTGCTTGGGGCTGGGGATCCCCTTCGTCGCGGTGGCGCTGGGGGCGTCCTGGGTGAGTGAGCGGCTCACCTGGTTCACCCGCCACGAGGCCGCAGTCCAACTGGTCTCCGGAGCACTGCTGGTGCTGGTCGGATTCCTGGTGGTCACAGACCAGTTCAGCAAGCTCCAGAGCTTCGGAGTATGAGGAAGATGCCATGAGTACAGCCGTGAAGACCCCGCCGCAGGGGCTCGACACCGGGCCGGGGGCAGACATCACCCCCAAGGAGATGCTGCTGCGCATCTACCGCCTGTTCTACAACAAGCGGATCGGTTTGTTCCTGATCTTCGCGATGGCACTGCTCGCCCTGGTGGGGGTGCTCTTCCCGCAGGCCGACGCCCAGACCTACAACAACCCGGACTGGTACCGCTCCTTCCTGGAGGAGCAGCGTCCCCGTTACCGCGGCTGGACGATGCCGCTGAGCTTCCTGGGCGTCTTCCACATGTTCAGCTCGTGGCCCTTCCGGATCGTCACGGTGTTGCTGGCGCTGAGCATCATCGGCTGCACCACCCACCGCCTGCCGACCTTGTGGAAGAACGCCACCCAGCCCCACACCCACGTGCGTGAGGGCTTCTTCGACCACGCCCGCACTCGTCGCACGGTGGAGCTGGCGGGCAGCCCGCAGGCACTCTTCGACGATGCGCGCGCCAAGCTGGCCGCCGAGCACTACCGGGTCATCGAGGACAGCCGCGACGACGGCCTGAACCTCTATGCCGACAAGAACCGCTGGATGCCGCTGGGCACCGCGCTGGCCCACACCGCCTTCGTGCTGATCCTGCTGGGTGTGCTCATCACCAACAACACCGGTTTCCGCAACAACGAGTTCACCGTTCCGGTGGGCATGGGGCCGCAGCCGGTGGGGCACGGCACCAACCTGGCGGTGGAGGCCAAGAGCTTCACCGACACCTACCACGACGATGGATCCCCGATGGACTACGCCTCGGAACTGGTGCTCTACGAGGACGGCAAGCAGGTCAAGCAGCACACCACCCGGGTGAACTCACCGATGAAGTATGACGGGATCGCCTTCAACCAGGCATACTTCGGCTTCGCTGCCGAGATGACCGTCAAGGACGCCGCGGGCAAGCAGGTCTACCACGGTGGCGTGCCGCTGCAGTACAGCACCGACGACAAGCTGACCAACTTCGGCAAGGTGGAATTCCCCGAGCGCGGGTACAACATGTTCGTCATCGCGCCTGCCTCCGGCCAAGTGGATGCCCGCATCGCGCCCGGCCAGGTGCAGGTGGAGTTCTACGACCGCACCACCGACGAGCCGATCGACAAGCAGGTGATCAGCCAGGGCCGCGAGCAGCAGGTGAACGGGTTGGCCGTCACCCTGGAGCGTGAGCGTCAGTTCACGGGCCTGATGGTCAGCAAGGACAATGGCGCGATCCTGGTGTGGATTGGCTCCTTCCTGCTGGTGCTGGGCACCATCTGCACCATGTTCTACCGCCACCAGCGCATCTGGTTGCGCGTGCACCGCACCGACGACGGTGGCAGCCGGGTGCGCGTCGCCTCGCCCGACCGCCACGACACGATCTTCGAGCAGAAGGTCTTCCGCTTCGTCGACTCGCTCGGCAAGCCCACCAGTCCCGAATCCGACGACTCGACCCACTCCGGGAGCACCCATGCTTGAGATCTCCAAGTACTGCCTCTACGCCTCGATCGCGCTGGTGGCCTTGGCCGCGGTGGCCTACATCACGTCGCTGACCACCACCCGACGCAATGCCCAGGTGGCCACGGCGGGTGCCCAGCAGGCCACCCCGGTGCGCGGGGTCGCCTGGTACGGCAGCCAGTTGACGGTGCTGGCCTTCATCCTGATGACGATCGCCCTGGTCTGTCGCACCATCGTGGTCAAGCACGCACCCTTCGCGAACCAGTACGAGTTCGCGTGCTCCTTCGGGTGGGGAATGCTGGCCTTCTACATCTACTTCGAGCGTCGCCACCATGCTCGCGCCTTGGGCATCGCCCTGCTGCCGTTGGCCCTGACCATGCTGGTCTATGCCGCCACCCGTGATGACAGCGTCAAGCCGCTGGTGCCCGCCCTGCAGAGCCCCTTCATGCTGACGGTGCACGTCTTCCTGGCGGTGCTGGGTTACGGCGCCGGTGCCGTCGCCTCGGCCGCCGGCATCCTGTACCTGGTCAAGCCGAAGGTGCGCTGGAGCGGCCTTCCCAGCCTGGAGCGTCTGGACGAGCTGGGCTACCGTGCGGTGGTCTTCAGCTTCCCGCTGCTGACCATGATGAACATCCAGGGCGCCATCTGGGCCAACACCGCCTGGGGCCGCTACTGGAGCTGGGATCCGAAGGAGACCGCCGCCATGGTCACCTGGCTGATCTACGGCGCCTACCTGCACGCCCGGGTGACCAAGGGCTGGCAGGGCAACCGATCGGCCTGGCTGCTGATCCTGGGCTTCGGCGCCATCATCTTCACCTTCCTGGGCAACCACTTCTTCGGTGGCCTGCACTCCTACGGCGGCTGACCTTGGCTTCCCACGCCCGTCGACTCCGATCCCCGAGCCTGTCGAGGGGCTTCGACCGCCGGGTTGGGGCCTCGACAGGCTCGGCCGCCGGGCGGATGGATTTCTGAACCAATCACGGTCCCCGAGCTTGTCGAGGGGATGAGGAGCTAGACATGAGCGAGAACCACACCGAGCCGGCACCCACCTCAGGCGACTGGCGCGAACGGTTGCGCCGCAGCAAGTACGGCAGTGGCCTGGTGCTGGCCCTCACCCTGGCGCTGGTGCTGGGCGGGGCCTGGTTGCTGGGCCGTCCCAGTGGTGAGGACGAGCCGGAGCAGGCAGCGCTCAACGGTGCCACCGCGGTGACCCTGGAGGGTGACCAGAGCGGCTCCGCGCCGGAGGTGGGGCAGCCCGCACCGGGCTTCACCGCCACCACGCTGGACGGCAAGCAGGTCTCCCTGGCCGAGCTCAAGGGGCAGCCGGTCTGGTTGAACTTCGGCGCCACCTGGTGCACTGCTTGCCGCGCCGAGGCGCCGGACATCGAGGCCGCCTGGAAGAAGCACCAGGCCGATGACGTGATGGTGCTGTCCATCTTCATCAACGAGGACCGGGCGACCATCCAGGGCTACACCAGTCGGCTGGGGCTGACCGTCCCCATGATCAGCGACCCGGAGACGACGATCGCGTCGCGCTACCGTTCGCTCGGCATCCCCTCGCACTTCTTCATCGACCGGGACGGGATCCTGCGCAAGAGCCACATGGGAGCGTTGAACGCCGAGCAGATGGACGAGAACCTGGCCCTCATCAAGGGGTGACGGCAGCGGCCCCGCGGTGATCGTCCTGTGTTGGTTCGTCGGGGGCGGGCTCCCGCTCCTCGCGTGACAGGGTGCCCAGCTCCGGGAAACGGTCGTCGTCGTTGAGATAGCGCAGCCAGGCCATCGCGACGGCCATCACGGGAACGGCCAGCAGCGCCCCGGCCAGACTCCACAGGTAACCGGCCAGGCTGACGCCCAGGATCACCGCATAGGGGTGCAGGGAGACCGCCTTGCCCATCAGCAGGGGCTGCAGCACATTGCCCTCGAGCTGTTGGACGGCGAGCACCACGAGCAGCATCAGCAGGGCAGTGGTGACCCCCTTGGCAAAGAAGGCGATCGCCACTGCCACGGCGCCGGACGCGATGGCGCCGAGGAAGGGGATGAAGGCGGAGACGAAGACCAGCATCGCCACCGGCAGGGCGAAGGGGACCCCCAACAGGACGGCCCCCAACCAGATCCCGACGGCGTCCAGGGCAGCCACCGCCACCGCCGTTCGGGCGTAGAGCTCCAGGCTGCGCCAGCTGCGGCGAGAGGCTTCCAGCTGGCGGGCGCGGGAGCGGTGCGGCACGAGCCACAGCAGCGTGCGCCAGATCGCCGGGCCGTCGCCCAGGAAGAAGAAGGCGCTCACCAGTGCCAACAGGGTCATGGCACCCACCTCTGTGACCGAGCCGCTGATCTGCAGGGCTCCCTGGGCGATGCCCTGGCTGTTGCCGCTGAGCCACTCCTGGGCCTTGTCGACGCCCTGCTGGAGCTGGCCCTCGTCCACGTGCAGAGGGCCCTCGCGCAGCCATTGGGCACTCGACGTGATGGCCTCCTGTGCCAGTTCGGTGATGCTTCCGATCTGCTTGAACATGATCCGGGTCGCGATCGTGACCAGCCCCACCACGCTGCCCAGCAGGGCCAGCAGGCACAGGGCTCCGGCCAGGTAACGGTTGACGCGCAGCCGACCGTGCAGCCACCGCACTGCCGGCGTCAGGAGCGCGGTGATGAGCAGGGCGACCGCCATCGGCAGCAGGGCGAAGCGCGTCAGTCCCACCAGCTGGAAGGCCACCCAGAGGCAGGCGACGGCCACCAGGGCGGGAATCCCGAAGCGCAGGGCAAGGTTGAGCCCTCGGGGCATTCGGGTCTGCAGGTCGGGTTGCTGGGCGCTGTACACGGCCTTCACTGTGCCGGTCCTGGCTGGTCTTCTGCGAGACCCTGCGGCCGCATCCCGCCCTCAGGGGTGGGGAAATTCCGCAGTAGGCGGACAAGGCTGTCAGCGGCGGGGTCCACAACGGGGGGGCGTCCGTTGAGTCGCTGAGACGGCGGCCGCATGGTGGAGTGCCCGCCCGACATTTGGCCTGACCAATTACACTGGCCTCGAACTCCTTCTTGAATCCACTTGGTGGTGTATTCCCATGCTCTGGGAAGGCCATCATGAGAGGACCGCTGTGGCCCTTCCCCTGCTCGTCGCCAGCCTGTTCGGCCTGTCCGTCGTCGGTGCCCTCCTGGGGCAGTGGTGGGGCCGTCGAGCCGGTTGGGTGATCAGTGTGGGGTTGACGGTGGCCGCGGGGATTGTGGGCTGGCTCGCGCTCAACCAGCCGGGGCTCGCGTGGAGCGTGTCGTGGATTCCGCAGCTGGGCGTCCACCTCTCCTTGCGGCTGGATGGTCTCGCGGTGCTCTTCGCGCTGGTGGTGCTGGTGATTGGCGCCCTGGTGATGGCCTACTCGGTCAACTACCTGAAGGAGGGCGCGCACGGCCGCTTCTATGGCCAGCTCACTGCCTTCGCAGCCGCGATGACCGGTCTGGTGCTGGCCGATGACCTGCTGGTGCTGTGGGTGATGTGGGAGTTCACCACCATCTGCTCCTTCCTGCTGATCGCCCAGTCCGGAGCCAAGGGCGTCCAGCCGGCCGTCCGCACCTTCGTGCTGACGGCCTCGGGCGGACTGTGTCTGCTGGGTTCCGTCGCGCTGGCCCGGGTTGCCACGGGCAGTCTGGCCCTGTCCGACGTGTTGAATCGCGAGGCCTGGCAGGGTCATCCGACGCTGCTGCTCGTCTCGGCCCTCCTGGTGGCCGTGTCCGCCTTCACCAAGTGTGCGCAGTTCCCCTTCCACTTCTGGCTGCCCGACGCGATGGTGGCCTCCACCCCGGTGAGCGCCTACCTGCACGCCGCGGCCATGGTGAAGGCCGGCATCTTCCTGCTGGTGCGCTTCTCGACGCTGTTCGCGGGCATCGCCCTGTGGGACACGCTGCTGCTGGTGACCGGTCTGGTCACGGCCCTGTTCGGCGCGACGATGGCCATGCAGCGCTACGACATGAAGGAGCTGCTGGCCTATTCGACGGTCAGCCAGCTCGGCTTCCTGGTGGCCACCATCGGCATCGGCAGCAACTACGCCATCATCGGTGCCCTGACCCACGTGCTGGCGCACGCACTGTTCAAGTCGGCCCTGTTCATGGGCGTCGGCGTCATCGACCACCAGACCGGCACCCGAGACATCCGCACATTGCGTGGCCTGGCCCGCAGCATGCCGGTGACCTCCACCGCGCTGGTCGTGGCCGCGGCGGGCATGGCCGGCCTGCCGCCGCTGTTCGGCTTCGTCAGCAAGGAGGCATTGTTCGGCGCCATGACCCGGATGCCGGTCGCCCTGGCCGTCCCTGTCAGCGTGGGAGCGGTGCTGGCCGCCACCTTGACCTTTGCCTACTGCGGGCGAATGCTGGTGCACACCCTGCCCGGTGAACGCATGGACAATGCCCCGCAGGAGGGCCCGGCGCTGATGCTGGTGCCGGTGGTGCTCGCCTCCTTCGCGGGCATCGTCTTCGGCCTGTTCGGCCCGCTGCTCCAGCCGCTGGTGGATGCGGCCGCCAGCGAGGTCACGGGTCACGCGGAGCACTCCCACCTGAACCTGTGGCACGGTCTGAACTGGGCCCTGGGGATGTCGGCCGCGGTGATCCTGCTGGGCACGCTCGCCGTCGTGGCTCGCCGCCAGCTGGATCCGGTGTTGGCGCGGCTGGTGCCGCCCGTGCCGGCGGTGCGCATGGTCGACGACGTGCGCAGCGTCCTGGTGGGGCTGGCCTACCGCCTGGGCGGGCCCACCCGCACCGATTCTCCGGCCCGCCACCTGGGCGCCGGCGTTGCGGCCCTCGTGGTGCTGGTCTTCGCCTCCCTGGTGAACTCGGGGCTGTTCCCGATGCCCGACGACGCCGAACGCCCCTATGACTGGTTCGTCGCCGTCCTGGTCTGGGTGGGCGTGGGCTTCACGATCATGGGGCGTAGCCGGGTGGCGCTGGTGACCACCGTCGGCATCGTCGGCTTCTCCGTCGCCCTGATGCTCTTCCAGCTGGGTGCCCCCGACGTGGCCCTGACCCAGTTGCTGGTGGAAATCCTCACGGTCGTGATGATGGTGCTGCTGCTGGGCCGTCTGCCGCGCGCCTTCCACGCCACCGGCCGCAAGCGGATCACCCTGGCCGCAGCGCTCGGCGTACTGGCCGGCATCACCGGTTTCGTGCTGGCCTGGAATCTGCAGGCCGACGCGCGGGTCTCCGACATCGGCAAGTGGTACCTGACCAATGCCGAGGCACTCACCGGCGGCAGCAATGTGGTGAACACCATCCTGGTGGACTTCCGAGCCCTGGACACCTTCGGTGAGCTGTGCGTGCTGGGCGTCACCGCGATGGCCATCCTGGTGGCCCTGGAATCGCGTGGCCTGTTGCCCATGCGCTCCCACCTCTACACCGCGGACATGTCACACCCCGCCATGGATCCCGCAGACAACAACATGACCCTGCAGGTGGTGAGTCGCATCGTCGGCCCCGTCCTGTTGGTGATGACGTTGTGGCTCTACTTCCGCGGTCACCACGCCCCGGGAGGCGGCTTCATCGCAGCACTGGTGATGGGGTCTGCCCTGTGTCTGGTCTACCTGGCCTACGGCCGCACGGCGAAGGTGCTGGACATCCCGTCGATGCTGCTGGTCAGCATCGGGGTCCTCGTCTCGGTCGGCGCCGGCCTGCTCGGCTACACCAAGGGCTCCTTCCTGACCCCGATCAAGTGGCACCTGGGGCCGCTGGAGATCTCCAGCGTGCTGGTCTTCGACCTGGGCGTCTTCCTGGCCGTCACCGGCCTGATGCTCTCCTCGCTGGCCCGGTTGGGCGAGGCCGGCAGCCGGACCCCACCCATCCGGGTTCCCGGTCCGGTGCGTACCCGCACGGGTGGGTCCTACATCCACATCAAGGGAGGGGAGGACTGATGGCCATCGCCCTGATCGTGGCCGCCCTGCTGGGTGGCGGGGTCTACATGGTGCTGCGCCGCGGCATGCTGCGCGTCATCGTCGGCTTCATCATGATCAGCCACGCCGTGAACGTGCTGATCGTGGCGGCTGGCGACGTCTCCCGTCGCCGCGCAGCCATCGGCAACTTCGACCCCGCCCAGACCGCAGACCCGGTGCCGCAGGCCTTCGTGCTCACCGCCATCGTCATCTCCTTTGCCGTCACCGTGCTCCTGCTGGTGCTCGCGGTGATCGGAGAGGGCGACGACGACACCGCCATCGACATCACCGGACGAGAGATGGAGTCTCCCTCGCTGATCCACCACGACGACGCGGCGGTCAGCCGCCGACACGAACACTCCGACTGGCATTCCTACATCGACCGGACGGACGCAGACGAGTGAGCGCCGCACTGCTGCCCCTGATGGTGGCCATCCCGCTGGGCGTGGCCGCCCTGGTGATGCTCCTGCGTCCCGGCCCCGTGGTGCGCATCACCGTGATGATGACGGTCCTTGTGGGCCAGTGCGTCTGGGGTGCCGCGCACCTGTGGCACCTGCGCGACGGTGGCACCATCGCCCACGGCGTCGGCCTGTGGCCGGGCGGGATCGCCATCCCGATGGCGATGGACGCCTTCTCCGCCCTGATGCTGACCGCGACGATGTTCCTGATGCTGGTCTGCTGCTGGTTGGGGATCCACGCCGGCATTGCGGAGGAGCCGTACTTCACCCCGCTGGTCCTCGTGCTGGCCGCCGGCATCTCCGGGGCACTGGTGACGGCCGACATCTTCAACCTCTTCGTCTTCATCGAGGTCATGTTGATGCCCTCCTATGCGCTGATCATCCTGGCGCACCGCGGGCAGGGGAAGTTGATGCAGGTCACGGCCACTCGGATCTACGTGGTGGTCAACCTCTTTGCCTCCAACCTGCTGCTGCTGGGCGTCGGCCTGCTCTACGGCGCCACCGGCACGGTGAACATGGGTGAGCTGGCGGGCCGCGGCGTGGAGACCGCGCGCACCGAGCTGGCCGGCAGCGTCGTGCTGCTGGCGCTGTGCATCAAGGCCGCCGTCGTGCCGGTGCACGGTTGGGTGGGGCGTACCTACCCGCACATGTCCCCGACCATCTCCGCGATGTTCTCCGGCCTGCACACCAAGGTGGCGGTCTACGCCATGTACCGGGTCTTCTCCGTCGTCTTCGGTGGCTGGTCCGCCGCGGCGACGGTGCTGATGGTGCTGTTCTGTCTCTCGATGGTGCTGGGCGGTCTGCTGCCGCTGGGCGAGACGGATGCCCGGGCCGTGTTGAGCGTCGGCATGATCTCCCAGATCGGCTATGTGCTGGCTGGTCTGGCGCTGTTCACGCCGGCAGGCATCGCCGCGGGCGTCTTCTACCTGGTGCACAACATGGTGGTGAAGACCTCACTGCTGTGTTCGATCGGCGCGGTGGAGCTCACCTATGGCCGCAGCCCGCTGGGTACGGTGCGCGGATTGCTGAGCAAGGAGCGCGTCACGGCGCTGGTCTTCTTCGCCGCGGCGGTCTCGTTGGTGGGCATGCCCCCGCTGTCCGGCTTCGTCGCCAAGTTCGCCATCGTCGTCGCCAGCTTTCAGGCCGGCCAGTGGGTGGTGGGCGGCCTCGCGATCGCGGTGAGCGCGCTGACCCTGATGGCCATGATGAAGATCTGGGGTTCGATGTTCCTGGGCAATCCCGATCCGGACCTGGAGGACGAGGGGCCGCGCATCGGCTGGGGCCTGATCGGTCCGGCCCTGGTGCTGGCCCTGGTCAGCCTGGCGATGGGCCTGGGCGGCCAGTGGCTGCTGCAGCTCGGAGAGACTGTCGCACAGAACCTGCTGCAGCCCACGGAGTACGCCCGGGTGGTGTCGGGACGATGACGAAGACGCTCACCTGGCCCTTCCGCCTGATCGGGCTGGCCATCTGGTTCGCCTGGCAGATCGCCCTGTCCAGCGTGGTCATCATGCGCGACGTGCTGACCCACGACGACGACTCCGATCCGATCATCATCGAGTACCGCACCCGTCCCATCAACACCTGGGAGCTGGCGATGCTGGCCCTGATGGTGAACATCACCCCGGGCACCCTGGTGCTGTCCACCCGTCGAGTGCCCGACGCGGAGTGCGAGTGCGATCCGAGCGAGAACCTCGCCGAATGGTCGCTCTTCGTGCACGTGATGTACCAGAACCGGCAGAAGGCGCTGGCCGCCTTCCGGGAGACCGAGACGCGCATCCTGAACGCCACCCGTGCCCGGGGCCTGGTGCAGGCTGCCCGGACCAGGAAGAAGGCGCGATGATCGGAATCGTGGTGGCAACCCTGCTGCTCGGGGCGTCCGTGGTGGTTGCGGGCGTGCGCATGTATCTGGGGCCGGACGACGCCAACCGTGCGGTGGCATCGGATCTGCTCTTCTTCAGCGTGGTGGGTCTGGTGGCCCTGCTGGGCGTGTGGATGCGCGGCCCCTATGTCTTCGACGTGGTGCTGGGCAGCACCGTCGTCGGCTTCCTGGCCTCCGTGGCGCTGGCCCTGGCCGTGACGAGAGGACGGCGATGACACTTCTGGAGACGGCCCCTGCCCTGGGGCGGGTGCTCATGGTGCTGGGTCAGGTGCTCATGGTGCTGGGTGCCGGTCTGTTCACCACCGCCGCGATCGGACTGCTGCGCTTCCAGGACGCCTACTGCCGCAGCTCGGCGATTGCGACCGCGGCCGGCCCGGGCATCAGTCTGGTGTTGATCGGTGCCTTCTGCATGATGCCCAGCTGGACCAATCTGGGGAAGCTGGCCCTGGCCATCACGCTGCAGCTGGGCACCTCGGCGGTGGGCAGCATGTCGATCGGCCGCGCCGCCTACCTGACCGGTTCGACCCTGCACTCACCCAGCGGCCACGACGAGCTGGCCCGTCCGGGTGGCGCACCGCCCCTGGTGGCGCCCGCTCGCAAGTCGAAGCGGATCAAGGTGCAGGAGGCACCCACCGCCCAGGACGGTCAGGCCGCCCCCGCCCGCACGGGCTCCACCCCGGTCACGCGGGAGGGCTAGCTCCTGCTCTGGCGGTCAGCAGCCAGCGCCGTGCGCCTGACCAGTTCCAGCACCACCAGGTGGCTGGCCTCGAAGGATCGCAGCGGCAGGAATTCGTGGATGCTGTGGAAGTTGTGCGCGCCCGTGAAGAAGTTGGGCGTCAGGATGCCCTGCCGGGAGAGCCACGATCCGTCGGTGCCGCCGCGCATGGCCAGCGGCCGCGGTTCGATCCCGAGCGCTTCCATCGCCTCCAGCAGCAGGTCCACGGCCTGGCGGTTCTCGTCGTGCAGGGCGTCCTGGATGTTGCCGTAGACGTCGTTGATCTGCAGTTCCACCACTGCCCGGGGATGCATGGTGCGGGCCTGCTCCACCGCCGCGGTCAGCGTCTGCTTGTGCTCCTCGAAGCGCTGCAGGTTGTGGTCACGGATGTTGAGTTCCAGCGTTGCCGTCGCAGGATTGGCCGCCACATCGGTGACCCAGATGTAGCCCTCGGTGCCGTCGGTGTGCTCAGGGGTCTGGCCGCGGTCCAGCTGTGCCACGATGTCGTGCGCCACCAGGACGGGGTTGACCAGGACGCCCTTGGCAGACATGGGGTGCGCAGTGACGCCCTGGATGCAAATGGTGGCCTCGGCCGCGTTGAAGGTCTGCCAGACGGCCTCTCCGATCGCACAGCAGTCCAGCGTCCAGGCGTGGGCGACGGGAAATCGCGTCAGGTCCATGGTCCGCACACCTCGCAGGCCGATCTCCTCGTCGGGGACGAAGGCCAGGTGGACCTCACCGTGCACGGCATGCGGGTCTGACAGCAAGGTGCTGGCCGCCTCCATCACCGACGCGATTCCGGCCTTGTCGTCGGCGCCCAGCACGGACGTGCCGTCGGTGACCAGCAGACGGTCACCCGCATACGGAACCAGTTCGGGGTGTTCCGAGGGTCGCAGCCACAGGTCCAGCTCCGGGTTGAGGCAGATCTCGGAGCCGTCGAAGCCGACGACCCGGGCCCGGACGTCGGGTGACAGGTTCACGTCGACGGTGTCCAGGTGCACGCAGAAGCCGACGGCCGGCACCGGGGCGTGGCCTTGCGGCAGGCGGGCGGGGATTCGGGCGGTGAGCACCGAGGTGTCGGACAGGTGCACCTCCTGGGCACCCAGCTCGCGCAGTTCACGGGCCAACAGGTCGGCCAGTTCCCGCTGGCCGGGCGTGGTCGGTACCGTCTGGACCGCGGCGTCCGACTGGCTGCTGATGGCGCTGTAGCGCAGGAATCGTTCGGCGAGACGGTCCTGCAGGGCTGGATCGGGGGTCATGGTTCCTCCTGACCACTGCAGGTTAACCGAGGCGGGGCCGGCGATCCGTCAGGAGAATCCCGGATTGGCGACGCCTTCATGGGCTGCTTCAGCCACGCACGGGTCAGCGGCATGGAACCCCTGGAGTCGTGCGCATGGCCATCGCAGGCCTACTGCAACATCAATGTGACAGTTGGGTGTTACAGCTACAGCAGATGCCAGGTTGCTCGCGGATCCCGTGGGGATTGCCCTTCGCGACGAACGAGTCCTTCTCCTGCCAACTGGCCGAGTGCCCGGGTGGCGGTCATGCGCGTCACGCCGGCTGCCGCAGCGAGGGCGCCGGTCCCACACGGCTCCGCGGCCAGACGCATCGCGTTGAGGATGCTGCGGGCACTGGGCGTGAGCCGGGCCAGTACCTCGTCGGGTAGCGCATCGGCTGCCATCAGGGTGAGGCGCACTGCTCCGGAGAGCTGGGTGTACACCGGGTCTGTGAGCCCGGCCCGGCGCATCTCGGCGAAGATGCGCTGGATGCCCTCGCCCAGCTCCCGGGTGATCCCCAGATCGGCACAGACACGAGCGATCCGCGGGTTGCGTGCATAGCGCGTGATCTCCAGCGGACGGGTTGGGTCGACGATGCCAGGGAAGCGTCCCGGCGAGGTGATCTCGATGCGGTTGGGGAAGATTTCGACACGAATGTGGTCGCCCGCCATCGAGTAGGAGCGGTGCACGACGGCGTTGACCAAGCCCTCCAGCCAGGCGTCCCGGGGAATCCGACTCCGCGGGGCGAAGAGTCCTTCGGGTCCCAGCTGGCGCCACTTGGGCAACAGCCGTTCAATGTGGGCTGCTGCCTCTGCGATCTGGACAGGCAGGGAGCCATCGACACGGATGTCGGCCGCCTCCTCCAAGGTCATGCTGCCTCCAGTGCCGCGCTCGTCAGCGCCGAAGCGCAAGACCCGGACGTGGGCGCTGGGGAACTCCAGTTGGGGTCGGTCGGCGAACAGCAAACAGGCCGCCACGGTCACAGCTCCCTTGCGTGTGAGCAGGTCGCGGGCACGGAGCATGGAGGTGGTTTCGGCGGCGCCGATTGCCGCGGTGTAGGTGGCCATCTGTTCCGGCGAGAGGTCGCTGACGGCCAAGGGGACGGGGCTCGCCTCGAACTGCGAGTTGCCCCGGTCGTAGGCCAGTTCCTGGAACTGCGGCAGCGAGAGCTTGCGGGATTCGTCGCCCACCCGTAGGTACGCCGTGCCGTTGACCAAGGTGTGCGCCTGCTCGCCCGGCTCCACCTGCAGCACCAGCACGTCGGCATCGTCGCCAACTGAACGATGCTTGCATCGGACGCGCACGGGCGGGACGGTGTGGTCCATGGCGGCCTGCCGCAGGTCGTTGGCCCGCTTCGTCGACGGCGGATCAACCCGCCCATCGTGGATGCCGACGACGATCGTGCCTCCATCGGCATTGGCCATCGCGACCAGGGCCACCGCCAGGTCCTTCGCCTCGATGCGTCCGGACTTCCGCTCGAACCACTGGTCCTCGGGTAGTGCGACGAGTGCGTTGAGGAGCTCTTGATCGTGAAGGGTGAGCGCCTCGTCCACATCTTTGGATGCCATGATTCTACTGTAACATTGTCGCAGTATTTGATAGTGGTGCGGGCCTGGACTCAGTGCCGGGTGCACAAGGGATCGCGTTGCCGGAGGGTCCGGCTCAGGCCTCGACGGCCGGGATGGTCATGGTGTCCTCGTCGGCCTGCTGGTCCTCCAAGGTCTTGCCGGGCAACCGGACGACGAACTCGGCGCCGCCCTCCGCGGAGCGACGTGCCGTGACCTGACCGCCGTGCGAGGTGATGGTGTGGGCGACGATCGACAGCCCCAGGCCCGTGCCGGGGGTGTTGCGCGCCCGGTCGGAACGGTAGAAACGGTCGAAGACGTGCGGCAGGTCCTCGTCGGCGATGCCGGGGCCCTGGTCGGCGATTCGCAGCGTGTCGCCCTCCAGGTGCACGTGGATCGTCCCGCCGGGCGGGCTGAACTTCACGGCATTGTCCAGCAGGTTGGTGACGGCCCGTTCCAGGGTGTCCGGCTCGCCCACCAGGAAGAGGGGATTCAGTTCCACGTCGAAGACCAGTCCCGGGCCGCGACGCTTGGCGCGGACGATCGCCGACTCCACCACGTCGCGGAAGTCGATCTGCTCCGGGTTGGCCGTCACCTTGTCCTCGCGGGAGAGCTGCACCAGGTCTCCCACGAGTGAGGTGAACTCGCCCAGCTGTGCGGCGATGTCGTGCAGGATCTCGCCGCGGGCACCCTCGGGCAGCATGCCGGTCTTCTCATCGGCCACCAGCAGCTCGATGTTGGTGCGCATGGAGGTCAACGGGGTGCGCAGCTCGTGGCCCGCGTCGGCAATGAGGCGCTTCTGGCGTTCACGCGAGGAGCTCAGCGAGTTCAGCATCGTGTTGAAGGAACGGGTCAGTTCGCCCAGCTCGTCCTCGGAGTGGATGTCGATCGGCATCAGCTCGTCGGTCTCCGTGACGTGGGTCACGGCGGCGGAGAGCTTGCGCAGCGGGCTCAGCGCCTCACGGGCGGTCCACCAGCCCAGCCCCACGGCCATCACGACGCCGATGCCGCCGGTGAGGATCATGGTGAGCCACAGCGATTCCAGGGTCTTCTCGGTGGGTGCCAGCGGGCGCGCCAGGATCAGGGCATAGCGCTTGTCCTGCACGGTCTGCGGCACGGCAACTATCCGGTAGCGGGTGCCGTCGATGTCGGTCAGCGTGCGCGCCGAGGTGCCGGTCTGGGTCCTGGCGACGGCCAGCTCCGGAGCGCCCCACTGGATCGTCACCGCCGTTCCGGGCACGTCCTGGGCCTGGTTGTCACTTCCCAGCAGGAGCAGCGCCACATTGGCCGCCCGCAGCGCGTCGGAGTTCAGGCCGCCCATGCCCTCCAGATCCGCCTCGATCGGCCCGGAGATGTAGGAGGCGACGTCGATCAGCTCGTTGTCCAGCTGGTCATAGAGGCTGATCCGGGTCATCCAGTAGGCGGCCACCGAGATCAGCAGCACGGCCAAGGACACGGCCATGGCGGACAACCACACGAGGCGCCGGCTCAGGGAGGCGCGATGAGGCCGCCAACTGCCCCGCAGGATGGAGCGAGCTGAGCGGATCAAGGAATTCACGTGTGGTGCCTGTCAGGGGTCAGAGGGTGGTTCGTGGGGTGGCGCCCCGGTCTGTCACGGGGGAGTCTCGCGCAGGACGTAGCCGATGCCGCGCACGGTGTGGATCAGGCGGGACTCGCCCTCCGCCTCCGTTTTGCGACGCAGGTAGCCGATGTAGACCTCGAGCGAGTTGGCGGTGGTGGGGAAGTCGAAGCCCCAGACCTCATTGAGCAGCCAGCCGCGCTCCAGGACGCGACGGGGGTGTTCCATGAAGACCTGCAGCAGGGCGAACTCGGTGCGGGTCAGGCTGATCTTCCGACCGCCGCGGGAGACCTCGCGGGTCTGGGTGTCCAGGATCAGGTCGTCGAAGACCAGGGTCTCGCTGCCCTTGTCCGTCTCCGGGCGGGAGCGACGGGTCAGGGCCCGGACCCGGGCCAGCAGCTCGTCCAGCGCGAAGGGCTTGACCATGTAGTCGTCGGCGCCGGCGTCCAGGCCGTCCACCCGATCGCCCACCGCGTCGCGGGCGGTGAGGATCAGGATCGGCACGTCATTGCCGGTCTGGCGCAGCATCCGGGTGGTCTCGAGCCCGTCGAGACGCGGCATCATCACGTCCATGATGACGGCGTCGGCCTTCACGGCGGAGAGCTTCGCCAGGGCCTCCAGCCCGTCGGAGGCGGTGCTCACCTCGTACCCGCTGTACTGCATGGAGCGGGCCAAGGAGTCGCGGACGGCCTGGTCGTCGTCAACCACGAGGATCTGCATGAGCCTAGCTTGCCACTTGCGGGGACTGATTGCCTGTTCAGGCGTCGGTAACCTGCTCCAGCGCCCGCATGATCCGCTCCAGCAGGTCGGTCAACGGTTCGCCGCTGCGGGTGTGGGCCAGGCCCAGCAGATAGGTGGCCACGGGGGCCATTGGGCGCACGCTGGCATGGGCGATGTGGCGGCCGATGCCGGGCAGTTCCTCGACCGGGACGTCCTCCACGTCGAGACCGAGTGCGTCACAGGCGCGTCGGGTGAAGGCATGCCACTGGGCGGGGTCCTCGGCCTGTTCCGAATCGAGCGGTGTGCTGGGCACCACGTCGAGGATGGCCTGCTGCAGCTCGGCCCGGTCCGCCTGCGGGTGCTGGCCGATGGCCGCGCCCCACAGGTAGCCACCCACCGGCGCCATGGGTCGCAGGCCAGCCCGGGCGATGGCTCCCGCCACGTCGTGGATGGCGTCGACGTCCACGTCGTGGGCCGTGAGGCCGACACTGTCGTAGACCCGGTGCAGGTGGGGTTCGACGCTGAACTTGCTGGTCACGGGAAGACTCCTGTCATCCGGGGCTGGTGCTGGCGACACAGGGCGGTGCTACCTCGATCGAATCACAACCGACGGCCGTCGGGGCCACGGCCCAACCGGTCGAGCACCTCGGGCGGCAGGTGCACCCCGAAGGGATCGGCGCTGCGCGCGCGGCAGTGCGGGCAAGTGTGGTCGCCGTCATCGGGAAAACGGCTGCGGCAACGCCGGCAGGTGGTGGTGTTCACCGTCGTCAAGGTGGTGGTGCCTTCTTCCAGGGCCGCCTGCCACGGCAGCGGGGCGGGGCTGCTGAGGGCCTGGGCGGGGCAGTGGGTGATGCAGGCGCGTTCCCCGTGGCACTGCGACGGGTCGTGCGTCAGGCTCGACAGGCCACCGGCATGGGTGAGGCTGAGGGCATCGTGCGGGCAGGCCTGCACACAGACCCCGCAGGCGATGCAGCCGGCGGCCTCCAGGGCCAGGGCCGGCGAGCTGACGGACGCGTCGTCCACCCCGGCCACGGCCAGGGACTCCAGCAGCCGCTGGTGCGCGTCGCTGCTGGCCGGGTGCAGGGCAGCTTCGGCGCGGCGCAACCCGAGCGCGGAGCGACGGCTCACCGGCGGGCGGGCCACGTCGGCCAGCGCTCCGGCGGGCAGGTTCTCGGGCACCTCCAGGCCGAGGCGCCCCTCACCCACCAGGCGCGCCAGGGCGGCCAGCTCGGGGCGTGCTCGGCCCGCGCGGCAGTCGCTCAGGTCTAGGTGCAGGGTGCCCGCGGACTGAGCCAAGTCGACGAGGCGGTAGACCTCGACGTGGGCCAGACACTCGTCCAGCCGCACTGTGCGGGCCTGGTGTTGGCGTGGTGTGTGGTCGCACAGCACGACGACGGGGCCGGGTTCGCGACGCAGCCAGGCCAGCACGATGCCGTGGCGTACATCGGCCTGCCGCAGGAGCTCCGCCGGGTCTGTCATCAACCTTCCTCCAGGGCTCGTCGCGACGGTGGCGACAGGGACCCCCTGTCGTCCCGCAAATACTGCTTCACTACGCTGGAAGCGTATCTTGCCGCCCCATCATGTTCGGGAGGAACCGCATGACCATCACTGACCAGCACGTTGGCCCGGGATCCACGCGGCTCTCCCGTCGTCGCCTGATGCAGTGGACGGGAGCAGCCGCCGGAGCGGGTGCGTTGGTCTCCGCCCTGCCCGAGCAGGCCGCCAGCGATTCGGTGCACCTGAAGCAGGCCGATGGCGTGCCCGATGCCGACCGCACCGTGTGGAGCGCCTGTATCGTCAACTGCGGCTCACGCTGCCCGCTGCGGCTGCAGGTCAAGGACGGCGTCGTGGTGCGGGTGCTGCCCGACAACACCGGCGACGACACCCTGGAGAACCGCCAGATCCGTGCCTGCGTGCGTGGCCGCAACATGCGCCAGCGCATCTACAACCCCGACCGCATCAAGAAGCCCCTTAAGCGCAAGGAAGGCACCAAACGCGGCGAGGGGCAGTGGGAGGAGATCAGCTGGGACGAGGCCTTCGACCTGTTCGCCGAGAAGCTCAAGCACACCTACGACACGTACGGCCCCGAAGCCGTCTTCAAGGTCTACGGCTCCGGCGTGTGGAATGCCCACCTGGCCTACGGCGCTGGCTGGCAGCGGCTGTTCAATGCCTTGGGCGGTCACCTGGGCTACTACAACAACTACTCCTACAGCCAGATCGGCGGCATCACCCGCTTCCACTACGGCAATCCCGACGAACAGGTCTCCAACTCCTTCGAGGACTCCATCAAGCACGGGCGGATGCTGGTGCTGTGGGGCAACAACCCGCAGGAGACCCGCATGTCGGGCGGTGGCCTCACCTATGTCTCGCTGGAGGCGGCCCGCAAGGCCGGACTGAAGATCGTCGTGGTGGATCCGCGCCACTCCGACTCCGTCGCGGTGCTGGCCGACCAGTGGATCAGCCCCCGGCCCGGCACCGACGCCGCGCTGGTCAACGGCATCGTCCACCACCTGGTGAAGAACAACCTGCACGACCAGGCCTTCCTCGACAAGTACTGCGTCGGCTTCGACGAGGACCACATGCCCAAGGGCATCCCGGCCAACAACTCCTACCTGAGCTACATCATGGGCAAGGGCGAGGACGGCATCGAGAAGACCCCGGCCTGGGCGTCGAAGATCACCGGCGTGCCGGAGAAGACCATCGTCGAGTTCGCGCTGGAACTGGGCCGCACCAAGCCGGTCAACATCACCCAGGGCTGGGGCCCGCAGCGCCACGCCAATGGCGAGAACCAGGCCCGCGCCATCTACACCCTGGCCAATGTGCTCGGCCAGGTGGGCATTCCCGGCGGCGGCACCGGTGGACGCGAGGGCAACTACTGGCCGCTGACGGCCTGGCTGCCCGACGGTGACAACCCCTGCAAGGCCTCCATCAGCAACTTCGCCTGGAGCGAGGCGATCGTGCGCGGCGAGGAGATGACCGACGTCAAGGACGGCGTGCGGGGCGTCAAGAAGCTCAGCACCGGCATCAAGTTCCTGCTGGAGTACGGCGGCAACATGCTGGGCAGCCAGCACGCCGACCTCAACAAGCTGCGCGAGATCCTGCAGGACGAGTCCAAGTGCGAGTTCATCGTCACCGTCGACAACCAGATGTCCACCTCGGCGGATCTCTCCGACCTGGTGCTGCCCGACACCACCACCGCCGAGCGCTGGGACCTGGTGCCCAGCGAGTACTGCGGTGACACCGCCTACCTGATCGCCTGCGAGAAGGCCATCGAACCGCTGCACGACTCGAAGCCGGCCTACGAGATGGTCACCGAGATTGCCAAGCGGCTGGGCGTGGAGCAGAAGGTCACCGAGGGCCGTGACCTGCGGGGCTGGGCGCAGTACCTGCAGGACGAGGTGAACGTGAAGGCCGTGCCCGGCATGCCCAAGTTCGAGGAGATGCTCAAGAAGGGCGTGCACCGCTACCGCAATCCCGAGGGCACCACCGTCGCGCTGAAGGACTTCCGCACCGATCCCGAGAAGAACCCGCTCGAGACGCCCACCGGCAAGATCGAGATCTTCTCCGAGGAGTTGTGGAACATGGCCAAGACCTGGGAGTTCCCCGACGCCAAGAAGGGCGACGTGATCACCGCGCTGCCGGTGCACGTCGACACCTGGGAGGGCGCCATGGAGGCGCTGTCCAATGACAAGTACCCGCTGCAGCTGATCGGCCACCACTACAAGCAGCGCGTCCACTCCACCTACGGCAACCTGTCCAACCTGCAGGAGGCCCATCCGCAGGCGGTGTGGATCAGCATTCCCGATGCCGAGAAGCGCGGCATCAAGAACGGGGACGTGGTGGAGATCTTCAACGACCGTGGCCGGGTGCAGATCCCGGCCAAGGTGACGGCACGCATCATGCCCGGCGTCGCCTCACTGCCGCAGGGCGCCTGGACCGACTTCGATGCCGACGGCGTCGACCACGGTGGCGCGGTCAATGTGCTCACCTCGCTGCACTGGACCCCGGTCTCCAAGGGCAACTGCCAGCACACCACCCTGGTGCAGATCGAGAGGGCCTGAGAGGACGGATCATGGAAGGCTTCTACTTCGACCAGTCGGCCTGCAACGGCTGCAAGGCCTGCGCCATCGCGTGCAAGGACAAGCACGACCTGCCCATCGGCGTGCAGTGGCGCCGGGTGATCGAGTACACCGGCGGCAGCTGGGTGCAGCAGGGCGACACCTACGAACCCAAGGTGTTCAGCTACTACACCTCGATCTCGTGCAACCACTGCGAGGACCCGATCTGCGCGGAGGTGTGCCCCACCACAGCCATGACCATCCGCGACGACGGCACGGTCTACGTCGATCCCAAGAAGTGCATCGGCTGCAAGTACTGCGCCATGGCATGCCCCTACAGCGCCCCGCAGTTCAACCCTGAGAAGGGGGTCATGACCAAGTGCGACGGATGCAAGGACTACCGCGACGCCGGGCAGGAGCCCGCCTGCGTGGCCGCCTGCCCCTCGCGCGCCCTGGAGTGGGGTGACGTGGACGAGCTGGCCAAGAAGCACAACAGCGACGTGCGGGCCGTGGAACCGCTGCCCGACCCTGAGATCACCCGGCCCAACCTGGTGATCACCCCGCATCGCGACGCCCAGCCCCCGGGCCAGGGCACCGGCGAGATCGCGAATCCGGAGGAGATCTGACATGTGGCACGAACTTCCGCTGGTGATCTTCACCATCTGCGCCCAGATGTCGGTGGGCTCCTTCATCGTGCTCGGCATCATCCACCTGGCCGGCCTCAAGGTGCCGCAGAAGACGATGGACAAGGTCACCGATCCGGCGCTCTATGCCATCGGTCCGCTGCTGGTGCTGGGGCTGGCCGCCTCGACGATGCACCTGGGCAAGCCGCTGCGCGCCCCCAACGCCCTGCTGCACCTGGGCTCCAGCTGGCTCTCGCGCGAGATCGTCGCTGGCATGGCCTTCGCCGCGCTGGGTGCTGCCTTCGCCGTGTGCCAGTGGTTCAAGCTGCTCAACCACCGGCTGCGCCAGGTGCTGGCCGGGCTGACGGCCCTGGTGGGGGTCTTCCTGGTCTTTGCCATCAGCAAGGTCTACTCGCTGCGCACCGTGCCCGCCTGGGCCACGCTGCACACCCCGATCGCCTTCTACATCACCACGCTGCTGCTGGGCGGGTTGGCGGTGGCCGCCGCCCTGCTGGTGGTCTACCGCATCCGTCGCGGCCGTTCCGAGCCCGATCCCGCGGCCGATGCCCTGCTCACCCAGACGGTGCGCGCCATCTCACTGGGTGGCGTGGTGCTGATCGCGGTGCGCTTCTTTGAGCGCGTCAGTTATTACGCCTTCCTGGGTGGGCACTCCTCGCCGGCGGCACGTCGCTCGCTGGAGATCCTGGGCGGCGAGCTGGGTGGCTGGCGCACGGCGCAGGCCCTGCTGCTGGCCGCCGCACTACTGTGCCTGGCCTACCTGCTGTTCAAGCTGGTGGCGCGGGTGGACAGTTACCAGTTCCTGCCCGCCCTGGGCGTGGTGGCCTTCGCCCTGGCCTTCGTCGGTGAGTTCATCGGCCGCCTGATGTTCTACGGCTCGATGGTGCGGGTGGGCACGTGAGGTCCCTCGACGAGCTGGCCTGCGCCGGTGCGGTGCTGCGCGTGCTGTCCGGCCTGATGGCCGGGCCGCCCGACGAGCAGAGACTTGCCACCCTGCGCGACCCGCAGTGGTTGGAGCAGTGGCCCATGGCCCGCACCGACGTCTGCCGCGCCGGCCTGCACCTGCTGGAACGCAGCGCGCAGGAAGGCGAGGACGCCACCCTGGTTGCCCAGGACCACGCCCGTCTGGTGGGAGGGCCAGGGCGGGTGGCGGTGCACCCCTACGAGTCGGTGCACCGTTCGGTCGAAGGGCTGCTCTTCGAGCAGGAGACCCTGGAGGTGCGCGCCGCCTATGCCGAGTTCGGGCTGGCCGCGCCAGACAAGAACCGCGCCCCCGACGACCACATCAGCCTGGAGCTGGAGTTCGTCGCGACGCTGGCCGAGCGCGCCTTGGACGCCGAGGGCGAGGAGTTCGAGCGCTTGGTGGCGGGTTTCGACCGCTTCCTGGCCGAGCACCTGTTCCAGTGGGCCCCCAACTTCTTCGACACCCTGGGCCGCGCGGCGAAGACCCACTTCCACCACGGTGTGGCCCTGCTCGGGGTGGACACCCTGGTGCAGCTGGGCGCCGGCCAGCAGACGTCCGCACACCAGACTTCTGTGCAACAGGTTTCTGAAGAAGGGGCGTCGCAGAGCTGAATGAGGGCGGGAGTGCCTTGTCGGGCGCTGTTCCGGTGGGTGGAACGACATGTGCCAATCGATGGAACGGGCCGTTGAACGGGTGCTCAAACGGGGGGATTCTCGAAGTGTGACGAACAACACAGACAATGCCGTCGAGCGGTTGTTGACCGCCTCCCAGACCCGCGTCCCCTGCGCCCCCGTCCGTGACCTGATCGGCCGCGACGACGTCGAGGCAGCCTACGCAGTGCAGGAGCAGATCACCGCCCACCGCCTCGAGGCCGGCGCGAAGATCATCGGCCGCAAGATCGGCCTGACCTCCGTGGCCGTCCAGAAGCAGCTGGGCGTCGACCAGCCAGACTTCGGTGTCCTGCTGGACGACATGGTCTACGAGCAGGGTGCCGTCATCCCCGCCGACGCCTTCATGCAGCCCAAGATCGAGGGCGAGGTTGCCTTCGTGCTGGGCAAGGACCTGGCCGAGGGGGAACTGGACATGGCCCAGATCCGCGAGGCCGTGGCCGAGGTGCGCGCCGCCCTGGAGATCTGTGACTCCCGCATCGAGAACTGGGACATCAGCTTCGGTGACACCGTCGCCGACAATGCCTCCGCTGGCGCCTATGTCCTGGGTGACACCGTCCTCACCCTCGACGAGGTGGAGCCGCGCGAGGTGTCCATGACCATGACCGTCACCGGTCAGGAGGACTCCGTCGGCACCGGCGAGGCGTGCCTGGGCGATCCGCTGATCGCCCTGCAGTGGCTGGCCGTCAAGAGCCGTGAGCTCGGCAACCCGCTGAAGGCGGGACAGGTGATCCTCTCCGGGGCGCTCGGCCCCATGCGCCCCGTGGCCCCCGGTGGCCAGGTCAACGCAACCATCAGCAAGCTCGGCGACGTGTCGGTGAGCTTCGGCGAGAAGGCAGGCAGCAATGAGTGACGTGAACAATCCCGATCCGCACGGCCGCGGTGACGGCCCCCGCGTGAAGGTCGCCATCATCGGCTCCGGCAACATCGGCACCGACCTGATGATCAAGGTGCTGCGCAACTCGGAATTCCTCGAGATGGGCGCCATGGTGGGCATCGACCCCGCCTCGGACGGCCTGGCCCGCGCCCAGCGGATGGGCGTGCCGACCATCGCCACCGGCGTCGACGGCCTGATCGAGATGGAGGGCTTCGAGGACATCAAGATCGTCTTCGACGCCACCTCCGCCAAGGCCCACGAGTACAACTCCAGCAAGCTGGCCCCGCTCGGCATCCACCAGATCGACCTGACGCCCGCCGCGCTCGGCCCCTACGTCGTGCCGGCCGTGAACCTGGACGACAACCTGGACGCCATGGACGTCAACATGGTCACCTGCGGTGGCCAGGCCACCATCCCGGTGGTCAACGCCATCTCCCGGGTCACCCCGGTGCTCTACGGCGAGATCGTCGCCTCGATCTCCAGCAAGTCCGCCGGCCCCGGCACCCGCGCCAACATCGACGAGTTCACCGAGACCACCTCGGCAGCCATCGAGGCCGTCGGTGGAGCCAAGAAGGGCAAGGCCATCATCATCCTCAACCCGGCCGAGCCTCCGATGATGATGCGCGACACGGTCCTGGCCCTGGTCAACGCTCCCGACGAGGAGACCCAGGACCGGATCCGGGAGTCGATCACCCAGATGGTGGCCGACGTCGCCCAGTACGTCCCGGGCTACCGCCTCAAGCAGGAGGTGCAGATCCTTCCCGTCGAGGACGAGGCGCCCGTGCACACTCTGACCGGCCCCGACTGCGAGCGCCCGACCCACCAGGTCTCGGTCTTCCTCGAGGTCGAGGGTGCCGCCCACTACCTCCCGGCCTACGCCGGCAACCTCGACATCATGACGTCGGCCGCCCTGCGCGTCGGCGACCGGATGGCAGCCCGAAAGGTGATCCAGGCATGAGCAAGAAGATCTTCGTCCAGGACGTCACGCTGCGCGACGGCATGCACGCCGTGCGCCACCGCATCTCCACCGACAACGTCAAGGCCATCGTCAAGGCCCTGGACGAGGCCGGAGTCGACGCCATCGAGGTGGCCCACGGCGACGGCCTGGCCGGTGGCTCGCTGAACTACGGCCCGGGCTCCAATACCGACTGGGAGTGGATCGAGGCGGCGGCCGAGGTGCTGCAGAATGCCCGCCTGACCACCCTGCTGCTGCCGGGCGTCGGCACGCTGGAGGAGCTGCACAAGGCCTACGACCTGGGGGTTCGCTCGGTGCGCGTCGCGACGCACTGCACCGAGGCCGACATCTCCGCCCAGCACATTGCCGCCGCCCGTGAGATCGGGATGGACGTCTCCGGCTTCCTGATGCTCAGCCACATGGCCGAGCCCGCCAAGCTGGCCGAGCAGGCCAAGCTAATGGAGAGCTATGGCGCCCACTGCGTCTACGTCACCGACTCCGGTGGCCGGATGACCATGACCGACATCGCGGATCGCATCAAGGCCTACCGCGACGCGCTGGACGACAAGACCGAGATCGGCATCCACGCCCATGAGAACCTCTCGCTCTCGGTGGCCAACTCCGTGGTCGCCGTGGAGAACGGCGTGTACCGCGTCGACGCGTCGCTGGCCGGCCAGGGCGCCGGTGCGGGCAACTGCCCGATCGAGCCCTTCATCGCCGTGGCCAACCTGTACGGCTTCGAGCACGGCTGCGACCTGTTCAAGCTGCAGGATGCTGCAGAAGACCTTGTGCGTCCGCTGCAGGACCGCCCCGTTCGGGTGGACCGTGAGACGCTGAGCTTGGGCTACGCCGGCGTCTACTCGTCCTTCCTGCGCCACGCGGAGATCGCCTCGAAGCGCTATGGCGTCGACGTGCGCGAGATCCTGCTGGAGTGCGGTGAGCGTCGTCTCGTCGGCGGCCAGGAGGACATGATCGTCGACGTCGCACTCGACCTGGTCAAGAAGAAGCAGGGCCAGCAGGCCTGATCACCCGCCGGTGTCCCGGCCCCAAGGACGGGGTCGGGACACCGACACCATTTCGGCACCCGGTGCCGGCAACAGGAGGTAAGCAATGCCCGCAGCACTCGTGGCAATGTCGCACTCACCGCTGATCGGATTCGTCGACGTGCCCGAAGAGCTCAAGACCGAGCTCGACGGGGTCTTCGACACCGCGAAGAAGTTCGTGAAGGACTTCGATCCGACGCTGGTGATCAACTTTGCACCCGACCACTACAACGGTTTCTTCTACGACACCATGCCGCCCTTCTGCGTGGGGCTGCGAGGCTTCGGCCTCGGTGACTATGACACCGCGGTCGGCGACCTGGACGTTCCCACCGAGAAGGCCGAGGAACTCGTCCGTTTCGTGCAGGAGCAGGACGTCGACATGTGCATGTCGCGCTACATGGGTCTGGACCACGGAGCCGTGCAGCCGATGGAGATCCTCTTCGGCGGCATCGACACCGTTCCCACCATCCCGGTCTTCGTGAACGGTGTGGCCGGTCCCTTCGTGCCGATGCGTCGCATCCGCGCGATGGGCGAGGCGATCGGACGCTGGGCCACCACCGTCGACGAGCGCGTGCTGCTGATCGCGTCGGGTGGCCTCTCGCACGATCCGCCGGTGCCGCAGTGGGCAACCGCCAGCGAGGACGTCCGCAAGTTCCTGCTCGACGGCCGCAATCCCACCCCGGAGGCACGCCAGGCCCGCCAGGAGCGCGTCATCAATGCCGCCAAGGACTTCGTCGAGGGCAAGGCCACCATCCGTGACCTCAACCCCGAGTGGGACCAGGACTTCATGAAGAAGTGCGCCACGCACGACGTCGCCGGTTTCGACGCCATGCTGGTGGACGAGATGGTGCGCGATGCGGGCAACTCGTCGCACGAGGTGCGCACCTGGGTGAGCGCCTTCAGCGCCTTCGGCGCCATCGGCGACTACCAGGTGGACTACGAGTACTACCGCGAGATCAAGCACTACATCGCCGGCTTCGGCGTCATGACGGCCAACCAGAAGGCCTGACCCCAGCACCACCCACGCACAGTTTTCTCAAGAAGGGAACGAATCGATGGACATCACCTATGACTCCACCTCCAAGATGGTCAAGACCCGTCGGTGGAACATCCACATCAACGAGGCCGGCTCGGGTGACCAGGTCATCTTCATGCTGCACGGCTCCGGCCCCGGCGCCACCGGCTGGAGCAACTTCAGCAAGAACATCCCGGTGCTGGCCGAGCAGTACCGCGTCATCGCCGTCGACATGCCCGGCTGGGGCGAGTCCGATCCGGTGACCTACCAGGAGCGCGACCACTCGACCGCCCTGGCCGACCTGATGGACGAGCTGGGCGTCGACAAGGCCGCCGCCGTGATCGGCAACTCGATGGGCGGCGGCACCACCGTGCGCTTCGGCTACGAGCACCCCGAGCGCGTCGAGAAGCTCATCACCATGGGCTCCAGCTCCGGCAGCTCGTCGCTCTTCGGTGCGGCCGGCTTCACCGAGGGCCTGAAGATCCTGCAGAAGGGCTACCGTGAGCCCTCCTTCGAGACCATGCGCGAGCTGGTCGACATCATGACCTTCGACAGCTCCTTCGCCACCGACGAGCTGATCCAGGGCCGTGCAGACATGGTGAAGGCCCACCCCGAGCACAACCAGAACTTCATCGACGGCACCGGCAAGCGCGCCGTCGTGGAGCTGGACTTCGCCAAGGTGCGCACCATCAAGGCCCCGGCGCTGCTCTTCCACGGCCGCGACGACCGCGTCGTGCCCTTCGAGCACTCGCTGCGCCTGACCTCGCTGATCCCGGATTCCCGTCTCATCCTGATCAACCGCTGCGGCCACTGGCTGCAGATCGAGCACACCGAGGAGTTCAACCGCCAGGTGCTCAGCTTCCTGGCCAACTGACGGGTTCTCCCGGCGGGGATCCGTGGCATGGGGGCGTGTGGACTGTGGTCCACACGCCCCCGTGGCGTTGGTGGGGGCTCGGGGCTCGGGGCTCGGGGCCCCTTCTCCCGGCTCGCGTGGGTTTGGTTGGGCCCCGGGGACCTTGCTTCTCGGCTCGCGTGGGTTTGGTGGGCTCGCGATGGTTGTGCCGCACGCGGGGTGATGGAACCCACGCGCCGGGCTGGAATCCACGCGGGGTGGAGCCTGTGGCGGGCCGGCTGCGCCAGATGCGGCGTCGCGTGGGTTTGGTGGGCTCGCGATGGTTGTGGCGCACGCGGGGTGATGGAACCCACGCGCCGGGCTGGAATCCACGGGGGGACCTCGGACCCCGGCTGTTGACGCGACGAGGATCAGCGGGAGCGACGCCCGGCCCGGTCGGCCAACAGCACCAGCAGCAGGGCAGCGGCGATGAGTCCGCCGGTGAGCACGGTGACTCCGGGCCAGGCCCACCTGCTCCAGGCCCATCCCGCGGCGGTACCAGCCGTCGAACTGCCCAGATAGTAGGCAAAGAGGTAGAGCGACGCGGCCTGCCCAGTCCCGAGCCGGTTCTCCACGGCATTGGCGGAGACCCAGGCGCTGGCCACACCGTGGGCGGCGAAGAAACCCACGGACACCAGGGCGAGGCCCAGCACCACCAGCGGAAGCTGCCGGGCTGCCGTCAGCGCGATCCCGCCCAGGTGCAGACCCAGTCCGCCCAGCACGACGGTGCTCGCCGGGTGTCGCTCCGTCGCCCGGCCAGCGCGCGCCGAACTCCACGAGCCCAGCGCATAGACCAGGAAGACCAGGCCGGCGACGCCAACGGACAGCTCGTAGGGTGGGGCCGCCAATCGGAAGCCCATGGCATTGAAGCACGCGACGAAGGCCCCCATCCCCAGGAAGCCAACGCCCATCAGGGCCAGCTGCACGCGGTTGCCCAGCAGGTCGAGGGTCTTGCGGGTCAACGTGGCGGGGGACAGAGGCTGGGCCACGAAGTGCCGCGAGCGCGGCAGCAGGAGCCAGACGGCCACGGCACAGGCCAGCGCCAGCAGTCCGATGCCCGCGATCGCCGACCGCCAGCCGAAGAGATCCGCCAGCGCTCCCGTGACCAGCCGTCCCGACATGCCCCCCAGCGCGGTGCCGCCGATGTAGAGACCCGTGGCCCGGCTGGCGGCCGACGCATCGATCTCCTCCCGCAGGTAGGCCACCGCCACGGCCGGCAGCCCCGCGACGCACAGCCCCAGGAGCGCTCGACTGGCCAGCAGCAGATGCCATGTGGGACTGACGGCGCTCACCAGGGTGAGCACGGCCGACGCGAACAGGCTGGTCAGCATCACATTGGTGCGTCCGACCGCGTCGGAGACGGGCCCGAGGAAGAGCAGAGCACCGCCCAGTGCAAGCGTGGTGACGGAGACCGAGAGTGCCGTCTGGGCAGGCGTGATCGAGAAGACCTCACCCAGCACCGGCAGCAGCGGCTGCGTGCAGTAGAGCGTCGCGAAGGTGGCCAGCCCGGCCAGGAAGAGCGCCACCGTCGTGTTGCGATAGGCGCTCTCCCCGGGACGATGTCCGCGGCTGGTGCTGGCGGGAGCGGTCACACCTAGGGCTGCTCGTCCTCAGCGTCGGGATCGTCGGCCGGGGTCTCGCCCTCGGTGGGCTCGTCCGGCCCCGCTTCGTCCGGCCCCGCTTCGCCCGGTTCCGGCTCCCCGACGGGGTCCTCGTCGGCCTCGATCGTGGGCAGGTCCTCGTCCTGCGGAGCCGCCTCGCTCTCCTGCTCGGGAACGATCACCGGCTCGGCCTCCTGGATGGGTGCGGTGCCGGCATCGTCCAGGACGGGCATGGTGTGCATGATCACCGGGGGCTCCCCGGGGCCCTCGGCCGGAAGCTCGGGTTCCCCTGGCTGGCTTTCCGGCGCAGGCTGCGTTTCGTCTTCCGGCTGCGATTCCGCCTCTTCTGCCTGGCGGCGGGCTTCTGCCTCGGCCTCTTCGGCGGCTCGGGCGCGGGCCTCCTCCTCCGCCTTCTCGGCCGCGATCCGGGCACGCTCCGCCTCGCGGGCCTCGCGCTCCTTCTCCTCGGCCTCCAGTCGCTCGCGCTCCTGGCGCTGCTGCTCGGCACGCAGCGCCGCCTGCTCGGCCTGTCGGCGGGCGCGTTCCTCTGCGGCCAGACGCTCGGCCTCG
This sequence comes from Luteococcus sp. Sow4_B9, assembly GCF_052116585.1. Classification (NCBI taxonomy): domain Bacteria; kingdom Bacillati; phylum Actinomycetota; class Actinomycetes; order Propionibacteriales; family Propionibacteriaceae; genus Luteococcus; species Luteococcus sp. Sow4_B9. Next base: position 99,865 of record NZ_JBQKKT010000007.1, on the reverse strand, counting down.
GCCTTCTCGGCTGCCGCCTTCTCCGCCGCCGCGCGTCGGGCCTCCTCCTCGCGCTCAGCTGCCTCCTTCTCCGCCTGCAGGTAACCCTGGTGGCGCTCGAGTTCGGCGGCGCTGGACTCATGCCGGACCACACTCACGGAGCCCTCCCTGGTGAGCCAGTGCACGCGCTGCGTCCCCTCCACCCGGGTGCGTCCGCTGACCGGATCAACCACCAGACAGGTGCCCTCGTCGATGGAGACCACCGTGGTCACGTCGCCCTTCTCCAGCGCGGCCAGACCAGCGCCCAGCCCGGCGACGTCACCGTGCACGTCCACCGAGGGGCCGATCAGCGCCAGACCGTCGCGCAGCTCGAGCTCCTCCAGCCCCTCGCCCCAGATCTCGGGAGCCACCTGGCGCCCGCGGAACTTCCAACCGCCCACCAGGGAACGCTTGCCTACCACCGCGGCACCCGCCGAATAGCCCAGATAGGGCACGCCTCGACGCACCAGGGTGGCGATCAGCTCACGGCGGGGACGCAGCGCGTCGAGATAGCCGGGCGTCCACCCGCCAGCTACGACGAGGGCAGCGAGGCCCTCGGGCTCGGCCGGCCAGACGGTCGTGTTCAGGGCCTGGTCTGGTTCGTCGTCCAGCCAGACGGGCTCGATCTGGGCCTCCGGCCAGCGCGACGTGATCGGCTCGGCATAACTCGCGAGCTGCTCTCGTGCCTCGTCCTCGGTGCCGAGCAGCGCGATGGCCACGCGAGTGCCGCGCTTCTTCGCGCTCTCGACGAACTGGGCATGGACGCTGTCAAGGGTGTCGGACGGGCCGCTTCCCACCAGGAACATGGTCATGCAACCAGCCTAGCCAGCCTGCGCGGCCCGCGGCGGTTCAGTCTCGCTCCGCCCCCGCGGCGTGCAGTGGGGCCAGGGGAGAACGTTCCCGGCGGACCCGCTGGACCGCCCACCTGGCATCGGCCTGCACCCGCGGATCGGCGGGGTCCAATTCCCCGGCAGCGATGCGCCGCAGCAGTGGCAGGGCCCCCTCGGTGACCGCCGGCCCCCAGTGGTGCTGCACGCCGGACCGCATCTGCACCAGGGTGGCAGCGGCGCGCAGACGGCTCGCGATGTCGGTGGCCTCCGCCTCCTGCGCGGCGGTCCAGCGCGCCACCCACAAGACCAGCAAGGTCACCAGCACGTCGCCGGCGCCAGTGACCACCAGGAAGGAGTGCTCTGACGCCAGTTCCCAGCCATAGCGCAGCACCAGACCGCCCACCTGGGCCGTGGTCCACAGGGCGGTGAGCACTGCCCCGATCCGTAGCCCACCGGAGAGCACCACCAGGTGGACCACTGCCGTCGATCCCCACGCAATCCACAGGGGATAGTCCAGCGCAGGGCTCTCGGGAAGCAGCCAGAGGTTCACGGCCCAGGCCCCGATGGCCAGGGCCAGCAGGGCGAACTGGCTGACCGTGGACAGGGCTCGTCGCTGCAGGACCAGGGCAGTCAGGATGCCCAGCGCGGCGATCCCCAGACCGGTCAGCAGGCCCGCGCGGGGGTCGGACAGCCGCGGGCTGACCAGGAGCGTCATCAGGGCCGTGGTGACCAGCGTCGGCCATGCCGTGCGAGTCAGCTTGCGGCGGACCAGTTGGTTGGGCGCCTCTCGCCATGCGGCGGTCGCGGCATGGTCGTCGCGGGGCCAGCGCAGGGTCAGGACCGCGCGACCATCCCCTGAGGTGCTCGCCGCCCCGCCCACGTCGTCCATCCTGCGGAAGATCTGGTCACCGTGTGTCAGTCGGCCGATCTCCAGGCCCGGGCCGGTGTCCTCGCGGGTGACAACCACCTTGCGGGCATCGTCGGCGCCGCGGACCAGAACCCGGGCGGCGCGAGCTGGTTCGCCCACGTCGAGCAGGAAGGCCCGCGTGGCGTCCGTGACGGCCTCGGCCAGCGCCGTCGGCACCGGCGCCGTGCGGCCCTCGACGGCGAGGGGGATGGACTCCAGGGCGACGTCCTGTTGGAGCATCACCTCGATCGGGGCGGTCCGCCGGCGTTCCATGGCCTGCCTGACGCGCTGCCAGGCCGCTGCACACAGCACTGCCGCCGGATGTTGCCCACGGCGCCGGACGGAAGACTGTTGGGACTGTCCAGCGCCGGTGCGTTGCAGTGCCGGCAGCACGTGCCGATCCAGCAGGTCGTCGGCGGCCCGTTGGCCAAGGTTCTCGCGCTCCAACTCGTCCTTGTCCTGCCGGGCGGCCAGTTGCCGCTCGACGGCGGTTCTGCGCGCCCGTTCCACGGAGATCACCGCATCGCCGAAGAGAAGCGCCAGGATCGCCGGCTGGATGATGAACAGGTGATCCGCCAGGTCTTCCCAGCTGCGCGTTCCGACGGCGAGGTGCTGGGTCAGCAGCAGGGCGGCCGTGCCCAGCGCGGCAAAGGGGACATAGTCCCGACGGTCGCCCGAGCGCATGGCCAGGGCGAACATGGGAAAGGCCCAGTAGCCCGGCACCAGCACGTCAGCAGCCTCGAAGGCGCCGGTGTGGCGCATCATCAGCACGATGGCGCCGAGCAGCATCGCGAGCAGCAGCCATGGAAGCGCCCGATGGTGGCGGCGGGTCAGGAGCGCCACTCCCGTCAGCAGCTGGGAGGCGACCAGCAAGACCAGGCCGGGCAGCGCTTGGGGGCTGACTGCCGCGAACCGGGTGACGAAGAAGAAGGTCTCGGTGGGCAGGGTGAGGGCAAGCGAGGCCAGGCCCAGCACGCGCAGTGCGGGGGCCGTGGAGATCAGCCCGGTGACGGACTGGGCACGGCGCAGCGCGCCCATGCCTCGCTGCTCTGGCCTGGTCATTCCAGGTGGCGCACCTCGTCGAGGATGCCCGGGACCGCCCTTTCGATGGCGGCCAGCGTGTCGTGGAAGCCGTCCAGGCCGCCGTACCAGGGGTCGGGCAGCGGATCGCCAGGAGCAGCCTGCGGGTCGAAGTCGCTGAACAGGCGAATGTTCTGGGCCTCGGGAACCAGCCGACGCATCCGGTCCAGGTGACGCTGTTCGGCCGCCACCACCAGGTCGGCACCGCGGATTTCGTCGGCACTGATCTGGTGGGCACGGTGGCCCGACGTCTCGTATCCCGCCTCGCGCAGCACCTCGACGGCCCGGGGGTCGATCGGATTGCCGAGCTCCTCCGTGCTGACTCCCGCGGAGGTGATCTCCACGTCGAGTCCCGCGTCCTGGGCATGGGCGCGGGCCACCCGTTCCAGCATCGGGGAGCGGCAGATGTTTCCGTGGCAGACCATGATGAGTCGCATCACGCCTCCTGTCGTGACTCGAGCACGCCGGAGACCCAGCCGCTGACCAGGCTGATCAGCAGGCTGCCCAGGAAGGCGGCACCCCAGCCGGAGACCTGCCAGGGCTGGTCGAAGACGCCCGCGGTCCAACTGGTGAGCATCAACATGCAGGCATTCACCACCCACAGGGAGAGTCCCAGGGTGATGATCACCAGCGGGAAGGAGAAGAACTTCAGCACCGGCTTGACCAGAGAGTTCAGCACTCCGAAGAGCACTGCCACGACGAGGATGGTGACGATGCGGTCAAGGGTGGTCCCCTCGCCCAGACGGATGCCCGGCACCAACCACGTCGCCAGGGCCAGCGCGACGGCATTGGCAACCAGACGAATGAACATGACCCCAGCCTGCCATGCACCGGGCCACGCTTCTGACGGGCTTCATGGCTGGTTCCCGACGTGCTCCGGAGATGCGTCCGATGGGCGAGGATGTCTCCCGCCGCGGGGTGGACGCTGGAAGAATGTGTCTCTCACACCGCATCGAGCACAGGAGCAATGATGACGCTGAAGGGCCGCCACTTCCTCAAGGAAGCAGACTTCACCCCGGCAGAGTGGCTGGAGCTTCTCGACCTCTCGGCCCAGCTCAAGGCGGACAAGAAGGCAGGCCGGGAGGTCAAGCGGCTGGTGGGCAGGAACATCGCCCTGATCTTCGAGAAGACCTCAACCCGAACCCGCTGCTCCTTCGAGGTGGCCGCTGCTGACCAGGGCGCCCACACCACCTACCTGGAGCCGTCGGGTTCGCAGATCGGCCACAAGGAGTCGATGGCGGACACGGCCCGGGTGTTGGGCCGCATGTTCGACGGCATCGAGTACCGCGGCTTCGGCCAGGACGGCGTCGAGGTTCTGGCCGCCATGGCGGGTGTGCCGGTGTGGAATGGCCTCACCAACGAGTGGCATCCCACCCAGATGCTGGCCGACCAGCTCACCATGCGCGAGCACTGCAGCAAGCCGCTGGGCCAGATGACACACGCCTATCTGGGGGATGCGCGGTACAACATGGGCAACTCGTGCCTCGTGACGGGCGCGATCGTCGGCATGGACATCCGCATCGTCGCCCCCGTCGAGTACCAGCCGGAGGCCTGGGTGGTGGACATTGCGCAGACCATCGCCCAGAAGACCGGTGCCACCATCACCATCACCGACGACGTCGCCGCCGGAGTTGCGGGCTGCGACTTCGTCTCCACCGACGTGTGGGTCTCCATGGGTGAGCCCAAGGAGGTCTGGCAGGAGCGGATCGCCGCGCTCAAGCCCTACCAGGTCAATGCCGAGGTGATGGCCGCCACCGGCAATCCCGACGCGAAGTTCCTGCACTGCCTGCCGGCCTTCCACGACCGCAACACCACCGTCGGCGAGGAGATCTTCCAGGCCACCGGCATGGATGCGCTGGAAGTGACCGACGAGGTCTTCGAGGGCCCCCAGTCGGTGGTCTTCGACCAGGCCGAGAACCGGATGCACACCATCAAGGCCGTGATGGTGGCGACGCTGGGCGACTGAGCGGGCAGGTCTCATTGCGCCGCGTGGGTTCGGGCACCGCGCGTGGATTTGGTCGGGCAGGATCGCCCTCGCGTGGGTTTGGGTGTCTCGCGTGCGCTGTAACAGTCGCGGCGCGCTGAATCCCACGCGGGCTGGGTGGGGCGCGCTGAATCCCACGCGGGCTGGGTGGGGCGCACTGAATCCCACGCGACGCCGTCCAAGAGGCAGGGCGTGCGACGGCCCCGGAACCCATGCGGGCGCCGGGGCCGTGGGAGAACCTCCCGAGGTCAGTCGAACAGGCCCCCCAGGGCTCCGCCCATGCCGCCACCGCCGCCAGCATTCGGCGTCGCGATGACGTTCTCACAGGGCTGCACGACCACGTGACCCTGACCACGGAAGGCCATCTGGAGCATCTCGCCGGTGCCGCCGCGAACCATTGACTTCAGGCCGCCGGTGTCCACCTTGATGTCCATCTGCACGCCACCGGTCCACAGCACGACGGCCTGGGCGTCGGCGAAAGTGGCGGCCTGCGAGACGTCGAGGGCCACCGGCTCACCCTTGGTGGTGATGGCGACGAAGCCGGTGCCGCGAAGTTCGACGTTGTAGAGGCCGCCGGTCATGGCTGCGCCGCGGGCCTGGATACGCCGCACGTCCCACTCGATCGTCTGGCTGAAGGCCAGGACATTGCCACCGTTGACGCTGATCGTGTCATTCTCCAGGTAGATGACCTGGATCTCGGCGGCTTCGTCGGCCAGGAAGAGCTCACCCTGCCCAACGCACTCCATGAGGGACACGCCCTCGCCGGTCGCGGCCTGCTTGAGGAGCTTGCCCAGACCGCCCGAACCGCGGTTGGTGAAGTTGATCTGGCCCTGGTAGGCCACCATCGATCCGGTGCGCGCCCAGACGGGGCCGAAGCCCATGTTCACCTTGAGCAGCTTCTTGTTCTGCAGGCTGAACTGGTGTTCGGAGTCCTTCTCGGCGTATTCGTTGAACAGGGGTCCGTACAGGGGCATGGTTCACCTCGGAGGGATCGGTGGGGCGCTCGGCTGCGCTTCCATCCCCATGAGACTAGGGTCCGATCGGTTCGACAGCTGGCGAATCCGGGTCACGATTGTCCCCTTTGGCGTCGGATCAGGGGTGGATGGCGTGGCGGTGTTCACCCCGCCACCACTGGACGGCTGCCCAATGGTGGTCTCGGTGGGAAAGACTCGCGCCGCGAGGCGCCGAGTGCGCGCCCGGAAGGAATCCCCCATGAAGCCGATGTTCCGTACCCTCGCCGCCGCCGTCCTCGGGGCCAGCCTCTGTCTGACGCCCGTCGTCGACGCTGATGCCGCTGGTCATGGCAAGGGCCATGACAAGCCCGGTCACTACTCCTTCGCCGTCATCGGCGACGTCCCCTACGGCCAGGCCCAGGTTGATGCCTTTCCGCAGTGGGTGGACCAGATCAATGCCAGCAAGCCGGCGATGACCTTCCACGTGGGCGACATCAAGAATGGTTCCACGCGCTGCGACGACGACTACTACGCCATGGTTCGCGCGCAGTTCGACCGTTTCGAGAAGCCGCTCATCTACACTCCGGGCGACAATGAGTGGACCGACTGCCACCGCGCCAACAATGGTGCGTACAACCCGCTGGAGCGCCTGGACCACACCCGGGAGACCTTCTTCCCCAAGCCTGGCCGCACCCTGGGCCAGAAGCCGATGACCGTGCGCAGTCAGGCCCATCGGGGCGTGCCGGAGAATGTCCAACTGCGCCAGCAGGGCGTGAGCTTCAGCGTGATCCACGTGGTCGGCTCCAATGACGACCTCAAGCCGTGGTCCGGCATCGGCATGACTGAGCCGACCGCCGAGCAGATCGCCGACCAGCGCAGCCGGATGGAGTCGGCCATCGTGCAGGTGAAGCAGACCTACCGAGAGGCGACCCGCAGGAATGACCGCGCCGTGGTGGTCCTGCTTCAGGCTGACATGTTCGACCCCACCTACGCGGTGCCGTGGGAGAACAACTCCGCCTTCCAGCCGCTGGTCCAGACCTTGGTGGACGAGTCCAACAAGTTCCGGGGTGAGAGCTACGTGATCGACGGTGACAGTCACGTCTACACCGTCGACCAGCCGCTGGCCGAGGGGTCCCACTGGCTCGACTTCTATGGTGTCGAGGGCAGCAGCGAGCTGACCCGGATCACGGTCGACGGTTCCCAGAACAACACCAACTTCCTGCGCTTCACCGTGAATCGCCCGCGTGCGGAGAAGGTGCTGAGCTGGGAGCAGGTGCCGTACCAGACGAAGGCCTGACACCGGCCCGCCCCGGACCCCGGCCCGGGGCGGGAGTCAGTCGTCGCCCAGTCCGCGCGCAGTGAGCGCGTCGCCGGTGCGCTGGGCGTAGGCCACGGCCCCGACCACAGCGGGGGTGATCAGGGCGAACCAGTTGCGATCCAGCCCGCGCGCCCGGGCCGAGGTGCGGACGTCGTCGAACAGGCCCACCAGGTAGGGCAGTGATCGCAGCATCAGTGCGACGGCCAGGCCGAAACGTTCCGACGGGAAGCCCAACCGTTCCAGAGGCCGTGTGGCGTTGACCAGGGCATCAACCAGTACCGGTGCGGGCGTGGTCAGGGTGAGGGCGCGGCTGAGATAGACACAGCCCAGCAGGTTGCCGCTGAGCATGATGCCGGTGAGCAGTCCGTCGCCGAAGAGCACGTGGTAGCCCACCAGGAAACCAAGCAGCACCAGCATCCCGACGCCGAGCTTCAGCGTGAACCTCACGGGCAGGCGGGTGGCCAGCAGGACCACCACGGAGAAGACCACCAGCGCCACCGCCAGCCACCACTGCCGGGCGATGAGAGCCGGGAGGGTTCCGGCGAAGAGCATCGCGTACTTGGCTCCAACCGGGAGCCGGTGGATGATCGAATCGCCGGGCAGGTAGGCGCCGAAGAGCTGGTCCTGGGGTCTCACCGTGTCACCTCGGGGCGGGGGTGTGCATCAACTGGCGATAGTGGTCGATCGCGGCGTCGGGGGAGCCGTCGAAGACGCACCGACCTGCCTCGATCACCAGCGCCCGGTCGGCTCGTGCGGCCAGGTCCAGATCATGGGTCGCCACCACAAGCTGCTGGTCCAGATCCATCAGTGCCTCTCCTACTCGGAGGCGATTGCGCAGATCCAACAGCGTGGTGGGTTCGTCGGCGACGACGACGTCGGGCTCGACGGCCAGGACGGTGGCCATGCTGACCAACTGTCGCTCGCCACCGGACAGGTCATAGATGCTCTGGTCTGCCACCCGACCGAGACCCCGCTCGTCGAGGATTTCCAGGGCACGTTGCCGCCGCTGTTTGCGGTCCTTCAGTCGCTTGCGCAGGCTCAGCTCCAGATCATCGGCTGGGGTGGACATCACCAGCTGGCTGAGCGGGTCGGTGAAGATGAAGCCCACCTTCTGCCGGATGGCCTTGGGATCCTTCGCCGGGTCGATCCCGTCCACCAGGAGTTGGCCGGAGGTGGCGCTGGCCAAGCCGTTGAGCAGCCGTAGCAGCGTGGACTTGCCCGAGCCATTCGCCCCGATGATGGCAATGCGACGCTCGGTCAGGTCGGCGGTGATGCCACTCAGCAGCTGCTTGTGGTGCTGCTGGCCGCGCTCGCCCCAGACCGGGACGCTGACGCCTACCTCGCGGAACTGGATCCGACTCATGCGGGGGTGGTGACTGCGTCGCTCGGCTCGACGGTGCGGGCGGAACCCAGGGCGAGCATCGGGAAGGCCTTGTGGACGGCGACGGCGATGACAGCGGCCACCAGGGTCTTGAGCACGTCTCCGGGCCAGTAGGCCATGTCGAACTTGAAGGCCTTGCCCAACGGGATTCCGCCATTCCAGGACATGCCGAGGATGCCCAGCGGGTGGGTGATCAACGCGCTGCACAGCAGGCCGGCGAGAATGAGGCCCAGCGTCACGCCGCCCATGCCCTTTCCGCCGTCCATGCCACGACGCAGGATGCGGTAGCTGAGCCAGCCGCAGCAGAGGGCGTAGATGGGGAAGGCAATGAGGAAACCGGCCGACGGGCGACCCAGCACGCCCAGTCCTGCGGATCCTCCGGCGAAGACGGGGATTCCCGCCAGGCCGACGGCCAGGTAGAGCAGGGTGGCGAGCATGCCGCGCCAGGGGCCCAGCACCATGGCGGCAAGTCCGATGGCGAGGGTCTGGAGGGTGATGGGGACGGAGCTGCCCGCGACGTTGATGCCGGGCATCCAGACGGTGACCGCGGCGATGAGGGCGGCGAAGACGGCCACCAGGGCAAGATCGGTCATGGGATTGCTGCGCTTCACGGGAGGCTCCTGTTGAACGGTGTTCAATGACTTCCGAAGGATAGCCCCTCGGCGCCTGCTTCGCAGACCCGCCCATCCCCGTGACAGGCTGGCGGCATGGGCTTCACACCGAAGGAACTGCAGCGCCACGCGGGTGAGATCGTCGACGACCTGCTGCCCGACCCCCTGCGCCTGCTGGTGGTGGGCATCAATCCGTCGCTGTGGACGGCGGCCACGGGGGCCCACTTCGCCCGTCCCGGCAACCGCTACTACCCGGCCCTGGCCCGGGCAGGAATCATCAGCCACCCCTTCGACGCCTCGAACGGCTACCGCCCCGAAGATCTGGCCGAGCTGCACCGGTTGGGCATCGGCAACACCAATCTGGTGGCCCGGGCCACGGCGCGTGCCGACGAGCTGACCCGTGACGAATTGCGCGCGGGGGCAGAGCGGTTGACCGGCCTGGTGCATGATCGCCATCCCCTCGTCGTGGCGGTGCTGGGGGTGACGGCCTACCGGCAGGCCTTCCGTCAGCCGCGGGCAGGGCTCGGTGAGCAGCCGGGGAAGTTGGCGGGCGCACGCCTGTTCGTGTTGCCCAATCCGTCGGGGCTGAATGCCCATGAGACGGTGGACAGTCTCGCGGCTGCCTATGCGGTGGCGGCGCGGGCCGCGGGCATCCTGCCCCAGGGCGCCTGACCCGGCGGGACGCAAAGCTGGTTCCCTGCGTGGTGAAATCCGCGCGCCATGGTGGACACGGCAGCGAGCTGGGAAAAGGAGGACCCAGGGTGCAACGAAAGAGGCGCCGCGAGCGTGATGAGGGCATGACTGCCAGCACGCTTGCCGCGGTTCGGGAAACCACCCCGACCTTCGACGACTGGCTTGCCGCGCGCGGATCCGCGCTGCTCTCCTTCGCCTGGATGGTGACGCGCAACCGCGAGGATGCCAAGGACGTGCTGCAGGATGCGCTGGTGGGGCTCTGCCCGCGCTGGGAGAGGTTTGGGGACGTCGACGAGGCGGAGGCCTATCTCAAGCGCAGCATCGTCAACGGTTCGGTCAGCAATTGGCGCAAGAATGGCCGCCGTCTGGTGCCGGTGGCCGACCCGGGGCAGATGCAGCCGGCCGTTCCCGACTTCACGGAGACGAATGACGAGGCCGACCTGGCCTGGCAGTTGTGCGAGACGCTGACTCCGCAGCAGCGTGCGGTGGTGGTCCTGCGGTTCAGGGAGGACTGTTCCTTCGCCGACATCGCGCGGATCCTGGAGATCCCGCAGGCGACGGCACGGTCACATGCGCACCGGGCACTGGCTCGGTTGCGCAAGGAGCTCGAGAAGGCCCGGGAGGAGGGACGATGACCGATCACGAGAACGGCCGGCGGGGTCATGACGACCTGACAGACGAGTTCGGCGCTGATGACTTCGACGCTGAGGACTTCAGCCGTGAGGAGGCGCTCTTCCGTGAGGCCTTCGCGCGCCACGCGGGCGATCTGGACGACGAACTGGTGGAGTTCGAAGGCTCCCGACGAGAGTCCGGGCGCCGGGCGGTGACCTGGCTCGCCGTCGCGGCCAGCGTGATCACGGCGGCTGGCGGCACGACGGCCTGGCTGAACCGCACCCAGCAGGCAGTCCCCGGGCCGGCCGCGGTGAGCGCCACGCCCAGCCGCACCACGCCCACCCCGACGCCGAGTGTCTCGGCCACGACGGTCCCGTCGCCCTCTTCCAGCCCGAACGCCTCCAGCTCGGCACCCCGCCCGACGGCGTCGGGGGGAATGCTCACGCCGGTCCCATCCATGACCGTGACCCCGACGCGTGAGGCCACGCCGGTGGAGACGCCCGCTGCGGGTGCGCGCCCGTCGGGTCCGGCCAGGGCCACGGGCAGCTCGCAGCCGTCGAGTGCTCCGCCCGCTGCGGAGGAGTCCGAGCTGGGCGACTACAACCCGAACGATCCCGTGCCGGCCAAGAAGGACCAGCTCACCATCGAGACCCCGATCACCTTCGGCGGCTGGGGCGCCTACGAACTGGGTACGACGGCGGACGAGCTCAAGCAGCGCAATCTGATCGTGGAGGTGGACGACGTCTGCGAGGGGTCGCTGGAGGCGATCACGGCCCACAAGACGGTCGGACTCGCCGTGACCCAGTTTGCCGGTCGCAACGGGCCGCTGGACGCGATCGTGATTCGAAATCCCATGGTGCGCACGGATCGTGGAGCTGGCTACGGCATGACACTGGCCGAGGTGGAGAAGCTCTACGGCAGCCAGTTCGCCTATGAGGAGAAGGTCAACGACTACGGCCCGCCCTTCGTGATGGGGCGTGCCAAGCAGGGGGGCCGGGAGATCCTCTTCCTGGTGGACGACGGCAAGGGTGACTACGCGAAGGCGACACCCCAGAGCACGGTCGATGCCATGGTGGTGCGGCCCTATGCCAACTCCGCGCCCTTCATGGACGCCTGCTGAGTGCTGGCCCTGGCGGTGTCACCGCCGGGGCCAGTCCCATGCGGTCTGGTCAGCGCGCGTCGAGAGCGCCCTTGATGCGGCCAAGGCCGTCCTCGAGGATGGCCGTCGTGGTGGCCAGGTTGAGGCGGGCGAAGCCAGCCCCGTTGGCGCCGAAGTCCGCGCCCGAATTGAGCCAGACCTTGCCGTGCTCCGCCAGCCACGAGCCCGGGTCGTCGCCGAGCCCGGTCTGACGCAGGTCGAGCCAGGCCAGATAGGTGGCCTGCCCGGGCAGGTACTCGACGCCGGGCAGCTCCGCGTCGACGAATTCCTTGAGCCGCAGGGTATTGGCCCAGATCGCTGCGCGGACCTCGTCGAGCCACTCGTCGCCGTGGGTGAAGGCCGCGATGTTGGCCTCCATGCCGAGTGTGGTGGCTCCGTAGAGGTGGTCGGGGTGGGCCCCCTCGATGAAACGCTGGTGCGCCTGCTGCGTGTGCAGGGTGACGGTGGCACAGGGCAGGCCCGGGATGGAAAAGCTCTTGGAGGCGCTGGTCACCGTGACGCAGTGGCTGGCGGCCGTCTCGTCCACTGACGCGTAGGCGATGTGCCGGATGCCGGGCATGGTCAGCGGGGCGTGGATCTCGTCGCTGATCACCCAGCCGTCGTACTTGGCGACGATCCGGGCCAGCGCCGCGAGCTCCTCGCGGGAGAAGACCTTGCCAACCGGGTTGTAGGGCTGGCACAGGATCAGGGAGCGGGCGCCTTCGGCGAAGGCCCGCTCGATGCCGTCCAGGTCCAGGTGCCACTGCTCGTCGACGGTCTGCGCCCCGGGGGTCTCCAGCAGCGGGACGTCCACGGCCTGCCGGCCGGTCAGCCCCGGGATCTCCAGGAAGTGCATGTAGGCCGGTGTGGTCACCACGACGCCCGCATCCTTGGGCGTGAACACGTCGATGGCCACCTCGATGCCCGCCAGCACGTGCGGCACGACGGTGGTCCACTCCGGGTTCACGGACATCCCCAGCCGACGCTCGGCGAAGTCCGCAAACGCGCGGGGCACCCGGTCGTCGACCTCCGCGTAGCCGAATCCCTGCCGTGCCACCACGGCGTCGATGGCCTCGGCGACGGGTTCGGCCAGCGGATAGTCCATCTCCGCCACCCACATCGGCAGCACCTCCGGTCCGCGACGGTTCCACTTCATGGATCCACGGGCGCGCAGGGCTTCGGGGGTCAGGGCGTCGAAATCGGTCATGGGTCGATCCTGCCTGAGGTCGTCGCATGGGGCGTGCCGTGACCATCAGCCGGGAGTGGAGGCAGGGCAACAAGCGGCAACAACACTACGGATTGTCGTGTTGGACCCCACGATTGAGCCAGCTCGCCCCTTCCTCTTGCTCAACGCAGCGCATGAAAGGCATCACCATGACTACGCAGCATCCAGATGACCTGGCCGTGACCCAGGTCCGAGGCCAGGACGACCTGGTCGCGGTCAGCCCCAACCTGGGAGCCGGTTATGTGCCGGTTGATGAGGACGCGGACTTCGTGCCCCCCAAGGGTCGGGGCGCAGCATCCTTCGCGCTCGGCACGTCGATGGCCATCGACAACTCCGAGGGTGGCGTCTCCAAGACCTTCTTCCCGCAAATGATGACCGCCTTCCACGTCGGCAATGCCGAACTGGGCCTCATCAACTCGCTCAGCATGTTCGCCCGGATGATCTTCGGCCCGGGCTGGGCCATTGCCGCCGACAAGTTCGGCCGCAAGAAGATCCTGTTCATCGTCACCGGCCTGTGGGGCATCTGGACGGCCGCCACCGCGTTCGCACAGAGCTGGAACCAGCTGCTCATCCTCTACGGCATCTCCTTGATCGGCACGGTTGCCTCCGAGCCCATCACCAATGGCCTGTTGGGCTCCCTGTACAAGAAGTCTGAGCGTGGCAAGGCCTTCGGTACGGTGCGCGGCACCTCCTCCATGCTGGGCATGGCCATCACCCCGCTGCTTGGTCAGTTGGGTGACAACCCCAACGGTTGGCGCTACGCCATGGTGATCATGGGCGTCCTGTCCCTGGTCTCCGGCATCCTGATCCTGATCTTCGTCAAGGAGCCGGAGCGTCACGGCGACAAGATCGCGGATGATCCCGACGCCGGCATTTTCAAGTGGGCGGATGTCCCGAAGCTGTTCAAGATCCCCACGGTGGCCGCCACCGTTCCGATGCTCTTCCTGATCACCTCCATGGTGCTGTTCGGTTTCATGGGCAAGTTCTGGGCCAACGACCTCGGTTTCGGCGTGAAGAATGCCGCCTACCTCTACACGGCCTTCCAAGCCGGTGCGATGATCTCGGCCTTCCTCGGAGGCTTCCTGGGCGACTGGTTCCAGCGCAAGTTCGGGCACAAGGGACGCATCATCCTCTTCCAGCTCTATGCGGTGGCCTTCGCCGTCATGACCTATGTCGCCTTCCAGATCAAGTTCGGTTTCGGCCCGTACATGGCCATCGTCTTCGTGCTGGGTCTGGTCTTCTCCGTCGGGTTCTCCGGCTGCGTGCTGCCGATGATCTCCTCGGTGACGCCCAAGCAGCTTTCCGCCACCGGCTTCGCCGTGCTGTTCAGTCTGTGCCAGGGGCTCATCACCGCCGGGATGTCGATCTTCGTCGGCAAGATCTCGGTCGGCATGGGGCTGCAGCAGGCGATCCTCTTCTTCGTCACTATCCCGTACCTGCTGAACGCCATCTACTGGTTCGTCTACTACCGGATCTACCCCAAGGATGTGGCCATGCAGGGTGAGCGCACCAGGCTCATCGAGCAGGGAATCTTCTGATCGATCAACCCAGGACATGGTGATGCCCCGCAGCATGCTGCTGCGGGGCATCACCATTTGATGCAGTGGCGTCGTCCCCCATGCGACGGGCAACACAGAACCGCCCGCCCTGCCGGAGCAGGACGGGCGGTTCGTGGAAGGCTTGTGTCAGCCGATCACGCGGATGTCGGCGGCCTGGGCGCCCTTGGGGCCCTGGACAACCTCGAACTCGACGCGGTCGTTCTCGTTGAGGGTCTTGAAGCCCGAGCCCTGGATGGCGCTGAAGTGCGCGAACACGTCGGCGGAGCCGTCCTCGGGAGCGATGAAGCCGAAGCCCTTTTCGGCGTTGAACCACTTCACGATGCCAGTCGTCATTATTTTCCCTGCTTTCTGGGTGCTGAGCCCACCGACTTTCGACGAGCCCGTAGCTGTGATGCCTTGTGAACCATCCAGAAAACAGCCTTGGCACGGATTCCCCATCGCTGGGGATCAAGACCGAAAACCGCTTGTCATGCGAGGTACAGAACTTCAACAACTGCGCTCCAGACTACACGTCGAGGCGGTCAGGCCAAATCGTCCCCCGGGGGAAATGGTGAACAAATGATGAACAAGTGAACGCCTGGCGGAGATTTGAACGAGCAAGGTCACGGTAGGCGTCGAAGGTCATCCACCCGCCTAGACTTGCCCTCATGACCCAGGCAGGCCCGGACCGCAGCGAGGGTTCGGGCATCGCCGTCCGACCCCTCCGCCCGCTGCCCATTTGGCTGACCAGCCGGCCACTCCTGTGGTTCACCTTGGCCACTTGGCTGGTCTACTCCATCTATTGCGTGGGTCGCTATCCGCAGTTCCTCACGGCTGGCTATGACCTTGGCATCTTTGACCAGGCCGTGCGGCGCTACTCCCGCTTCGAGGCGCCCCTGGTTGCCCTCAAGGGGGACAACTACCACCTCCTGGGGGATCACTTCCACCCGATCCTGGCCGTGCTCGCCCCGCTCTACTGGATCTGGGATGACCCCCGGATGCTCGTGATCGCCCAGGCCGGGCTGGTCAGCCTCTCGGTGCCAATCGTCCACGGGATGATGCGACGCCACGGCGCGTCGGGAGTGCTGCTGTGGATCCTCACCGTCGGCTATGCCTTCAGCTGGCCCATCCAGCGGTTGGTGGACTTCGACTTCCATGAGATCAGCTTTGCCGTTCCCCTGTTGGCCCTGGCCCTCGATGGGCTGGACCGACGAGACGACAGGCGATTCCTGGTCGGCGCCCTGCCGCTGCTGTTGGTGCGCGAGGACATGGGGATGGTGCTTGCCATGCTGGGCATCGTGCGGGCCTGGCTCGCGATCCGGGACCATCGCGAGGTTCGCCGGATGGGTCAGCCACGCCGCTCACCCCATGGCAGCCCTGTCACCGGGCGTCGCGTGGGTTCCGTCTCCTCCTCCCAGTCTCGCGTGGGTTCCAGTGATCCGCGTGCGCTGCACCACACGCGCGCTGACCAAAGCCACGCGACGGGGGATCTGGGCGCTGGGAGCCACGCGACGGGGGATCTGGGCGCCGGTTCCCGAACCATGCTGGGCCGAGCCCTCGCCCTCTCCGCCAGCCTCGTGGTGCTGGGCACCGTCGTCTTCTTCCTGGTCATCAAGGTGGTGCTGCCGCACTTCGCCGCCGACGGCCAGTTCGCCTACTGGACCTACGACTCCTTGGGTGCCGACGCGGTCAGCTCCATCAAGTTCATCCTGCTGCACCCCATCAAGACGGCGGTCATCTTCTTCACACCGTGGGTGAAGACCCAGTCGCTGCTGTACCTGTTGGTGCCTCTGGCCTTCCTTCCGCTGCGATCGCCGTATGTGCTGGCCACCCTGCCGCTGCTGGCCCAGCGCAATCTCAGCTCTCGCACCCACCTGTGGGGCACGTCCTTCCACTACTCGGGACCGATCTTCGTGATCCTGGTCTTCGCCTGCGCCGACGCCCTGGCCCGAATGACCCCTGACTGGCGGCGTCGTGTGGCCAAGTACTTGGCCGCGATGGTCTTCATCACGCCAGCCTTCGATCTGGCCGTCCAGGGCCGCAACTATCCGCTGGTGCGCCTCACCTGGTCCGCGTGGCGGAAGAAGCCGATCATGATCCACCAGCAGGCGGTGCTCCAGCACATCCCGCCGCACACCTGCCTCGAGGTGGACGATCGGCTCGCGCCACACCTGACCCGAACCAATCGGGTCACGCTTCCCACCCTCACGAAGCGAACCAGCGACTTCGTCGTCCTGGACATGAGCCAGAACGAGGTGGGCTATCCGCTGCCCAGTCCGCAGGAGATTGAGGAAAGGGTGAAGTCTCGCGGATACACGCCCGTGGCCCAGGAAGGCCCGATCGTGGTCTGGCAACGTCCGGGATACGCTGGCCCGAGTGATGGATGCCGGCCAGACGCACCCTGATCCGCCCTTCCAGGAGAGCAGATGCCCCAGAGCACCGAGGTTGTTGCCAGCAAGGGAACCGGACCCGTCCTGAGTCCTTCGCCCGGGCCCGCGAGTCCGATGGCTTCCATGCCGCGCACCGGCCTGCGGCCCGGCGCCGTGCACCACTTCCGTCAACAGGTGGCGGGCGGCAGCACCCGCCTGGCCGACGGGTTCGACGTCCAACCCGGGACGGTCTGGGAGCTGGCCGTCTTCCCGGATCTGGAGCACGATTCCACCAGCAATGACTCGCCCGATCCGAACTTCGACGGGTGCAGTCTGGGCGTGGAGTTCGTCACCGACGCCGGCACCCAGACACTGCTGGACCAGCACCGCCACCCCGTCGATGGCACCCGGCAGTGCCTGGTGGCCGACAACTGGAACCTGCTCCAGCTGGACCTGGCACCGCTGGCTGGCCAGCATGTCCACGAGGTGCGGCTGGCCAGCGCGAATGGTCTGGTGGGGGCCGGCTGGGTGCAGGTCTTCGGCGTGCGGCCCGCCCCGGTGGAGGCCGACGACGTCGTCGACCGGGTCCTGACCACGCGCGGCACCCACTCCGCCTTCCTCTACTCCCGCGGCAATGCGCTGCCACTGACCTGTCTTCCGCAGGGCTTCAACTTCCTGGTGCCACTCACAGAGAGTCGGGATCGCAACTGGCTCTACGGCTGGCACCGCGACGGGGGCCCCCGACCCCGCCTGCAGGCGCTGGCCTTCTGTCACCAGCCCAGCCCATGGATCGCTGACCGCAGCGCCTTCCAGGTGATGCCCTGGCAGGGGCGGATGACCGCGTCGCCAAGTGGCCGGGCTCGCGAGTTCAGCCATGACGACGAGATCGACCGCCCGCACTACTACCGCGTCGACCTGGCCGGGGGGATTCGGGCGGAGATGACGCCCACCTCGCGCGCCGGGATCTTCCGGTTCACCTTTGCCGAACCCGGCCGGCATGGCGTCGTGCTGGACCAACCCTTCATCGGCACGATGCGCACCGAGACCCTGGATGACGGTCGCGTCGCCTTCCACGCGGCGATCGCCCCGGCCGAGGGCTGGAGCGCCGGCCTGCACCGCCCCAGCCCGCCGGCCTATGTCTATGGCGAGACCAGCGCACCCGCGAGCGTGCACGGAGCCCGGGAGCGTCGCAGCCCCCTGGAAGGTCTCGTGGTCAACGGGAAGCGGCTGCACAAGAGCTGGTTCGGCAGGTTGAAGCTGCCGCTGCCCAGGCCGCAGGCTGCAGTGCTCGAGACCGAGGCCGACGTCTTCGAGGTGCGGGCGGCGATGAGCTTCATCGGGGTCGACCAGGCTCGGCGCAATCTGCAGCGAGAGGTGGGTCAGGCCAGCTTCGACGAGATTGCGGAGGCTGCCCGCCAGACCTGGCGTGGGCTGCTCGGCAGACTCGAGATCGACGGTGGCACCCTGGACCAGCGCACCACGGCATGGTCCAATCTGGCCGCGCTCTACTCCTGGCCCAATGACCACCACGAACCGGTGGCGGATGGCAGCGTCGAGGGCTGGCACTGGGCCTACGCGTCGCCCTTCCGCCCGGCGACGGTGCACACCCCGCACCGCACCGGCTGTGAGGTGGTCGACGGGCAGCTGTGCGTCAACAACGGCTACTGGGACACCTTCCGCACCTGCTGGCCCCTGTACTCGCTGTTGACTCCGGACCTTGCTCCCGGATTGCTCTCCGGAATCCTGCAGCAGTACCGCGACGGAGGCTGGATGGCCCGCTGGTCCGCGCCCGGCTATGTCGACTGCATGCCCGGCACCAGTTCCGACGCGATCTTCGCGGACGCCTCGGTGCAGCACACCCTGCGCGCCGTCGACGAGCTCGACGCGTATGACTCGGCCCTGCGCAATGCGACCGGCCCGTCGGGCGACGTGTTGACCGGCCGCAAGGGGATCGGCCGGGCTCGCTTCGTCGGCTGGGTGGACACGGACACGGAGGAGGGCTTGGCCTGGACCATGGACAATGCCTCCTGCGATGCGGCGATCTCCCTGTGGTCGGGTCGTTTGGCGGCCCGTGCCCGAGCAGGGGAGCCGGGTCTGGCCGAACGGGGCGACGAGTTCGAGGCCAATGAGGCGTGGTTCGCCAACCGTGGTCTGGTGCACACCCAGATGTTCGACCCGAGGATCGGCTTCTACCAGGGGCGGCGTCCCGACGGGAGTTTCCGCGTGGAGCCCGCCGACTTCGACCCTCGCGTCTGGGGCCATGACTACACCGAGACCAATGCCTGGGGACAGGCCTTCCACGCCCCGCACGACGGCGCCGGACTGGCGCGCCTGCTCGGTGGTGAGCACGCGCTGGCCGAGAAGCTCGACGAGATGCTCGCCACGCCTGCTGTGACCCGGCCGTCGATGTGGGGCAGCTACACCTACAACACGCAGGAGATGAACGAGGCGCAGGCCGACGGGATCGGACAGCTGGCGATCAGCAACCAGCCGGCGCACCACATCCCGTTCATGTACCTCTTCGCCGGTCAGCCGCACAAGACGCAGTGGCTGACCCGGGAGCTGTTGGACAAGAAGTTCGTCGGCTCGGAGATCGGCCAGGGCTACCCGGGCGACGAGGACAATGGCGAGATGAGCGGCTACTGGCTGCTGCTGGCCATGGGTCTCTATCCACTGTTCGTCGGTGGTGGCGAGCTGGCGATCACCGCGCCGCTGTTCGCGAAGATGGCCTGGAATCGATCCGACGGCACCCGGCTGGAGATCCGTGCGACGGGCATCGAGCATCGCTACATCCAAGCGCTGCGGGTCAATGGGGAACTGTGGAAGGCCGTCACCATTCCCGCCGAGCTGTTGCGCGGCAATGCGTTGCTGGAATTCGAGTTGGGCCCCGAGCCGTCCAGTTGGGGTGCCGGCACACGCCCGTGGAGTGCGTCGACGGCCACCGGACAGGCCCGACGCTGGCAGCCGGACCGTACTCCTTCGGCCAGCCACGACGGCCCCGAGTGCCTGGTGGACGACAGGGGTGACAAGCATGCGGACCTGGCGCCCGGTGACGTGGTCAGCTTCATCTGGGAGCAGCCGTTCGCGCCGCTGTACCTGACCCTGACCAGCCCCGATGCCGCCGCTCCCGGTCTGCGCGTCGAGGTCCGTCGCGACGGTGGATGGGCGGATGCCGGGGTGGTCACCCGCTCCACCCAGCACCCGGGCCAGAGCGCCGCCTACCTGGTGGGTTCCGAGCCCATCGACGGGCTGCGCCTGGTGGCCACCGCGCCCTGCCGGTTGAGCCAGGTGGAGGTCTACTGACCGATCCTTGGTGACCGGGGCCACGGTGGCCGAGCCCACCCACGGTGGCCGAGCCCGCCCACGGTGGCCGAGCCCGTCGAGGCCCATGGCCTGGGGTGGGAGGAGGCCGGAACCCTGGGGCGATGCGCCGGGCTGGCCGCTCGGCCTAGCGTCGAGGGCATGCAGAGATCCGGGTGGACCCGTGTGGTCATCGTCAGTGTCGTGGTGGCGTGGGCGTCGCTGGCGAGCAACATCACCACCGACGCGCAGATGTCGGGGCAGGCCAATGTCCTCAAGGCTGCGCGGATGAGTGTGAGCATGGTGTTGAACTCGGGGACCGTCTGGGCGGGGCTGCCGATCCTCGCCGGGTGGCTGGTGCGACGCCCCTTGCCCGCGGCGCTGGCCGGGGTGCTCTCGGCGGAGCTGGCGTTGGTGGTGCACTACTCGACGGGTCGGCTGGTCGGTGTCTTCGAGCCCGGCATCTGGCGCGACAACGGCTACTGGTTCGTCGCCGGGCTGTTCTGCGCGCTACTGGGTCCGATTGGTGCCTTGGCGCATCGAGCCGGTCGGGTTGGCCTGGTGGCCCGGCTCGTGGTGCCGGCGGGGGCCCTCGCAGAGCCCTTCGTGCTGGGCATGTTCAGTCGTCCGCACATCCTGCCGTGGCCCAATCGCCTGGCCGGCTCGGTCTGCGGGGTTGCGCTGGTGGCTGCCGGCATCCTGGGCGTGCTGCGGGCTGGGATGATTCGAGGCACCCGAGGTACCCGTGATGTCTGCTAGGGTACCCGCATGGCCATCAACATCAAGAATGAGCAGGTGCTCGAGCTTGTTCGCGAAGCCTCACGGCTGACGGGCGACTCCCAGACCGGCGCCATCGAGACAGCCCTGCGGGAGCTGATCGCGCACCGCAATGCGGTCCCGCGCAGCACCCGGCTGGATCTGGTGTGGCGGACGCTGGATCTGGTCGACGGGTCAGTGGATGATGCCCAGCGCCTGAGGATGCAGCGCACCATGGATGAGATGTACGACGAGTCAGGTCTCCCCGCATGATTCTCGACACGTCGGCCGTCGTGGCCGTGCTGAGTGGGGAGCCGGAGCGGGCCCAGTTCGTCGAGTTGATGGCCTCGGCGGCCAGGGTGTGCATTGCCGCCCCCACCCTGCTGGAGCTGGGGATGGTCATTGACGGTGCCGCCAATCCCGTCCTGTCCAGAGCCCTGGACAGCCTGATGCAGCAGCTCGACGTGGAGGTCCTGCCCTTCGATGCGGCCCAGGCGAAGCTGGCGCGCGATGCCTTCCGGGACTTCGGGCGGGGTTCGGGGCACCCGGCCCGGCTCAACTTCGGGGACTGCATCACCTATGCGGCCGCCAAGGCCTGTGGTGAGCCCCTGTTGTACAAGGGTCAGGACTTCTGTCACACGGACATTCGCGGGGTCTGATCTCGTAGTACCGCTGGTAGCTTGTGGACATGCCTGACGTGAAGATCTCCACCTGGTCGAACAGCACCCCTCTTGACGAGACAGGCATCATCGACCTCTACAACAGTGTCGGCTGGACCGCCTACACGGATCATCTCGACTCACTGTTCGAGGGTCTTCGGAAATCTCTCAGGGTTGTCCTCGCACACCGGGATGGTCAGCTCGTGGGTTTGGCCCGCATCATTGGTGACGGCGCCACGATCTGCTACCTGCAAGACGTCCTGGTCCACCCAGATGCGCGCAGGCAAGGACTCGGTCAAGCACTGGTCCACATGGCCTTCGCCCCCTACGAGGGTGTTCGTCAGCATGTGCTGATCACTGATGAGGAACCCGGCCAGAAGGCCTTCTATGAGGCCATCGGATTCACCCAGCTGGGAGCGGCCACGCCCGGTCGCGCATTCGTCCGCTTCAATCCTTGACCTCCGGGTGAGGCGAGTCAGCTGATCTTCTCTTCGTCCAGCCGGTCGAGGATCCAGGAAGGCACCAGCGTGGATGTGGGCAGGTGGCGCGCTTGGGCGACTGCTTCGATCCGGGCCTGCTCTTCGGCGCTGAGGCGCACCGAGTAGACCTTGGCCCGGTTGGGGCGAGCCACCTTTGCGTCACTCGGGTAGTCAAGGTCTTGTGTCTGCTCGGACTCGGCGCGCAGGCGCGCCGTCCCGTTGTCCCAGTTGAGCTCTTCACCCATGCGCGAGGTGTACTACGCCGTACTTCGCAGGCGGTAGGTTGCGAGCGGCCATCCCCAGCACTTTCGAGGCCCCCACCCGGTCCGCTGCTGCTCCGCGGTCTGCGAGGCGAGGGACCCAAACGCGGTTCGGCCCCGGAAAACACCCGGTTTCCGGGGCCGAACCGATGCCCAGGCGGTGTTGCTGATCAGGCGATGGTGACCGGGATGCTCACCACGGTGCCGGACGGGGCTGCCTTCAGGGTCAGGACGGCAGCACCCTTGGCGACGCTGTCGGGCACGGTCACCGTGAGGGTGGCCTTGCCGTCGCTCACCGTCGCGCTGCCC
The DNA here is from genome assembly GCF_052116585.1 of Luteococcus sp. Sow4_B9. NCBI lineage: Bacteria > Bacillati > Actinomycetota > Actinomycetes > Propionibacteriales > Propionibacteriaceae > Luteococcus > Luteococcus sp. Sow4_B9. Next base: position 77,445 of record NZ_JBQKKT010000007.1, on the reverse strand, counting down.
ACCTGCACGTCACCGATGCTGGCCACCAGCGTGGTGTTGGCCACGGCACCGGTCGACTTCATGTCCAGGGTGTCGGTCTGCAGTGCACCCTGCGGGGCGCCGACGGTGAAGGTGGTGGCCTGGCCGGCGGTCAGGGTGGACGGGGTCTCCTTCACGCTGACCGCACCGCGCGCGAAGCTCGGGCTGACGGTCTGCTGGGCGGTCAGCCAGTCAACCCAGGCCGCCAGGTCGCTGGCGCCGGTGTCGCGGGTGTTCTGCCCCTCGGCGAGCACCCGGAAGTTGTCGCCACCGGTGATCAGGAAGTTGCCCGAGCCCACGGTGTAGAGGGCATTCGGGTCGATGGCCTGGCCGTTGACCGAGATCGACGTGATCCGGTCGCCCATCGGGCGGGACTCGTCGAAGGTGTAGGTGACATTCTTGCTCAGGCCCAGCTGCAGGTAGGCGCGGCTGGGGATGGTGCCGTCGGCATTGGTCTGCCACTGCTGCTCGAGCATGGTCTTCACCTGGGCGCCGGTGATCTGCGTGGTCATCAGCGTGTTGGCGAAGGGCAGGATGGCCGCGGCGGCGGCGTAGCTGAGGTCACCGGCCGGGAGGTCAGCGCGGGTGCCGCCGGGGTTCTGGACGCCGATGAAGTTCTCGTCGCCATTGCTCAGGGTGTCGTAGAACATCTGGGCCACCATGTTGCTCATGGTGCTCTCGACGGCGCGGTTGTCGGGGCTGCCGTCGGCCTTGAGGCCACGGGTGATCTCGCCGGTGGAGCTGGCGATCACGCGGCTGCCGATGATCGTGGCCTGCTCCAGGGCCTCGGCCGTGAGCTTCTGCACCTCGGCGACGCGCGGGTACTGAGCGACGAGCGAGGGCACCTCGGTGCTGGCCTTGATGGGCAGGTTCTCGGCGGTGGCCTCGCAGACGGTTCCGCGGAACTCGGCGCCGGGATCCTTGATGGCGCCCTTGCCCTTGCCCTTGTTGTTGCCGGGGCGGAAGGGCTGCGTGTTGTCCAGGGTGAGCTGGACCTGGCCGACGGCTGCGCCGTAGCTGCCCGACTCGATCACCGGGCGGGTGCGGTCGGTGCCGGGCACCGGGGCATCCCAGGCGTAGGTCTGGTGGGTGTGGGCGGTGAGGATGGTGGCGACCTTCGGCGAGGTGCCGTTGACGATGTTGGCGAAGGCCTCGTTGCCGAGGGCCTCGTCCAGGGTGGCCGGATCGCTGACGGCCGCGCCCTCGTGGTAGCTGGCGACGATGACGTCGGCCTCGCCGTTGGCCTCGTCGCCGTCGGTCAGCTCCGTGGCGTAGCGGTTGACGGCCTCGACGGGATCACCCAGGTCCACATTCTTGAAGACCTCGGTGCCCACCAGGCTCTTGAGGTCGGCGGTGACGGCGCCGACGATGGCCACCTTGAGGCCATTGCGCTCGACGATCTCGTAGGGCTGCACGGCGGAGTCAGTGGTGCCTGGCTTGTACAGGTTGGCAGCCAGGTAGGGGAACTCGGCGCGGTCCTGGATGCGGCCCTCGAAGTCCGCCCAGCCGCGGTCCAGCTCGTGGTTGCCCACGGCGGCGGCGTCGATGTCCATCGCGTTGATGATGTCGATCGTCGGGTTGTCGTCCTGCACGGCCGACGGGAAGAGCGAGGCGCCCACATTGTCTCCGCTGGAGACCACGACGGTGTTCTGCTCGCCGGCAGCCTGACGGGCAGCCTCGAGGGTGCCGAAGAAGGCGACGGTGTCGGGGCTCTTGGTGGCGAGGCGCCCGTGGAAGTCGTTGAAGGCCAGCAGGTTCAGGGTGGTGGTGTCCTGACCGCAGGCCACCATCTTGCCGGGCTTGGGCTTGGGGGCGGGCTTGCCGGCGTCGGCCGGGGCGGTGCCTCCGGCGATCAGGGCGAGAGCGGCGACGCCCGTGGCGGCAGCTCGTGCCAGACCGGTCTTGATCATGTGATCTCCTTGTGGAACCAATGTGGGGTGTCACCGGTCGGTGACGGGATGCGCTGGGGTGCGGACCTGGTCCGTGGGGGCGCTGCAAGGGTCAGCCTGCTGAGTTCGGGCCGTCTGGCGCAAGCCTTGTGCCCACCCGTTCCACAATTGTTCATCCGACCGTGATGCTTATGGTGATTGACATAAAAGGCCAAGTCGGAGGGTATTTCGGTGGGGATCCTTGTGGCCACAGGATCCTCGCGCGAGGACGGCTGGCTGCCATCCGGCTCGTGGTTCAGGGCGTCGTGGCTGCCACATGTGTGGCGGCTGGGGAGGGGCGACGAGTCTCGGCGGGCTCCGTGCCGCGAACCGACTGCTGCGGGTCCGTGATCGGGCAGTTCGACTCGCTCGACGGTCTGTCCGGTGCGTGCGCGGGGCGGGCGGATCGCGCGATCAGGTAGCCAGCAGTTGCCGTCATGGCCAGGATGCGCAGCGTCATGCCTTCATTGTGGGCCAGGGTGCGCAGCGTCATGCTTTCACTGTGGGTGCCGGGATAGTGGGCGTGGGCCCAGCGCGACACGGACACGACGCGGCTCCATCTGGCCTGCGGGCCTAGGCTTGGGGGTCATGGACGACGCGTCGGACCCCACTGCCATCTCTCCGATCGACGGTCACAGCGACCACGAGATCCCGTGGGCCATGCAGTTCGCTGTGCGCTACGACAAGCAGAACCCCGCTACCCACGTTGACACCTGTGAGGCCGTGGCTCGCGCGTGCGTCGCCCTGCTCGCCTCGCCCGAGGCAAGGGATGGGGAGTGGCGCGAAGCGGTGGACTTCTGGCGCGACGGGCGGATCCGCAAACTGGTGCGCCGTGCCCGCGGCGAGGCGCGCTGGGTCGAGGTGCAAACGGTTCCCGGCGTCACCATCGAACAGGGAGGTGGCGACGACGAGGGAGTCGCGGGCGCCCGGGCCTTCGTGCCGGCACCCGTCAGACCACTGGGCCCGGTGCTGAAGAAGCTGCAGGTGGAGGGTACCGAGCTGCCGGACACGCGGCCGAGTCGCACTGAGGGCGCCTTGGTCACCGTCGGGGTCAGTCCCCACATCACCATGACCACGGGCAAGGCTGCGGCGCAGTGCGCCCACGCCGCCCAGCTGGCCTGGGAGGCGATGGACCAGGACACGCGTGAGCGCTGGCAGCGCGACGACTTCAGGCTGCGCGTCGAGGTGGTCGAGCCGGCGCGCTGGGCCGCGGACGCGGGCCGGGTGGAGGTGGTCGACGCCGGTTTCACGGAGCTGGACGGCCCCACCCCGACCACCCGTGCCTGGTGGTGAGTGGCCGCGGGTGAGTGACTGGGGGTGAGTGGGCCTCAGTCCAGCCGATTCGCGCGGCCGCCCAGCAACTGCAGCTGCCCGTCGGCCTGCAGGGTGACGCCGCCGGCCTCCGGGTCGAGGTAGCTGCGCATCGTGAAGGAGAGCGCTCCGTCGTCCAGGAAGAGCTCGGTGACCGAGCGGTCGTGGGCCAGCCGCAGCCGTGGTCGGGGGGTGCTGGGCAGGCTCACCACGCGACGGTCACCGTGCGGATAGCGCGTGGCGGAGCGGTCGACGGTCAGCTGGGAGCCGTGGAAGTCCAGGCGCACCTGGCTGGAGGGCGAGCCGATCACCAGGCTCCAGCCAGTGGCGGCGCTGGTGTCCAGTTCGAGGTCCAGCAGGAAGCTGCGCGAACCCTCCAGCGGTGCCAGCGGGTGCGGATCCCCACCGACGACCTGCGGCTCGAGATCGGCCCCTGCCTCGAAGGGCAGGCGTGGCCGTTGCACCAGTCGGCCATCGCGCAGCACCAGGTCTCGGGCGCAGGACAGCAGGTGCACCCACTCATGCTCCAGCGACGGCTGCTGGTCCTCGCCGGCATTGCCCACCCAGGCCAGCAGCGTGGCCGGGCCCGGCTCGTCGCGGGCCACCACCTGCGGCGCGTAGAACTCGAAGCCACGGTCGAGTTCGTGGAAGTCGCCGGTCTGGCGCAGCTGGTTGCCCTCCAGCCGGCCCACCAGGTAGCCACAGGCGAAGACGTTCTGGAATCCCTCGCCGGGGGCGGCGATGCCCTGCGGGCAGAAGATGAACACGTCGTGCAGCTCGCCGGTGGTCTCGTCGGGCACCCGCACCAGGTTGGGGCACTCCCACATGTAGCCGAACTGGTCGAAGCGGCCGTCGGCGTCGGGGAAGCCCAGCTCACCGTCGAAGCGCCAGGTGAGCAGGTCGGGCGAGCTGAGCAACAGGGCGCAGCCGGTCTCGTCGCTGCGCTGCGCTCCCAGCAACATCCGGTAGATGCCCTCGCTGGTGCGCCAGACCTGCGGGTCGCGCACATGGGCGGTGTACCCGTCGGGCAGCGGATCGACGACCGGGTTCTTGGGGTGCTTGCGGAAGTCGGTCAGGTTGCTGGTGGTGGCCATGCACTGGTGGGCGCTGCGGCCACCCTGTTCGTCGCGCACATTGCCGGTGTAGAACAGGGCGATCTCCTCGCCGGTGTGCACCGCGCTGCCGGAGTAGACGCCATGGCTGTCGTACCAGCGGTCGGGGGCCAGTGCGGGGCCGTGGTCGCTCCAGTGCAGCAGGTCGCTCGTGCTGGCATGGCCCCAGTAGACGAGTTTGCGGGGGTGGAGCGGGCTGAACTGGTAGAAGGCGTGGAAGCGTCCTTCGTGCAGTAGCAGGCCGTTGGGGTCGTTGAGGCGTCCCACCGGGGGTGCCAGGTGCACCAGGGGACGGTCGGGGTCTTGGGCCGCGCGCGAAGCCTCGATGCGTGCTGCGGCGGCCTCCATCAGGTCTTCAGCCACGGCTTCAGGCTAGCCCATCTGTCCAACCTTTGACACAAAGGTGTCAAAGGTTTGTCACATTGGGTCTCCGGGCGTAGTGTGATCAACGATTGACACACCGGTGTGGCGAAGGAGCGGGCCGGTGCAGGAGACCACTTTCGAAGGAATGACATGGAGCACTCCGAAGTAGCATCCAGAGTCCTCGCGGCCGTCGGTGGCAAGGACAACATCCAGGCAGCGGCACACTGCGCCACCCGGCTGAGGCTCGTGCTGGTGGACCAGGGGCAGGTGGACCAGGCGGCCCTGGACAATGACCCCGACGTGAAGGGCACCTTCCTCGCCGGCGGCATGTACCAGATCATCATCGGCCCCGGTGACGTCGACGTCGTCTTCGAGCACCTGGTCAAGGACGGGGGCGTCGTCGAGGTCTCCAAGGATGACGCCAAGCAGGTGGCCGCCCAGCAGGACAACCCATTGGTGCGGCTCATCAAGACGATCGCGGACATCTTCGTCCCCATCCTGCCCGCCCTGATCGCCGGCGGCCTGATGATGGCCATCAACAATGTGCTCACCGCCGAGGGGCTGTTCGGTGAGAAGTCGGTGGTCGGCATGTTCCCGGCGGTGGCCGACTACGCCGCGATGATCAACATGATCTCCTCGGCCGCCTTCTCCTTCCTGCCCGTGCTGGTGGGCTACTCCGCGGCCAAGCGCTTCGGGGCCAATGTCTACCTGGGTGCGGCCATGGGCGCCGCCATGGTCAGCCCGGAGCTCACCAATGCGTGGAATGCCGTCGCGACGCAGCAGGCGGGCGAGCTGGAGTACTGGAATGTCTTCGGTCTGCAGGTGGCCCAGGTGGGCTACCAGGCGCAGGTGATCCCCGTGTTGGTGGTCACCTGGCTGCTCTCGGTGATCGAGAAGCGCTGCCACAAGATCTTCAAGGGCACCGCCGACTTCCTGCTCAGCCCGCTGATCACCATGCTGCTCACCGGCTTCCTCGCCTTCGTCATCGTCGGCCCCATCACCCGCATCGGCGCCGACGGCATCACCGATGGCCTGCAGTGGCTCTACACCCACGCCGGCGTCTTCGGTGGCATGGTCTTCGGCCTGCTCTACTCGCCGATCGTGGTCACCGGCCTGCACCAGTCCTTCCCGGCCGTCGAGCTGCCGCTGATCGCCGACGGCGTCGGCTCCTTCATCTTCCCGATCGCCTCCATGGCCAATGTCGCCCAGGGCGCAGCCTGCCTGGCCGTCTTCCTCAAGGCCCGCGACGCCAAGCTCAAGGGCATCTCCGGCGCCTCGGCCGCCTCGGCGCTGTTCGGCATCACCGAACCGGCCATCTTCGGCGTCAACCTGCGGCTGCGCTGGCCCTTCTTCATCGGCCTGGGCTGCGCGGGCATCGGCGGTGCGCTGATCGCCCTGTTCAAGGTGCGCGCCGTCGCGCTGGGTGCGGCCGGCCTGATCGGTTTCGTCTCCATCCGCACCAGCGACATCGTGCTCTACCTGACGGCCATGGCCATCACCTTCGCGCTGTCGCTGGCCGCCAACCTGGCCTACGCCACCACGCGCGGCAAGGCCTCGCTGGCGCTGGCCAAGGCCGACGTCACCACGGACCAGGAGGAGGCCGCGCTGGCCGCCCTCACCCAGGATGCGCCCGCCGCTTCCGGTGGGGCCACGGCAGCTACGGCCGCCGCCCCGGCCCTCGCGACGCCCGTCGCGCTGCCCGACTCGGCCGCCGAGGACCGTACCGTCACCACTCCCGTCGCCGGTCAGGCCATCGCCCTGGACCAGGTGGACGACGCCACCTTCGCCTCGGGCATGCTCGGCAAGGGAATGGCCATCGCCCTGGACCAGGTGGACGACGCCACCTTCGCCTCGGGCATGCTCGGCAAGGGAATGGCCATCGTGCCCAGCCAGGGGCCGGTCGTCTCGCCCGTCGACGGCACCGTGATGGTGGCCTTCCCCACGGCCCACGCCTACGCCCTGCGGGCCGCCAGCGGGGTCGAGGTGCTGATCCACATCGGCATGGACACCGTCCAGTTGCAGGGCCAGCACTTCACGCCCCGCGTGGTGAAGGGACAGCAGGTGCGTCGCGGTGACGTGCTGGCCGAGGTGGACTGGGCTGCCGTGGCCGCCGCGGGCTACGACCTGACCACCCCGGTGGTCATCAGCAACACCAAGAAGATGGCCTCGGTGGAGACCGTCGAGCCGGGCCAGGTGGCCGTGGGAGACCAGCTGGTCACCGCCGTCGCGAAGCCTCCGAAGCAGCCCACCGCCTGAGTCGCCCGTCCCGGTCAGAGTTGTGTTGCACCGTTGCCACACAACTCTGACCGGGACTCTCGTCCATGGCGGTTCAGGTGGTGCTGCCCTCCACCAGTTCCACCGGGAACTCGATGGCTTCGCGGGCCTCCTGGGGTGGAAGGTTCCCCTGTTCCCGCTGTTCGATCTGGCGCAGTAGCTCGTCGACGGCGGTGCGGCAGATCTGCTCGATCGGCTGCCGCAGCGTGGTCAGGCCGGGCAGGGCGCGGTGCACCGCCATGGTGCCGTCGAAGCCGATCACCTTGAGCTCATCGGGCACGCTGCGCCCGGTCCGTCGGGCCCAGTCCAGCACGCTGCCGGCCAGCAGGTCGTCGGTGGCGAAGACCGCATCGAAGCCTTCCCCGAGCTGGTTGAGCTGCGCCTCCATGGTCTGGGTGCGTTCGGGTTCCGGCAGGTGGAAGTCGACGGTCACGAGCAGCGGTTCGATGCCGCGGCGGCCCAGCACCTCGCGAAAACCCCGTTCCCGCAGGTTTCGGGAATGGGAGCGTGAGGTCACCAAGGCCGGGCGGGTCGAGCCGCGCTCCAGCAGCAGCTCGGCCGCCATCCGTCCGCCCTGCTCATTGCCGCTTCGCACGTTGGGGATGTGGGCGGCCAGTTCGCGGTCGATGGTGACCACCGGTTGCCGCAGGTTCGAGTAGGCCTCCACCGGGTCGTTGTGGGCGCCGGAGATGATCCCGTCCACGCGGTTGGAGACCAGCAGGTCGAGCAGTTCGCGTTCCCGATCTGCGCGCCCGAAGCTGTTGCACAACAGCACCTGGTAGCCGTGCTCGGCCAGTGCCTCGTCGACCTTCACCGCCACCTCGCCGAAGAAGGGCAGTGCGGTGCTGGGCAGCACCAGCCCGACGGTGTGGCTGCGGTGCCCCAGCAGTGAGCGTGCCAGCTGGTTGGGGCGGTAGTTCAGTTCCTCGATGGCGCGGGCGACGTTGTCGCGGGTCTTCTGGCTCAGGTAGCCACGGTTGTTGAGGACACGCGAGACGGTGGTCACCGAGACGCCGGCGCGCTCGGCGACCTCGGCCAGGCGTGGTTCTCGTTGCGGATTCATGATGCCCCCTTCCCGGAACATCCTGCCCCAGTCACCGGCATGAGTGCGTCAAGGCAGCAGCGGCGCGCTCGGGTGTGGCGTGGAACTTCCTTGTCCACAAGACTTCCTGCCGGGGAAGGGGAATTTTGCGCCATCCAGGGTGCGTTGTACGGTCTGAGGCGCACAATGCAGCTGCGCGTGTGCGCCTGTGATCCAAAGCGCACCGAGGACGGAAGGAACCGCCGTGGGCACCCAGCGTGACACCATGACCACCCGGCACGCCGCTGTTGGCATGCCGATGGACATGTGCCATCCGCTGTGCCGCTGCCCCGAGCGCTGCGCCTGTCACTGACCCGCTGGTCCTCGTCACCCTCGTCGACGCGTCGCGAGGGTTGATGCGCCGCGGTCTGCCCTGACTCCTCCGGCCCTGACTCCTCCGGCCCTGAGCCAATCGGCACTGAGTCAATCGGCACGGCCCCGCCCTCATCCGGGCACCACCTACCTCCCACGCCCCGATCATCGAGGCGTCGAGCCACGTCCCCAGCACCGTGCGGGGCGTTCGTCACCCCCTCCAGAAGGATCATCATGATCATCACCGGACTACTCCTTGGCGTCATCTTCGGCTTCGTGCTGCAGCGTGGCCGCTTCTGCGTCACCGGCGCCTTCCGCGACGTGTGGATCGCCCACAAGACGCGCTGGATGGTCGCCTTCCTCGTCACCATCGCCGTGCAGGCAGTCGGCGTCGCCGCGCTGCAGAGCGCCGGCATCATCACCCTCAGCTTCGACAACCTGCCGTGGCTGGCCGTCATCGTCGGATCCCTGATCTTCGGCGTCTCCATCGTCGCCGCGGGTGGTTGCGCCACCGGCACCTGGTACCGCGCCGGTGAGGGACTGGTCGGTTCCTGGATCGCGCTGGTCGGTTACGCCGCCGGTGCCGCCATGATCAAGTACGGCGCCCTCAAGCCCGTCAACGAGGCGGTGCGCAGCGTCACCGTCCCCGTCACCACGATCCACGACGCCCTGGGCATCTCCAGCTGGGTGCTGGTGGGCCTGCTGGTGGCGGGCACCGCCTACCTGGTGCGACGCGAACTGCAGCGTTCCACCACCCCTATGGCCACCCTGCCGCCCGAGAAGACCGGCCTGGCCCACGTCCTGTTCGAGAAGCGCTGGCACCCCTTCGTCACCGGCGCCATCATCGGCCTGATCGCCATTGCCGCCTACCCGCTGAGCTTCGCCTCCGGCCGCGAATCCGGCCTGGGCATCACCACCCCGTCGGCCAATCTCACCAGCTTCCTGGTGACCGGCAATGCCGAGCGCATCGACTGGGGCGTGCTGCTGGTGCTGGGCATCCTGGTGGGCTCCTTCATCGCCGCCAAGGCCTCGGGTGAGTTCAAGGTGCGCGTGCCTGACGCCACCATCGTGCTGCGTTCCGTCTTCGGCGGACTGGGCATGGGCGTCGGCGCTGCGTGGGCCGGCGGCTGCACCATCGGCAACTCGATGGTGGAGAGCTCGCAGTTCACCTTCCAGGGCTGGCTGGCCTTCGGCTTCACCCTGCTGGGCGTCGGCATCGGGGCCAAGCTCTTCCTGCCCGCCAAGCGCACCCCGTCCACCACGAGCCGCCCGAGCTCGGTGCCGGTGCCGGCCTGAGCCACCCGTCCCTGATCCGCGCAACAAGCGTGATCCGCACAACAAGAACCCTGAGCAAGAAACACAACCTGAGCAACCAACACAACCTGAGCAACCAACACAAGGAGAAATGACATGGCCAAGCATGTTCTGGAAACCGTCGGAGAGGTCTGCCCCTTCCCGCTGATCGAGGCCAAGAAGGCCATCGCCGAGCTGCCCGTCGGCGACGAGCTGGTGATCAACTTCGACTGCACCCAGGCCACCGAGTCCATCCCCGAATGGGCCGCCGAGTCCGGCTACCCGGTGACCGAGTTCAAGAAGGCCCCCGACTTCGGCTGGGTCATCACGGTGCAGAAGGCCCACTGACCTTCCCGCACACGCGACGGCGGCCGTTCCCAGATTTGCTGGGGGCGGCCGCCGTCGCATGCGTGCCAGGGGCACTCGGGCTCAGGACGGGCCCGTCCACCAGAGCCGCTCGGGTTCTCGTGATCCGCTCGTGTTGCAACCCACGCGGATCGCACGAACCCGAGCGGTGTGCGGGATCTCTGGGTCAGATCCCGGTGAAGGCGAAGCGGAAGACGAGCTCCTGCCCCGACGGAAGGCAGAACTCCGGGTGCGTCCGCGAGCCCCACGAGTCGTCGCCGCCCACGCCGCGCCGCATCAGCGCGGGCCGCAACACCGTCTTGGTGACGGGTGGCAGCTCGTGCGGATGGGCAGCGGCCTCGATCTCCTGCGGAGTCCACGGCAAGGCGCTGAAGTCCATCCCGTCCCCGACGCACTCGATGCGCAGGCCGTGGCCTGCGTCATCGGTGACCTCGGCCCAGCGCACACCGGTGTGGTTTCCGGACTCCTGCGGCTTCAGGTAGGGCGTCAATTGGTTGGCGACCTGGGCCTCCCAGCGGCCCAGCCGGGCGGATCCCCGTCGGTCGACGTAGCACTCGTGCGGGCCCTCCCCGTACCAGGCCAGCCGTCCGAACCGGGCCGGCAGCACCAGCTGCATCCCGAACTCCGGCATGTCCGCCAACCCCTCGCCGGGCGTCGCGGTGCAGGTCACCTCGACACGTCCGGAGCCGTCCACTTCGTAGACCACCGTGCAGTGGCTGACGGGGGCGGTGGGCAGGGTGTAGCGGTAGCTGACGCGCACCGTGTTCTCCAGCTGCTCCACCTGCGGGTCCCGATCGCCTTCGGCAAGGTGTGCGTACAGGCTTGCCAGCAGCCACTGCCCGTCGAGGGCGCCCATGTTCCAGCCGCGCTCGTTGGAGGTGGGGGCATGCCAGAAGTTGGGCTTGGGCACCTGCTGCAGCAGCTCACGGCCGTCGCGACGGTAGGAGACCAGCCCGCCGTGGATTCGGGAGAAGAGCAGTTCGAAGCCCGGTCCGTTGACGCCGTAGTTGTGAATGCCGCGGACGAGTTCCGGTGCCGGAGCTGGCGTCGGCGCGGGCACCTCACCCACCGTGAAGACGCCCTGCTCGCTGGCCACCTCGTGCCCGGCCTGCGCCCAGCTGGTCTTCTCGCGGAGTCGGAAGCTGACGTCGACGCTGTACTCGCCCGGCTCGGTGGGCAGGGCGAAGGGCAGCTCGACGCGACCCCGTTCACCGGCCGCGACGTCGGTGGACACCGTTTCCTGGTGGATCTCCATGCCCTCGCGGCCCAGGGTGACCACGCAGTCGTAGGCCGACGAAGGCGTGGTCAGATGCCGGTTGTGCACCTCGAAGCCGGTCTGGTCCACGGCCAGTGCCAGCGGTTGGTAGAGGTACTTGGCCTCGGCCAGTTTCGGGGTGGGGGTGTGGTCGGCGAAGAGCAGGCCGTTGCCGCAGAAGTCCCCGTCGTGCGGGCGTTCCCCGCAGTCACCGCCATAGGCCCACCACCGGGTGCCGTCGTCGGCGGTCTGGGCGATCGCCTGGTCCGCGAAGTCCCAGATGAAGCCGCCCTGGAAGAGCTCGTCGCGGTGGGCCAACTCGACGTACTTCTCCACAGCACCGAAGGAGTTGCCCATCGCATGCGCGTACTCGCACAGGATGAAGGGCTTGTCGCGGTGTGCCTTGAGGTGCTCCTCGACGGTGGCGGCGGGGGTGTACATCTGGCTGGTGACGTCAGTGGTCTGGGGCAAGCGCGGGTCCCAGTGGACGCCTTCGTAGTGCACGGGTCGGCTGTCGAGGGCGCGGAAGCGGTTGGCGACCGCCAGCAGGTTTGAGCCGCCGAAGGACTCGTTGCCACAGGACCACATCACGATGCTGGGGTGGTTCTTGTCGCGCTGCAGCATGTTGTCGGCGCGGTCGATCAGTACCGGAAGCCACGTCGGGTCGTCGCCGGGCACGGCCCGTTCCACGGTGCGGTCGCCGTGGATGATCTCGTCCCACAGGCCGTGGGTCTCCAGGTTCATCTCGTCGATCACCATCAAGCCATAGCGGTCGCACAGCTCGTAGAACCACGAGTTGTTGGGGTAGTGGCTGGTGCGTACGGCATTGACATTGTTCTGCTTGAGCAGCACCAGGTCGGCTTCGGTCTCCTCGCGGCTCACCACGCGGCCATTGGGGCCGAACTCGTGCCGGTTGACACCATTGAAGACCACGCGCTTGCCGTTCAGCTTGAAGACGCCGTCCTCGAGGGCGAAGCGTCGGATGCCCACCTCCTGGCGGATCACCTCGGTCAGCTCACCGGCTCCGTCCAGTACCTCGATCACCAGCGGGTACAGGTACGGGTCCTCGGGGCTCCACAGGCGTGGGTCGTCCAGCTCCACGGTCAGGTCTCCGTCGACCTCCCGGAGCGGGCGGCCATCCAGCTGGGCGTTGATCCTCCCCCTCACCGCTCAGCGAGGTCGTCAGTCGGACCGTGGCATGCATCAGGTCTGGGGACAGTTCGACACCCACCCGTAGGTCCTCCACGTGGGCGCGCGGGCGGCGTCGCAGCTCGACGTCACGGAAGAGCCCGCTGAATCGGTAGAAGTCCTGGTCTTCCAGCCACGAACCGCTGGTCCACGTGAAGACCTGGGCCACGAGCAGGTTCTCACCGTCGGCCACGACACCGGTCAGGTCGAATTCCGAGGGGGTGAAGGAGTCGGCCGCATAACCGATCCACTGGCCATTGCACCACAGCGCGACGGCCGATTCGGCCCCGTGGAAGACCACCGACAACCGCTCACCCTCGGCCAGCGGCTTCTCCAATGTGAAGCGACGCCGGTAGGTGGCCACCGGGTTGTGACGGGTGGGGATCTGCCCGGGCGCGATCTGTTCGTGCCCATCCCAGGGGTACTGGTGGTTCACGTACTGCGGTTGACCGTAGCCCTGCAGTTGGATGTGTGCGGGCACGGTGATGTCATTCCAGCCCTGGTCATCCAGTTGCGGCTGTTCGAAGTCAACCGGCAGTAGGGAATGGTTGGCGGCATGGTGGAACTTCCATGTGCCGTTCAGCCGGTGCTCGAAGCTGCTGGTTCCCGTGGCCAGCTCGGCATGACTGGCGAACCAACGGTGGTCCGAATGGGCGGGCAGACGCTTGTCCGCGAAGTACTTGGGGTCCGCCAAACGTGTGGGGTTGAGGTTCATGGCACGTCTCCTGTGTGGTTCTGGCGGGCCGATGACAGAGGTCATTCCCGCGGTGTCATGTAGGCCCTGATCGCCATGGCGGCTGATCCGCGGGCCCATTCGTCAAAGCCCAAGGACTCGATTCCGAGGCGATCGTGGGGCAGGCGTGCGTAGCGTGCGATGCCTTCGTGCAGGGCCCGCTCGTGGTTCTCCAGAAGTACCGCCCCTTCTCCCGAGATGAGGACCCGTTCGGGGGCCGTGAAGAGGCAGACCTGCCCCACCAACTGGCCGATGGCCCGCGCCACGTCGTCCAGGATCACCTGGATGCGTGGCTCATGGGCCAACTCAGGCAGGTCGCAGACGCTGAGGTCACGACCCAGCGCGTGCGAGGCCCGCTGTTCGATGGTCTCGGTGACGGCCACGTCGCGCAGCCGTCGCCCGTCGTCCAGGGTGACGTCGCCCACACGCCCTGCGGCACCGCCGAGCCCGGTCACCAGCTCGTCCCCGCAGACCAGGCCCACGCCGACGCCGGCTCCCAGAGTGGCAACTGCGAAGTCGGTGACGCCGCGCCCGAAGCCGAACCAGTGCTCGGCAAGGGTGAAGGCGTGCACGTCATTGGCGACGACGGTGTCCAGCCCGGTGGTCTGCTCGAGGATCTCGCCGAAGGGGGTCGACGGCCAGCCCAGGAAGGAGACGCGGTTGATGGTGCCGTCGCTGCCGACATTCGCGCCCAGGCTGACGCCCAGACCCGCCGGGTGCCAGTCCTGCTGCCAGCCCTGGGCCAGTTCGGCGAGGGCATCCGCGGCCTCCTGCGGGGTGGGGAAGGGGCGTTGCACGACCGCGCTGTCCACCACCGATCCCTTCAGGTCGGTGACCACGGCATAGAGGGCGTCCGCGACGAACTTGGCGCCGATGACGTGCGTGCTGGCCGCATTCACCTCCAGCGGGACCGACGGGCGGCCACTGACCTGCTGGGCGACCGGCTCGCACTCCACCAGCAGTCCACGCGAGACCAAGGGCTTGGTGAGCCGCGTCAGGCTGGGGGCGGAGAGCCCCAGCAACTGACGCAGCTCAGCCCTCGACACGGGGCCGTGGCGCAGCACCGCCAGGGCCACGCGCTGCGTGGTGGAGTCGAGCCCTGCGAAGTCGTTCACCCGGCAGACCCTACTTCGCCGTGATCTCGAACAACTTGTTCAGCTGGTCGTTCAGGTCGGTCAGGTCGGAGGCCTTGCGAGACCCGATGTACTGCGCATCGAATTCCGGCACGGTCAGTGCGGTGAGGTCGGCGGCATTCTGCACCACGGGCTGCAGCTGCGTGGTGCCGTCGGCGATGTGCTGGGTGAACGGTGTCACGTCCAGCCCTGCCTTGCGACGCACCTCGATCGACTTCTTCGTGCCGCTCGCGCGAGCGGGGAAGACCACCCCCGCCTCGCCGATCATGTTCTGGCACTCCTCGCCGGCCATGTAGGCAACCCACTTGGCGGCACCTTCCGGGTTGTCGCTGAAGCGGGTGACCGAGTCGGCCAGTCCATTGAGCGGGGTGGATCGCTTGCCATTGGGGCCGACGGGGGTCGGTGCCAGGGCCAGGTCCACGTTCTCCAGGCTCTTGAAGCTGGAGATCATCCACGACCCATTCATCGCCAGGGCTGCGCGCCCGGCGGCGAACTGGGCCTGGCTACCGGAGTTCTTCCCGAAGGTCGAGTACTTGGGCATGTAGCCCTTCTCGGCCAGGCCGTAATACCACGCGACGGTCTTCTGGTAGGTCGGGTCGTCGAAGCGGAAGTGGGTTCCCCAGGGGTTCTTGTCGGTGGGCTCCCAGTCATGGGTGCCGGCATAGGGGGCCCACTGGGTCTGGCCGAAGTTGCCGCCGCCGGAGCCGTCGCTGGCCAGGCCGAAGATCTTCACCCGGTTCTTGTCGAAACCGGGTTCGTCGCCACGCCGTCCCTTCTCGTCGACGGTGAGGTGGGCGATCACCTTCTCGAAACTGCCCCCGTCCTCGGGATTCCAGGTCATGCTGGCCAGCTGTTCGTCGGTGATTCCCGCCTTGCGGGTCAGGTTGCGGTCGTAGAAGTACGCGATGGTGTCCCAGTCCTTGGGGGCGCCGTAGCGCTTGCCGTCCTGGCCGATCCACAGATCGCCCAGACCGGCCTGGTAGTCCTTCGACTCGATGCCCTTGGTGGGTTCGAGCTCGTCGAGTGGCAGCAGCACCCCCAGATCGACGAACTGTGCGTACTTGCCCAGGTGGTTGGTGAACACATCGGGTGCCTGGTCGGCGATGAAGCCGGCGGTCAGCTTGCTCCAGTAGTCGTCCCAGCCCAGCTGGGTGATCTTCACCTTCAGCTCGGGATTCTGCTTCTGGAAGGCGTCGGCGCATTTCTGGTAACCGGGTTGCTGGGCGGAGTCCCAGAGCCAGTAGTCGATCACATTCGACGAACTGCTGCCCTGGTCGTCCTGCGGTTTGCTGCACGCCGACAGGGAAAGGCCCATTGCAGTGGCGGCCGCGAGCACGGCCGTGGCGATTCGGGTGGAGAGTGGCTTGGTCATCGTGGCAACCTCACTTGATTCCGCTGAAGCCGATGGAGTTGACGATGCGCTTGGCGAAGACCGTGAACAGCAGCAGCATCGGGAGGGCGGCCACCAGGGTGGCGGCCATCAACCCGGCCCAGTCGGGGCCGGTCTGGGGAGTCTGGGAACGGAAGATGCCCAGACCGACGGTGAGCACGCGCGAACGATCGGTGTAGCTGACCATCAACGGCCAGAAGTAGTCATTCCAGGCGGCGATGTAGGTCAGGATGGACAGCGTCGCGATCGGGGCCGCGCTCATGGGCAGGATGAGCGTGAAGAAGTTGCGGATCTTGCTGGAACCATCCAGCAGGGCCGCCTCCTCCAGCTCGGTGGGGATGTTCATGAAGAACTGACGCAGGAAGAAGACCGCGAAGGGCGTCATGAACAGCCCGGGCAGGGCGATGCCCAGCAGGGTGTCGATCAGCCCCAGCTGCTTGATGAGCACGAAGTTGGGCAGGAAGGTGAAGATGGTCGGCACCATGAGCCCCGCCAGGAAGAGGCCGTAGAAGAAGTTGCGGCCCTTCCACTGCAGACGGCTGAAGGCGTAGGCGGCCATGGCGGAGAACATCACCTGGCAGACGGTGACGAGCGTCGCGACGATCACCGAGTTCCTGAGGTAGCTCCAGAACCTGATGTCCTGCCCGGAGCCACCGGCCGCGATCGCGGCCTCCCCGGTCTGGGTGCCGAAGACGCGACGGAAGCCGTCGAGGCTCGCGTCCGGCGGGGTGAGCTGCGTCGGGTTGGCGATCAGCGACGGGTTGGTGCTCAGGGCGGTGCGCAGGATCCAGTAGAAGGGGAAGAGCGAGACCAGGATGATGACGCCCATCGCCAGCCAGGCCAGGGCGCGCCCGGCGCTGAGGCGACGAGGCTTGGCCTCGGCCAGGTGCTCGAGGTCGGCGGGCATCGTGTCGTCGACGGGTGCAGTGACTGTGGACATGACGCGACTCCTCTCAGTTCAGGTCGGTCTCGCCGGCGCGGGTGAGCCGGTACTGGATGACGGTGATGACCAGCAGGATCACCAACAGCGCGACTGACAGCGCCGAGGCATAGCCGAACTGGAAGCGGCCGAAGGCCATGTCGTAGATGTAGAGCTGCAGGACTCGCGACGAGTTCACCGGGCCGCCATTGGTGGTGACCGCGACGGTGTCGAAGACCTGGAAGGAACCGATCACGGTCATGATCAGCACCAGGGCCAGGATCGGGCGCAGCAGCGGCAGGGTGATGCGCCAGAACATCTGGGGTTCGGTGGCCCCGTCCACGCGGGCGGCCTCGTAGTTGCTCGGCGGGATGGTCTGCAGTCCGGCGAAGATCAGCAGGGCCGTGTAGCCCATGTGGCGCCACACGTTGATCAGGGCGATGGTGGGGATCACCCACTTCTCGTCGGTGAGGAAGGGGATGCGATCGGCCCCCACCCAGCTCAGGAATTCGTTGAAGATGCCCAGCTGGCCGTCGAGGATCCACAGGAAGACCATGGCGGCGACGACATTGGAGACCAGGTAGGGCGTGAGCACGATGCCACGCACGAAGGTGGACTTGGTGAGCCGATCCATCAGCACTGCGATGAGCAGGGCGACGATGGTCTGCACTCCGATGTTGATGACCACGTACTGCAAGGTGACGCTGGCGGCATTCCAGAAGATCGGATCCTGGATCATGCGCTCGTAGTTGTCGAGTCCGACGAACTCGGGCGGGGTGAGCAGATTGAACTTGGTGAAGCTGAGGTAGATGCCTCGCAGGGTGGGCCACAGCAGGAAGACCGCGAAACCGATCAGCGCTGGCGTGATGAAGGCCAGTGCCAGGGGCGTGTCGTCCCGGTGCGGGGACCCTTTCTTCGTGGGCTGGGGGACGGGCTGTGCCGTTTCCATCCGTCGACTCCTTCGTCAACACGGGGCCGTCGGCTGTGACGGCGTAATTGATTTTGCCGCGAAAATAACTGCAGGTCAAGAAGCTTGCCTGAGTTCGTGCGGGGGCGGTTTTGGGTCCACCCCCGCAGCGGGCTCAGAGACGTTCGGCGGTGATGATGCGCGTGCGCTCCGGGAGGATTGCCGGCGCGCGCAGGCCCACGGTGGCCAGCTGCCGCCCCGTGAGCTCCAGGGGCGTGGGCTCCTCCCGGTCGCCCACGGTCAGGCCGAGATGCTCGACGCGGTAGCGCGCGTCGGGCTCGAGGCCGGGCAGCTGGATGTTGCCGATGTTCCAGGTGCCCGGCATCTCCAGCAGCGTGAAGGCGAAGACGGCACGCTCCGGGGTGGTGACCCCGTGCAGGAAGGCGCTCGGCTGCTGGGGCAGGTCGACGCGCACCAGCTGGCCACCATTGAGCAGGGCCCGGTTCTGCTTGTACCAGGCGATCCAGGCCCTGAGCTGGCCGATCTCCTCGTCGCTGGCCTTCGCCAAGTCCCATTCGACTCCCAGGTGGCCGAAGACGGCCGTCGCGGCGCGGTAGGAGATGTCGTGGTGGCGACCCGTGGTGTGCGAGGCGCCCGAGGCGATGTGGGAGCCGAGCATCTCGGGGGGCAGCAACTGGGTGGTCCAGCGCATCATCTGCTGGCGGTCGGTGGGGTCGATGTTGTCGCTCACCCAGACGCGGTCGCAGTGCTGCATGACCTCCAGGTCGATGCGGGCACCGCCCGAGCTGCACGACTCGATCTCGAGGCCGGGATGTGCGGCCTTCAGCTCGTCCACGAGGCGGTAGAAGGCCTCGGTCTGCGCGTGCACACCGGGGCGGCCACCGGGATGGGTGCCCGGATCGAGCAGGTCTCGGTTGTGGTCCCACTTGATGTAGCTGATCCGGTACTCGTCGAGCATCGCCATCATCTGGTCTCGGACGTGGGCATAGGCCTCTGGGATGCCGATGTTGAGCACCCATTGGTGGCGAGCGGTCAGCGGCATCCGTCCGGGCACCTGGAAGACCCACTCGGGGTGCTCGCGCGCCAGGTCGGAATCGGGATTGACCATCTCGGGCTCGAACCACAGGCCGAACTGCATGCCCAGCCCGGTGACCTCGTCGACCAGCGGGTGCAGGCCGTCGGGCCATACGTCGGGGCTCACCACCCAGTCGCCCAGGCCGGAATGGTCGTCGCGGCGGGAGCCGAACCAGCCGTCGTCGAGCACGAAGCGCTCGATGCCGACGTCGTGGGCCAGGTGGGCCAGGTTGCGCAGTCGGTCGGCATCGTGGTCGAAGTAGACGGCCTCCCAGACATTGAGGGTGACGGGTCGCTGGGCATCCACCGGGTGGGTGGCGCGCAGGAAGTCGTGGTGGGCGTGGGCGATCTGGTCCAGGCCGGTGCCGTGGGCGAGCACGATCCACGGGCTGGTGTAGGCCTCGCCATGGTCGAGGACCATCTCACCGGGCAGCAGCAGCTCGCCGCCGCCGATCACCTGGTCACCGGTGAGGGTCTTCTCGGCGTAGTGGACGTGGTTGCCGCTCCACGCCGTGTGGATGCTCCACACCTCTCCGGTGGCAAAGTCGAATCCCGCTTCTCCCAAGTGGAGCACGTGTGCGGAGTCGGCGCCGGTGCGGCCGTGACGCCCCTCACGCCAGTGGGTGCCCACCGGCAGGGTGGTGCGCTGGGGGACGCGTTCCTTGCCCCAGCGTCCGGCGAAGTCGAGCACCTCGGTGGCGCGGGTGGGCACCGGCAGGGCCAGGAGCAGTTGCTCCAGCTGGTAGCCGTCCTCACCGATGTTGGTCAGCGTTGCCCGGGTGCGCACCAGGCCCTGGTCGGTCAGCTCGATGACCATTTCGAGCTCCAGCCCGCACTCGGGGGCGCTGGCGCGCCAGGTGGAGGTGCCCGAGCTGCCGGTGTGCAGGTCGCTCACCAGGTTGCCGTCCACCTCGACGCTGGTCAGCTGGAAGCGGGGTGCCCAGTCGCGGCCCTGGCGTGATCCGCTGAGCCCCGGGTGGCCGTGCCATCCGGTCCACTGCTCGGGCAGGACGCTGAGGCGGTAGCCCTCATCGGGCAGTCCGTTGTGGATGCGGCCGTGTTGCTGGGCGGTGATGAGCTGGTCGATGTCGTCGGCGGACAGGGGGCCGATCGGTGCACCCCAGTGCACGACGGCAGGCAACTGCCCGTCGCTGGACTCGAGCACCAGGCTGGTCTGGTTGGCCTGGAGCGCTACGCGCAGACGTTGGGTGGGTGCAGGCATGGCGTCCTCCATTGGATGCTGGTGCAGATGGCGACAACTTAATGTCGAAACAAAACTAATATGCTCTAGTCTAGGCACACGGCCACCGATGCCCGCAAGGCCCCAAGCCAGCCCGGCCAAGGGGTAGGTGGTTCAATCGTGACTACACGCGTGCAGACTGCACCAGAGCCGGAACACATCCAGTTGTGCCTCGGCCACACAGACCGGAGACCAGATGTTGGACCTTGACACCGCCTGGAGCGCCGACGAGGGGATCGCCCGCGCCACCGAACTGTTCACCGCCACCTACGGCCAGGCGCCCGACGGTGTGTGGGCCTCGCCGGGCCGCGTGAACGTCATCGGTGAACACATCGACTACAACGGTGGATACTGCCTGCCGATCGCCCTGCCGCATCGCACCTATGTGGCGGCGCGGCGTCGCGACGACCGGCAGGTGCGGATGGTCACCGACTTCCAGGCCGACCAGCCGTGGAACGGAAGTCTTGATGACCTCGCACCCGGTGGCCTCTACGGCTGGGCCGCCTACGCAGGCGGTCCGGTGTGGGCGCTGCGCCAGGACGGCGTCGAGGTTCCAGGGCTCGACCTGGCCATCGCCTCGTGCGTGCCGGTGGGGGCGGGCCTGTCGTCGTCGGCAGCCATCGAATGTGCCGTGGGGTTGGCCGCGGCCGAGCTCGCGGACCGGCCGCTGGGGGATAACCCCGAGGATCGGGCCCAGCTGGCCGCGCTGTGCGTGCGCGCCGAGAACGAGGTGGCCGGCGCCCCCACCGGGGGGCTCGACCAGGCCGCATCGCTGCGCACCCAGGACGGCCACGCACTGCTGCTGGACTGCGCCGCGAACACCGTCGAGCACATCGGCTTCGACATGTCCGCCCACGGCCTGTGCCTGCTGGTGGCCGACAGCCGCGCCAGCCACGCGCTGGGCGACGGCCAGTACGGGGCCCGTCGCGCCCACTGTGAACAGGCCGCCGAACTGCTGGGTGTGAAGAGCCTTCGCGAGACCGCCGATGCCACGGATCCGTCCCAGCTGGACGAGGTGCTCGCCACGCTGCCAGAAGACGTGCTGCGGCGTCGTGTGCGTCACGTGCTCACCGAGACTTGGCGCGTGCAGGACTTCGTCGCAGCGCTGCGCGCGGAACGTTTCGAGGAGGCCGGCGAACTGCTGAGCGCCTCGCACGCCTCGCTGCGCGACGACTACGAGGTCAGCGTGAAGGAGACCGACGTGCTGGTGGACGCAGCTCTGGCCGCCGGGGCGCTGGGCTCTCGGATCACCGGCGGAGGCTTCGGCGGCAGCGTGATCGCGCTGGTGCGCGCCGACCAGGCCGACCAGATCGGCCAGGCGATGGCGGCCGCCGCCCAGCAGCACGGCACCCCCGAACCGCAGCTCCACCTTGCGACCGCGGCCGCACCGGGCCAGCGGATGGCCTGACCCGCCCCACCGACAGGAGACGACGATGAGCACGACAGGACTGCAGCAGGCAGTGGCCAAGATGGAGGCGGCGGGCGTTATGCCGGCCGCGATCCGCACCTTCCAGGACCAGTACGCGCGGCTGGAGCAGGGTGCCGCCGGCTTCATTGCGGAGGAGACCATCGAACCGATGGCCGAGCCGGTGAAGCTGGCCGACCTGGAGGTGGATCCCGAGCAGGCCCGCGAGGCCCTCGACCGCACCGTCGTGGTCAAGCTCAACGGCGGGCTGGGCACCTCGATGGGCCTGGACAAGGCCAAGAACCTGCTGGAGGTGCGCGACGGCAAGACCTTCCTGGACATCATCGTCCAGCAGGTGCTGGCGGCCCGCGCCAAGCACGGTGTGCGGCTGCCGCTGCTGTTCATGAACTCCTTCCGCACCCACGACGACACCCTCGAGTCGCTGGCCGAGTACCCCGAGCTGGCCGTCGACGGTCTGCCCTTGGCCTTCGTGCAGAACCAGGAACCGAAGCTGCGCGTCGACGACCTGACGCCGGTGGAGTGGCCCGAGGACCCGTCGCTGGAGTGGTGCCCGCCGGGCCACGGCGACGTCTACACGGCCCTCTACGGCAGCGGCATCCTGGAGCAGTTGCTGCAGGCCGGGTTCGAACGCATGATGGTGACCAATGGTGACAACCTCGGCGCCAGCCCCGACGCGACGATGGCGGGCTGGTTTGCCGCCTCGGGCGCACCCTACGCCGCCGAACTGTGCCGCCGCACCGTCAATGACCGCAAGGGTGGACACCTGGCGGCCCGTCGCAGCGACGGGCAGTTGATCCTGCGGGACACCGCGCAGACCCTGCCCGAACAGATGCACTTCTTCACCGACACCGATCACCACCCCTACTTCCACACCAACAACCTGTGGGTAGACCTTCGGGTGCTGCACCGGGAGATGGCGCAGCGCGACGGGGTGCTGGGCCTGCCGCTGATCCGCAACGAGAAGAATGTGGACCCCACCAGGCCGGACTCGCCGAAGGTCTACCAGATGGAGAGCGCCATGGGCGCGGCCATCGAGGTCTTCGAGGGAGCGACCGCGATCTGCGTCGGGCGGGAGCGCTTCCTGCCGGTGAAGACCACCAACGAGCTGTTGCTGCTTCGCAGCGACCTCTACGAGCTGGACGAGGACGGGCTGCTGCAGGCCCGGGCCGAGACGCCCCGGGTGGAGTTGGACGGCCACTACAAGCTGGTGCAGGACTTCTCCCGGCTGGTGCCGCATCCGCTGGGGCTGCGCCAGGCGACCTCGCTGCGTGTCAACGGTGAGGTGAGCTTCGGTCGCGACGTCCAGGTGGTCGGCGACGTGCAGGTCAGCGCCGCCGAGCCGCGGATGATCGAGGATGGCACCGTCCTGGCGTGAGGGCGTCAGCCCTTGTCGTGCCACGCGACGTGCTCAACCCTCCAACACGCCCAACCCCACCAGCCACTTCCTGGTCTCTACGTCCGACTCCCACAGGTGGGTGGTCCAGCCGCGCTCCCGGGCTGCGGCGACGTTCTCGGGACGATCATCGACGAAGGCCAGCTCCTCCCCGGCAACTCCCAGGGCATCCTCGACGTGACGGTAGATCTCGTCGTCAGGCTTGACCATGCCCAACGCGCCGGAGACGAACCAGCCGCGGACCAGCTCGCTCCACTCGGACTCGGCGATCGCCCGGTTGAAGCAGGCGGCGGCATTGCTCAGCACCCAGACTTCGCGTCCTTGATCGGCCAGGTCGACGAGCAGTCGGAAGGCGTCCGGGCGAAGTGTGGTCCACAGGCGTGAGTCGTGCCTGGCCAGCTGGTCGGCGATCGCGGCGGTGATGGTGACACCGGCTCCCTCTGCGACCGCGCCCCAGTACGCCAGATCGTCATCGCCGCGGTCCCACGCATCACGCTCCGACCAGTAGCGGCGCGTGATCTCGTGCGGGGCGACGCCAAGGGCCTTGGCGGCGTCGCGCACCTGCGTCGTCTCCGAGACCAGCACCCCGCCCAGATCCACGATGATCTTCTGCATGCCGAGAGCCTAGGTAGTCAGCGCATGAGGATCAATGGCGGGTCCGGGCGCGGGGCTCACCCCATGTGGCGGGGCGTCGCCTCGATCTGCTCGCTCCAGGCCGGAGGCGTGTAGGCGCAGGTGGGGTCGCTGGCAAGGTAGTCCCCGGTGGTGGCGTAGGCCGTGGAGCGGGAGCCGCCGCACAGCTTGTTGAACTCGCACACGCCGCACTTGCCCTTGAACTCGTCGGGCCGGCGCAGCGCCTGGAAGACCGGCGAGTCCTGGTAGATCTCGTGGAAGGGCAGCTGCTTCACATTGCCGCAGTGCACTGGCAGGAAGCCATTGGGGTAGACATCGCCCAGGTGGTCGATGAAGGCGAAGCCGGAGCCGGAGTTGACGGCCATCGGGGCGCGCGGGCGGCGGGGCTTCTCGGCGTGGTCGCCCAACAGGCGGGTGGTCTCCGCCGTGAGGTATTCGTAGAGCTCCCCGCGGTGCGCCACCTGGTCGGGGATCGGGACGCCGTGCTCGCGGGCCTGCTCACGCTGGATGGCGATGCGACGGTACTGGGGGGCCTCGGTGGTCTTGATGGCGATCCGGTCGCTGATGTCGTGCAGCCAGTTGAGGACGTCTTCGCGCTCGTCGGGGCTGAGCGCCTGCAGGTCGGCGCCGCGGCCGGTGGGGACGAGCATGAAGGTGTACCACATGAAGGCGCCCATCTCGAGGACGGTCTTCAGCATCAGCGGGGCCTCGCGGATGGTCTTCTTGGTGAAGACGGAGTTCACCTGGAGCCGGAAGCCCTCGGCCAGCATCCACTGGGCCGCCTGCAGCGAGGCGTCGAAGGTGCCGGGGAAGCCGCGGAAGGAGTCGTGGGTCTCGGCGGTGGCGCCGTCCAGGCTCAGCGAGATGGCCTTGCCGCCGGCCTCGCGCATCTCGTGGAGGCGTTCGGGGGTCACCAGCGGGGTGATCGACGGGGACAGCGAGATCGACAGGCCCTGCTCCGTGCCGTAGCGGCACAGTTCGGCGAGGTCGTCGCGCTCGAAGGCGTCGCCGCCGGTGAAGACGACGATGGGGCGGGGCGCCGGGTAGGCGGCTAGGTCGTCCAACAGGGCCTTGCCCTGCTCGGTGGTGAGCTGGTCGGGGTGGGCGCGGTGCTGGGCGTCGGCGCGGCAGTGCTTGCACACCAGCTGGCAGGCGCGGGTGGTCTCCCAGATGACGATGAAGGGCTTGGTGTTGATGTCGTGGCGGATGGTTCGCACGACGGGGGCGTGGTGGCGTCGGGTGCCCTGGTCGTCGCCGTGCGGGTCCTGCCCGATCTGGTCCGTGTGGTCTGCGGTGGTGGTCACAGTTCGTTCGTGTCCTTCATTGCGGAGAGGATGTCGCGGGCGGCGCGCTGGCCGGAGGCGACGGTGGAGCCGATGCCCAAGCCGTCGACGCTGCAGCCTGCAATCGTGATTCCGCCCAAGGTGGCCAGGGCCGCTCGGGCGCGGGCCACCCTGGCCTTGTGGCCGGGGCGGAGCTGGGGCATGGAGTGGGGCCAGCGGTGCACGGCGCGCACCTGGGGAGCCGCCGTGAGCCCGATCAGTTCACCGAGCTCGGCGGCGACGCGGCTGGTGAGCTGGTCGTCGCTGAGGTCATCGGCCAGGCTGTTGCCGTCGCGGCCGACGGAGGCGCGCAGCAGGTGGTGGCGGCTGGTCAGGGTGGGCCACTTGCGGGTCAGATTCGTGGCGGCCTTGAAGGTGCGCGCCCGGTTGCTGGGCAGCAGGATGCCGTTGGCATCGCGCAGTGTCGGATTGTTGGCGACGTCATCGCGTTCCCATCCCAGCAGCACGGTGGCGACGGATGCCGTGGGGACACCTTCGTAGAGTTCCACCGCCTCCGGGCAGCTTCCGCGCAGTAGCGCGGCACTGGCCGCCGAGGGCGTGGTGACCAGGACGTGGTCAGCGGTGACGGTCTCGCCGTCGGCCAGGTGAACCTGCCACTGGGAACCGACGTGGGTGAGCCCTGTGGCCGGGCAGCCGGTCCGGATGGTGGCCTTGGTCTGGGTGGCCAGTGCACGGGTGAAGGTGGACAGTCCCTCCGGCCAGGAGGCGAACATCGGCAGGACACTCCCGGAGGGGGCCGGGGCCGCGCCCTTGGCGGGTTTGAGCGTCTTCAGCAGCATCGACTGCCCTTCGGCGGCCGTGGCGGTGAGCTGGGCGGCGGTGGACTGCAGGGAGAGGTGGCGGATGTCGCCACCGTGCAGGTTTCCGAGCAGTGGATCGACGAAGGTGTCGGTCACCTCGCGGCCGAAGCGGCGGGCGGTGAACTCGCCAACCCCCATGTCATCCGGGAATCGACGGCGTGCCATCAGGGGCTCCAGACCTGCGCGGATCAGGCCGAGCGGGCTCAGGATGCCGGACTTCAGCACGGGAAGGATCTTGGTGGGGCCCGTCGGTCCCACGCCGGCGGGCAGTGGGCGCAGGCCCTTGCGCGTGGCCAGCACGGAGCTGCCGGGTGCGGCACCGATGACGTCGGCATCCAGTCCCAGTTCGCGGACCAGAGCAGCGACGTGGGGAGCCCCCAGGTGGATGGCCTCGGCCCCGACATCGACGTGGGCACCGTCCACCTCGATGGTGTTCAGCTGCCCACCGACCCGGTCAGAGGCCTCGAGGCAGATGACCTCGAGCGACTCGTCCTTGGCCAGTTCCCGTGCGGCCACCAACCCGGTGACCCCGGCTCCGACGACCACGACGCGACGTGCAGCCACCATTGCCACCTCCTCGTCCCGCCTCTGGTCTGATGCTGGCGACTCTACCCGGAGTGGACCGTGCATATTCGGCCGGGGGTGGCTGGAAGATGGGGGCGCCTCGTGGGGTGTGGCGATGGGCTGCGAGGCGGGCTCAGTGCGTGGCGCTGGCCCGGTCAGGGACCATCCCGTGGTCGATGCCCCAGGCCACCGCCTGACTGCGTTGCGTCACCCCGATCTTCCGGTAGGCGGAGCGGATGTAGGACTTCACGGAATTGGGGCTCAGGTCCGTGTGCTCGGCGATCTCGACATTGGTGAGTCCCTGGGAGATCAGGGTGATCATCTCGGCTTCTCGCATGGAAAGGCCCAGCGGGCGGCCCGGCCAGGAGCTGGCCTGTGGGCTGGAGGCCTCAACGTCGGTCTGCTGTTCGCAGGCGGGGCACGCTCCTCGTTCTCCGGCGGCCACGCGTTCCAGGTGTTCCACCAGCTGTGGGGCGTCGAGCGTCTTGGAGATGACGGCATCGACGCCGTGTGAGAGGGCCAGCCGGGTCAGTTCGGGCGAGCAGTTCCACGTGAACAGGACCACTTTGGGGGCGTGCCCGGCGGTCGAGCTGCGACGCGCCACACGCCAGGACTGCAGGTCCTGGCCATAGGTGTCGTGCAGCACGATGTCCACTTGGTCCAGGGGTGTCTCGCCGGCGTCGACGATCTGTACCCGGTCAGCGTGCGGGGTGAGCATCTCCCGGATGCCTGCCAGCACGATCTCGTAGTCGTTGACGAGGGTGACCTTCAGTGGAGTACTCACTCGGGTGATTATCACAGGAATCCGGTAGTGAATTCACCGAATCCGCATTCGTTTTGCGCGGTTCACCCGTAGGGGCGAGGTCTTCGTCATTGTCAAATGAGTTAATGGAATGTTGGGAATCCACTCCAATTCATCGTCCATCGCGTTCGGGTGCAGTGGATTCCGGCGGTGCGATCGGGTGTGGAGCCTGGTGGGCGGGGCACGTGGAATGCGCGTGCCGACGCGGGGGGCCGGTGGGATGATGGTCGGGTGCTGTACGCCACCCATGCTCCGGTCAACCTCTCCGCCATCCGTCGCAATCTGGAGGCGGTTCGACGGCTGGCCGGGGACCGCGAAATTGCCGTCGCCGTCAAGGCCAATGCCTATGGGCACGGCGCTGTGGCGGTGGCGCAGATGGTCCAGCGCACGGGCTGTGCAGACCGGCTGGCGGTTGCCACGGTGCCGGAGGTTCTCCAGCTGCGGGCCGCGGGCATCACCCTGCCGATCCTCAAGCTCTCGCACTGTTTTCCGCAAGAGCTTCCCGATGCGGTCCGGGCCGGGGCGACGCTGACCGTCGTCGACGAGGCCACGGTCCGCCAGGCCCACGAGGCCGCGGCCCAGGCCGAGGTCCCCACGCCGGTGCATCTCAAGGTGGACACGGGCATGCGACGGATCGGGACGGAGCCGGAGGACGTCCTGAACCTCGTGACCCTGATCGATTCCAGCCCCAACCTGGTGCTGGAGGGGATCTTCACCCACCCGCCGGTCAGCGACATGGCTGACGGGCAGGACTACACCCGTGCGGAGTTCGACCGTTTCCTGGACGTGGTGGACACCGTGCAGTCCGCTCGAGGACCGGTCCCGCTGGTGCACGGTGCTCCGTCGGGCGCCATCCTGGGCCATGACCTGAGGGGGATGACGATGGTGCGCCCGGGGATCATGGCCTACGGCTACTATCCCGACGCGAGCACGCCCAGGGTGGTTCCGCTCGAGCCAGCCATGTCCCTGGTCAGCCGCGTCTCCTTCGTAAAAAGGATCCGGGCAGGGGAAACCGTGGGCTATGGCCGAACCTGGGCTGCCGATCAGGACACCTGGTTGGTGACGGTCCCCGTCGGCTATGCGGATGGCTACAGCCGTCGCAATTCCAATGGTGGAAGGGTTCTGGTGGGTGGGCGCAGCTGCCCGGTGGTCGGCAGGGTGTGCATGGACCAGTTGATGGTGGACCTGGGGCCCGACGGCGCAGGTGTCCGCGCTGGCGACGAGGTGGTGCTGCTCGGGAGACAGGGAGGGCAGGTCATCACCGCCGACGAGCTGGCCGAGCGGATGGAGACCATCAGCTATGAGGTCACCTGCCTGGTCAGCGCTCGGGTGACGCGGGTGTATTCGGAGCACTGATCCGAGGGCGCGTGGTGCTGCTCCGAGGGCGCGTGGGCGTGGGTTACCGGCCGTCGCGTGGGTTTGGTGGTCCCGCGTGTGGTGCAACCGTCGCGAGGAGACCAGACCCACGCGAGGGTCAGAAATCCACGCGAGGAGACCAGACCCACGCGAGGGTCAGAATCCCACGCGGCGTAGGGCCCCGCCCGCCCCTCAGACGGGCTCAGCGTCGACGGTTGATGAACTGGGTCTTGGCAAAGGATCCGGTGGTCCAGGTGGACCAGCCGTCGGTGGCGGCACCCACTCCGCCACCGACCACGGGGATCCGCTTGCTCGCGAGCACGCTGACACGCTTGCCGCCCACCTGACCCATCAGGTTGGAGAGCACCTTCTCGCTGATCGTGTTGTCCAGCTCGGGGTCATGGACGGGTGCGGTGGCGATGGCCAGTGCGGAGCTGGGCAGTTCCTGACGCTGTACTGCACCCTTGGCATTCGACTCGCCCAGCAGGCACATCAGGATCGCGCTGCGCACCCGCGGATCCTCGATGTCGTAACCGCGCAGGTGGGCGATGGCCGCCACCATGCGGCACTGGACGATGGCCACGCCCGAGACATTGGCGGGGATGCTCACGGCCAGCGTCGCCAGTCCGCCCAGATTGGTGAGGAAGCCCTGGGCGCCGGCCATCGCCACATGCTGCTTGATGACGGCATCGATGGCCATCTCGGCCGAGCCGGACTTCTGCAGGGCATTGGCGGCGGTCGACTTGGCGCCGGGGACGCGGCCCACGCCGTCGATGGCGAGCTCGAGCGCCTTGCGCAGCACCATCGCGGAAGCGCCGGGCGCCAGATTCGGTGCCTGCGCCAGAATGTTCTTGCCGATGTCCCTTGCTGCGCCCATGGGGTGACTCCTTCGTGTTGCCGTCGGATCCACGGTAGTCGAGCCCGCGGCCTCTCCCCAGCGTGCGGCCCCCTGATTGCACCCGCATTCGCGGTGGGCGCAAAGCCCCGACCTTGCGGCCACCATGCGGACCGTGTGCCCGAATCCCGGACGGAGGGCCGACGATGGGGTAATCCACTACGGAAGGTAGGAGAAATGGACCAGCAGACCATCACCTTGGTCGTCGACGGTGTCAGTCACGAACTTCCCGTGGTCACCGGCAGCATGGGCGAACGCGCCATCGACATCAGTCGGCTGCGCGCCCAGACCGGCCTGATCACCCTGGACGACGGCTACGGCAACACGGGCTCCTGCTGTTCGGCCATCAGCTTCATCGACGGCGAGCAGGGCATCCTGCGCTACCGCGGCGTCCCGATCGAACAGTTGGCGCAGAACAAGTCCTCCTTCGTGGAGACCGCCTGGCTGGTGATCTTCGGGCACCTGCCCACCCAGACGGAACGTGACCACTTCTCCGACCTGCTGATGCAGTCCTCGGCCTTGCACCCGGACATGGGCAAGCACTTCGAGGCCTTCCACGAGAGTGGCCACCCGATGGCCATCATGAATTCGATGATCAACGCGATGAGCACCCACACGCGTCCCAAGATCACCGACGAGGAGAGCTTCCTGCACGCCGCCGCCCACCTGATGAGCAAGGTGCGCACCATCGCGGCCGCCTCCTACAAGTCGCACAAGGGCGAGCCGCTGATCTACCCGCGGCATGACCTGAAGTACGTCGAGAACCTGCTGCACATGATGTTCTCCCTGCCCTACAAGCTCTACGAGCCCACCCCCGAGGTGCAGCGGGCGCTCAACCTGTTCTTCGTGCTCCACGCCGACCACGAGCAGAACTGCTCCACCTCGACGGTGCGGATGGTGGCCAGCTCGCAGGCGAACCTCTACACCGCCTGCTCCGCGGGCGTCGCGGCGCTGTGGGGCCCGCGGCACGGAGGGGCCAACATGGCGGCAGTCCAGATGCTGCAGCAGTTGCACCGTTCGGGGATGAGCACGGCCGAATACGTGGCCCAGGTCAAGGACAAGACCTCGGGCATCAAGCTGCAGGGCTTCGGGCACCGCGTCTACCGCAACTTCGATCCTCGTTCCCGGATCCTCAAGACCGCCGTCGACGACCTGCTGCAGGCCCAGGGCGTGCACGATCCCCTGTTGGACATCGCGCTGGAGCTGGAGGAGGTCGCCCTCAACGACGACTACTTCGTCGAGCGCAAGCTGTACCCGAATGTGGACTTCTACTCCGGGATCCTGCTGCGCGCCATCGGCATCCCGCTGAACATGTACACGGTGATGTTCGCGATCGGCCGGATGCCGGGGTGGATCGCCAACTGGAAGGAGGTCAACGAGGATCCGGCGGGCCGCATCTACCGGCCGCGTCAGGTCTACGTCGGCCCCGAACTGGTGGAGTGGGTGCCGCGCGAGGCGCGCTGAGGTGCAGCCGCTCGGGTTCTGGGGTTCCGCTCGGGTTCTGGGGTTCCGCTCGGGTTCTGGGCTTCCGCTCGGGTTGCAACCCACGCGAAGCCCGCAAACCCACGCGGCTGCCGGGCCCCGTGGCACGCGACGCGAAATTGTCACAGCCGAGTGCCACACTCGGAGACGTGCTGGCCCACGTCTTCGGTCCCTGGACGCAATGGCCGGATCAGGACCTGATCGCCTTCTCGACTGAGTTCGACGAGGAATTGGCGTTGCAGGCGTACTGCTCCGGTCTGTTCCCCATGCCCCTGCACGAATCGGGCTTCGAGGGGGAGATGGGCTGGTGGTCGCCGATGCAGCGCGGTGTGTTGCCGCTGTCGCGGGTCAAGGCCAGCCGGAGCCTGCGCAAGAGCGCGAAGCGTTACGTGACCACGGTGGATGCCGCCTTCGACGAGGTGTTGGAGGGCTGTGCTGATCCGCAGCGGCCGCACGGCTGGATCGACGACGACATCCGTCGCGTCTACACCCGGCTGCACCAACGAGGCTTCGCCCATTCGGTGGAAACCTGGGATGCCGACGGCAACCTCGTCGGAGGGCTCTACGGCGTCGCGATCCGTGGGCTGTTCGCCGGTGAGTCCATGTTCCACGATCCCGTCCTGGGCCGCGACGCCTCCAAGGTGGCACTGCTGCGCTTGGTCACGGCGCTGTGCGATGGCGTCGCCAATCGGGTGCTCGACGTCCAGTGGCGCACCGATCACCTGGCCAGCCTGGGCGTCGTCGAGCTGGAACGGGTGGGGTACCTGAGCCTGCTCGACCAGGCCCTCGACTGCCCGCCGCTCGACTGGGGCGCGCCGGGGCTTGGCGACGCGCTGCCGGGGCCGCAGCTGCTGGAGCTGTTCGCCGAGCGACAGGCCACCGCCACACCGTGGGGTGAGCGCGACGAGTGGGGCGAGCTGGACGAGTGGGCCCACTGGGATGGAGGAGACGACGATGCCTGAACTGCCCGAGGTGGAAGCCCTGCGCGGCTTCCTGGACGAGCGGCTGCGTGGGCGGGTCTTCGCCCGGGTGGAGCTGCTGGCCTTCAGCGCCCTCAAGACCTACGATCCGCCGCTGGATGCGCTGCTGGGCCTCGAGATCGACGGGGTGGCCAGGCACGGGAAGTTCCTGGCCGTCCAGGCGCAAGGACTGCACCTGTGCTTCCACCTGGCCCGGGCCGGCTGGGTGAAGTGGCACGAGGCCCTGCCCACCCGTCCGGTGCGCCCGGGCAAGGGGCCACTGAGCCTGCGGGTGGGGCTGGACGACGATGCCGGTTTCGACCTCACCGAGGCCGGGACCCAACGCAAGCTGGCGATCCACGTGGTCACCGACCCGCAGCAGGTGCCGGCCATCGCCTCCTTGGGGCCAGACCCGCTGGCAGCCGACTTCACGCGGCAGTCCTTCGACGCCATCCTGGATGCCGCGGGCAAGGCACAAGTCAAGGGTGTGCTGCGCGACCAGCGCACCATCGCGGGAATCGGCAATGCCTACTCGGACGAGATCCTGCACGCAGCCCGCCTGAGCCCCTTCAGACCCGTCGCCGGCCTGGACGGCGACGAGCGTGACGTGCTCTACACGGCCCTGCGCGGCACGCTCACCGACGCGGTCGAGCGTGCCGTCGGCCTGGCGGCCAAGGACCTCAAGGACGACAAGCGCAGCAACCTGCGGGTGCATGGCCGCGCGGGCGAGCCCTGCGAGGTCTGCGGCACGACGATCGCCCAGGTGAGCTTCGCCGACTCGTCGCTGCAGTACTGCCCGGGCTGCCAGACCGGCGGCAAGGTGCTCGCGGATCGTCGGATGAGCAAACTGCTCAAGTAGCCAGGCCCGCCGGGCTCGTCAGAAGGCCAGGTACTTGAAGAAGGGCAGGATGGGCACCAGCAGTCCCGTGCTCATCCAGAACATGCCGAAGTTCATGGCGAAGGCGTTCAGGCCGGCCAGCCGGTGGCCCGGTTCGGTCACCGCCATCGCGGCACCGCGCCAGCTGGCCCACAGCAGCCAGGCCATCAGGGGGATGCCGATCACGGCCAGCCACCACAGCGTCGAGCCGCTCCCGGTGGCCATGGCGCCGTGGTTCATGGGCGGTGCGCCGTGGTTCATCGTGTGCTGGCTCGACGACATGGGTGCCATCTGCATGGCCTTCATGTTGTGCATCTTCACCATCATCGCCACCAGGTGCCACACCATCGCGCTGAACATGAGGGCACAGCCCACCGCGTGGGAGCGCTGCCCGGCTTCGGCGCGCACCGCCAGCCATGCGAACCACAGCACGCCCAGCGCCATCACGGCGATCGAGATCGGCACCGGCACCACCGTGCGGAAGGGAACCCACCAGCTCTTGGGCACCATCAGCAGCATGATCACGCTCATCGCCAGGTGCAGCCCGTGCGAGGTGCGCGGGATCGCCTTGCGGGCCCGGCCGGTCTGCAGGAGCTCGTAGGCGGTGGTGAAGGTGAACAGCAGCAACAGTCCGATGAACTTCACCGGGACGGCTGTGAGGGTGAACATATGGGGTTCTCCATGCTCGTGGTTGGGATGTCACAGCACCAGTCGCCCGAGCAACCCAAATGGTTCCCGAGCGTGCCGGGAACTTTCGCCGAATGTTTCGTCCACCGTGCAAGCACCACCGGATCGTGGGGGCCGGAGACCTAGACTCGCCTGCATGCTCGGATACTTCGGCCCGGCCGGAACCTTCACCCATCAGGCGCTGCTCACGATCAGCAGCGACGAGGCCCGTCCCTTCGCCACGGTGGCGGCCGCCCTCGACGCGGTGCGTGCCGGTGAGGTGGAGGCCGTCGTCGTCCCGATCGAGAACTCCATGGAGGGCGGGGTCTCGGCGACGCTCGACAACCTGGCCTCCGGGGATCGTCTGATGATCGTGCGCGAGGTGCTGCTCCCGGTGCAGTTCGGGCTGTTCGTGCGACCGGGGACGTCCATCGACCAGATTCGCAGCATCGTCACCCATCCCCACGCCTACAACCAGACCCGCGACTGGATCGCCGCCAATGTCCCGCAGGCCCAAGTGATGACCGAGGGGGGTTCCACCGCCGCGGGCGCGCTGGAGGTCTCGAATCCCGAGTCGCGTCACGATGCGGCGATCTGTGCCCTCGTCGCCGGGGAGATGTACGGGCTGGAAGCGGTGGCCACCGGCATCGCTGACAACGACGCGGCCGTGACCCGCTTCGTACTGGTGGCCAAGCAGAGTGCCCCGTCGGCCCCCACCGGAGCAGACAAGACCACGCTGGTGGCCTACATGCAGGAGGACCACCCCGGTTCGCTGCAGGAGATCCTGGACCAGTTCACTGGCCGCGGCGTGAACCTGAGCCGCATCGAGTCGCGTCCCACCAAGACCACCCTGGGGCAGTACTGCTTCTCGATCGACGCCGAAGGTCACGTCCTGGATGCCCGGATGGGCGAGGCGCTTTCCGGTCTGCACCGGGTCTGCAAGCGGGTTGTCTTCCTGGGCTCCTATGCCCGTGCTGATCGGGTGAAGACCCGGGTGCCCGCCAGCGCCACCGACGAGGCCTATGCCGCGGCGGCCGAGTGGCTGGATCGGCTGCGCACCAGTGGAAGGGACGAAGCATGATGCAGTACAGCTGCGTGGTGGACATCCACGCGCCGCGAGCCCGGGTGATCGAGCTGATGACCGACGGTGACCGCGCCGCCGAATGGATGGCCGGGCTGGTCAGCTACCGAGCAGTTCAGGGCGAACGCGGCCAGCCGGGATCGGTCAGCGAGTTGCACTTCGAGGGTGTCCCGGGCAGCGGCGAGATGATCGAGAAGGTCGAGTTCCGGGATGACGCCCGCTACGACGTGGTCTACCTGCTGGGCCCGGTGCGCAATTTGAACCAGAACAGCTTCACCGACCTTCCTGTCAGCGACGACCTGCCCCACGGCGGCACCCGCTGGACCGCGGACCACGTCTTCCACCTGCCGCCCGGGATGCTCGAGGGGCTGGGCGAACAGGGCCAGGCCGCCTTCCGCGCCAACACCCAGGCTTCGATGGAGGCCTTCAAACGCTGGTGCGAGGCCAACGCCTGAGACCGGGCCGGCCATGGCTCAGTCGGCGGGGTTCAGCCGCACGTCCACGGCCTGACCGCCGCGCAGCTCCGAGATCATCGCATGGCGCTGTTCCGCGTGGGGAAGGCTCACGGTGCGCAGGAAGTCCACCATCGTGGTTTCACCCTGGTCCTGCAGCGCCTCGATCAGACTCCGGACATCATCGGGATGACGGTTCTGGCTCATCTTCGCCTTCGCCTCGATGCGGTCGACGCCCACCTCCACCCGCACGATGGCCCGGGCCATCCGCAGCAGCTTCTCCTCGCCTACCGGGCCCAGCACGTCCTCATCCTCGAACCGCTCCGTGAGCTGGCGAGCGGCGGCCAGCGCGGCCTCGGGGCTCGCGTCGACGCGCATCGGTCCCCACACGTGCACCGTGATGTAGTCCCAGGTGGGCACATTGGGCAGCTTGTCATTCGTCGCATACCACCGCGGGGAGACATAGGCATCGGCCTCGTCGAAGACGACCATCGCGGGGCCGTTCACCTCCAGCGCCGCCTGCGGGTTGTTGCGCACCAGATGCGTGACCAGCACATTGCGCCGTTCGTCGTGGAAGAAGGGCACGAGGGTGGCGTCCGGTCCGTCGTCGTGCACCGTGATGAGGTTTCCGACGCGGGGCGTCGCCAGCAGACGTCGGGCGTGCTCGTCGGACAGGCGGAAGTGGTTGGGGACGTACATGGGCTCCAGCGTAGGCGGGGTGGCAGGCCGCGGCCGGAGCGGTGCTTCTGAAAAACCTGCCAAGTGCATCGGATCGCGGAATTGCGGGGATAGCTTGGAGCGACCCCATCCCGACGTTCACAGGAGAACGCCATGGCCCAAGAGCCAGTCGGCGCCAATACCGAGGAGCAGGGCGATCCCTATGTCCTCGACCCCGCCAAGATCCAGGAGCCACCGGTTGGCTGGGGTCCGAGCCTGAGATTCCTGGGCCCGGGCATGATCACGTCGGCCGCTGTCGTGGGCTCCGGCGAACTCCTGACCGCAACAGCTCTGGGGGCCAAGGTCGGCTTCCTCCTGTTGTGGTTGGTTCTGGTCTCCACCTTCGTGAAGGTCGCCGTGCAGATCGAGCTGGCGCGGTGGTCCATCTCGACGGGACGCCCCGGCACCCTGGGCTACGACGATGTGCCGCCGCGCATCGGAAGACGAGGTTGGATGAGCTACTTGGCGATCCTGATGTTCCTGCAGTTCCTCACCAGCCAAGCGGGAGTGCTGGCAGCAGCGGGACTTGCCATGTCGATGCTGATCCCGGTGGCCGGGGCGCCCATGTCTGCCATGTCCGTCGGATTCTGGGTGGTTCTGATGGTGGCGATCGCCATCGCGATCCACTTCACCAACCGTTACAGCATCGTTGAGACTGTGTCCACGGTATTGGTCGTCCTGGTCACCGCGGCCGTTGTCATGATGGTCTTTGGCATCCAGCTCACCCCTTTCGCGTGGAGTGGCACGGACCTGGCCGACGGGATGCACTTCAAGATCGCAGCCGGAACGATGGGCATCGCCCTGGGCATGTTCGGTTTGACGGGAGTTGGCGCGGGGGAGATCAGCTCCTACTCCTTCTGGTGCGTCGAGAAGGGGTATGCCGCCTGGACCGGGCCGAATGACGGCTCGGAAGAATGGGCTCGACGAGCCCGCGGGTGGGTGGCCGTCATGAAGAAGGACGCTTGGGTGAGCTGGGTGGTCTACACCCTGTCGACCATGGCCTTCTACATGCTGGGTGCCGCGGTGCTGCATCCCCAGGGCCTGGAGCCGAAGGGCAATGAGGTGCTCAAGGTGCTCTCACGGATCTTTGACGACACCATCGGGGGCTGGGCTGGTGCAGTCTTCCTGGTCTTCGCTGCCATCGCATTGTTCAAGACGATCCTGGCCAATGTGCCGAGCCTGAGCCGACAGACGGCGGCAGCGGCCTCACTCTTCGGGGCCTTCGACTGGTACGACAGGGGCGCGCGTGACAAGGCGATGCGTTTCCTGATGGTCTTCCTGCCCATCATCTGGGGGCTCCTCGCAGTGGTGGTTCAGTCACCGCTGCAGATGGTGATCCTGGGTGGCATCCTCAATGCCCTGTACCTGATGGCTGTGGCCGTGGCGACGCTCTACCTCTCGCACGCCCAGACCGACCCCCGGATCAAGGACGGGAGGTTCTTCATGGCCTATCTGGTGGTCTCGGCCGTGGCGGTCTTCGCGGTGGGTGCAATCTCCCTTCTGGACATGTTCTGAGATCCCCTACCCCAAGGAATGACATGGCCGCCCGGGAGATTCCGGGCGGCCACCTCGTTCAGGTCAGCGTGGGCAGAGCGGAGGGATCACCACTCCCATTCCAGGGCGTGCACCCCGGCCTTCGGGTTGGAGAGCACCACCTCGACGGTCTGGGCCACGTCCAGTTCCTTGACGTCCTTCGTCGAGGCGTCCTCCTGGGCGGTCTTGACCGGCTGCTTGATCCGTCGGGGCAGCTCGCCCTCGAAGTGCACGGTCAGCGTGAGCAGCTGCGCAGGACGGCTGAGCGCGTAGCCCATGGTGGTGCACTCGTCGGTGCCGTGGAAGGTGATTCGCTGTTGTGTGCGGCGCACCTCGCCGTTCTTGAGCGGAGGGTCGAAGAGGAATTCGTGGACCTGGGCGCCGTCGTCGACGGGAATGGTCCGGCCGAGCGTGGCGCCATGCAGCGCTTCCGCGGTGGCGTGCTTCTGGTCCGCGTCGACGGAGATGGACCAGCCACGCACATCGTCGGCGGTGGCTTCCACGACGAGGGTGGTCGTGGCAGTACGTTCGGCGCGCTGGCCGTCGATGGCCACCTCGTGGTGGGCGGTGAGGAGCTTCTGCCCCGACGCGTTGGGTACGTGGGCGTTCTGGATGACGCGGCGCAGCTGCTGGATCCGGTCACTGGTCCAGGCGAGTCGTGCGGCCGCTGCAGGTCGGATGACCTCGCCGATGCGCTGGGCCAGGTCGCTGGCGGGATTCTCGGTTCGGGACGTCGGTGTCACGATGACTCCTCGGGGCTGGCTGATTGTTCAATTGTTGCGCACCCGTGGCAGAGGGCGCGGGATTCGTGGCGGAGTTCTCACCAGATGTGCAGTTGTCACGGGGGTCGGAGCATCGGGTTGCCGACGGGATGCCGAGGATGCTCCGGGAGCGGCTCCACGGGATGGGGCCAGAGGTGGGCCCCAGCGCCACTGGGCACGTGGGATTTCTTGGGGCGCGTGTTGCAGCGGGTGCCCGGGGGTTCTGGACGTGCGGAGTTGATGGGGGTGTCCAGCGCCCAGGGGGCGGCTCTTCCAGCGTCACGGACGTATCGACGAGAACACGACAGCTGTCGGGGTGGGTGAAGCGCGTGCAGGCGTCACCCACCCCGTCGGTGGTCAGACTCGGGCCGCAGGGAGGGGCGGGCCCGCGCCAAGCGACCGGGCCGGGGCCACCCCGAGCTCAGATGAACAGGGTGGTCTGCGAGTCACCCGCCTCATCGAGGAAGGTGGCCACACCGCCGAACTCGATGCCCGGAAGCAGGTCACTCTCGGCGATTCCGAGCAGCTCCATGGTCATGGTGCAGGCGATCAGCCGGGCCCCATTGTCGATGGCGGACTGGATGAGCTCCGGGACGCTGGCCACATTGTGCTGCTTCATGACCTGCTTGATCATCGCGGTGCCGGCGCCGCCCATGTGCATCTGCGAGAGCGTCAGGGCGTCGGCGCTGGAGGGCATCATGGCCTTCATCATCTTGTCCATCGGCTTCATGTCGCGCTTGGGCGCCTTCGGGTCGCGCAGCGCGTTGAGGCCCCAGAAGGTGAAGAACATGCTGACGTCATTGCCCATCGCCAGGGCACCGTTGGCGATGATGAAGGCGGCGATCAGCTTGTCCAGGTCGCCCGAGAAGACGACGAAGGAGTTCTTGCCCTTGGTCGACGCCGCGCCGGTGGTGGCGGAGGCGGCCAGGCCGGCGGGCTGACCCGCGCCGGCCGCCACGGCCCCGCCCTTGCGGAAGACGGCACGCAGTCCGGCCCCGCTGGGCTTGATCTCCACCAGCTCGTGGCCATTGCGCCGGGCCCACGCCGGGGCGTCGGCGGCGAATCCGGGATCGGAGACGTGCGCGACGATCTCGTCGCCGGGGTTCAGGTCCTTCATGCTCTCGGTGAGCTTCATGATGGGGCCCGGGCAGGCCAGGCCGGTGCAGTCCACGTCGAGCAGATTGCGGGTGACGCCGGTGGCATCGGGGAAGCCGAAGCTCCCGTCCTGCGGGGTCTGGTTCGTCGGCTGGGGGTTCTGCACGGTGGTCTCCTGGGCAGGCGTGAAGTTCTCGATGTCCTCCGGGAACCAGGCCCGGTGGGTGACGGTGCCGCCGGAGAGGAAGGCGACGTCGGTGAAGCCGTTCTGCACCAGGATTCGCTGGGCCAGGTAGCTGCGGAATCCAACGGCGCACAGCAGCCGGACGGGCTGATTGCGGTCCCAGCCGTCGAAGCTGCCGCGCAGCTCGCCCAGCGGGATGTTCTCGGAGTTGGGGAGGCTCCAGACTCCGAACTCTTCGGGCTCGCGCACGTCGATGACGCGGCAGCCCTCCAGCGAGTCACCGGGGTACCAGAGCTTCGCGTCGCCCTTGATGACGTTGTGGGCCAGGAATCCAGCCATGTTCACCGGGTCCTTGGCAGATCCGAAGGGCGGTGCGTAGCAGAGCTCCAGCTCCTCGAGGTCGGCCACGGTGCCGCCAAGGCGCAGCGCGGTGGCGATCACGTCGATGCGCTTGTCGACGCCGTCGGTGCCGGCACCCTGCGCGCCCAGGATGCGCCCGTCGGTGGGGTCGAAGAGCACCTTGAGGTGCATCGGCGAGGTGCCGGGGTAGTAGCCGGCGTGACCGGTGGGGTGCACGTGGACGGCGGTGTGGGGCAGCCCCGCGGCACTCAGCTGGCGCTCGTTGGCGCCGGTGCTTGCCGCCGTCATGGTGAAGACCTTCACCACCGACGTGGCCTGGCTGGACCTGTAGCTGGCCTCGCGGCCGCAGATGTTGTCGGCGGCCACGCGGCCCTGGCGGTTGGCGGGTCCGGCCAGGGGCACCAGGTGCTCGCCGGGCAGCACGGTGTGTCGGTGTTCGACGACGTCACCGGCCGCCCAGACGTGCTCGGCGCTGGTGCGCTGTTGCTCGTCGACGACGATGCCGCCGCGCGGGCCGATCTCGATGCCGGCGGCGACCGCGAGGTCGGTGAGGGGGCGCACGCCGATCGACATGATCACGAGGTCGGCGTCAAGGGTGGTGCCGTCGCCGAGCGTGGCCTTCACCGTGTCACCGTCGGCGGGGGCGAAGGACTCCACGGCGGTGCCGAGGTGCAGCTGCACGCCAGCGGTGCGCAGCACCTGTTCGACGGGTGCGGCAATCTCGTGGTCGAGCGGGGGCAGGATCTGTGGGGCCATCTCGACGACGTGCACCTGGGCTCCCCGTTCGACGAGGTTTTCCGCGGCCTCCAGGCCGATGAAGCCGGCGCCGACCACCAGGGCGCGCAGCGGCTTCGAGGAGCGCGACTCGACGGCGCTGGCGCGCTCGATGATGGCGTCCATGTCCTCGATCTGGCGCAGGGTGTGGATGCCGGGCAGATCGTGGCCGGGGAGCTTGGGCTGGATGGCCGTCGCGCCCATGCACAGGCCCAGCTCGTCGTAGTTCTCCGTGTAGGTGCGGCCGGTTGACAGCTCGCGCACGGTGACCGTGCGGGCTTCGACGTCGAGGGCGGTGACCTCGTGGCCGGTGCGGACGTCGAGATCCAGGGACTCGCGCAGCGTCTCGGGGGTCTGCAGGATCAGGCGCTCCCGGTCTGCGATGGTGCCGCCCACGTGGTAGGGCAGCCCGCAGTTGGCGAAGGACACGTACTGGGAGCGTTCGAGCACGACGATCTGTGCGTGCTCATCAAGGCGGCGGGCTCGGGCGGCCAAGGACATCCCGGCGGCAACGCCACCGACGACGACGAGTTTCATTGACTTCTCCTGTGTGGTCTTTCGATCACCACAATAGTACCCCGGGGGGTATATGGAGAGTCAATCGTCGTTCCGCCGGATGCGGGGAAGGGTGTTACTGGGGCCCCACCACCTGGTGCGGCACATAGTGTTCCTGCAGCAGCGCGCGGTCCTCCGCGGTGAGTTCCAGTTCGAGCGCGGGCAGCGCCGAGGTGATGTGGGACGGCTTCGTCGCACCGATCAATGGAGAGGCGACGGGTTCCTGTGCCAGCAGCCAGGCCAGCGCCACCTGGGCTCGCGTCGCCCGGTGGCTTTCGGCAACCTGCCCCACGGCGTCGACGATGCGGTGGTCGGTCTCCTGGGTGGAGTCGTACTTCTGCCTGGCGACGAAGTCGCTCTCGGCGCGCTGCGAGGTGGAATTCCAGTCGCGGGCCAGCCGTCCGGCGGCCAGCGGGGAGTACGGGGTCACGCCGATGCCCTTGGCGCGGCACAGCGGCAGCATCTCCCGTTCCTCCTCGCGGTAGAGCAGGTTGTAGTGGTTCTGCATGCTGATGAACTTCGACCAGCCGTGCTGTTCGCTGACGTGCAGGGCCTCGAGGAATTGCCAGGCGAACATGGCGGAGGCGCCGATGTAGCGCGCCCTGCCGGAGCGCACCACGTCGTTGAGTGCCTCCATCGTCTCCTCGATCGGGGTCGTGTAGTCCCAGCGGTGGACGATGTAGAGGTCGACGTAGTCGGTGCCGAGCCGTTCCAGACTGGCGTCGATGGCGCTCATGATGTGCTTGCGCGACAGGCCCTCGCCGTTGGGGCCATCGTGCATGCGGCCATTCACCTTGGTGGCAAGGACGATCTCGTCGCGATCGGCCATGTCCTTGAGGTGTTTGCCCAGGATGCGTTCGCTGCCGCCCCGGGAGTAGACGTCGGCGGTGTCGAAGAAGTTGATGCCGGCATCCAGGGCGGTCTTGACCACCTCGCGGCTGGCATCCTCGTCGATGACCCAGTCATGGATCCATTCGCCGGGCGTGCCGAATCCCATCGTGCCGAGGCACAGGCGTGAGACTTCCAGGCCGCTTCGGCCGAGCTTGGTGTATTCCATGGTCGTTCTCCTTCTGGGGTGGGGTCGTGGTTGAACGGGTCCGTGCTCACCGCACCGATGTGGGGTAGTCCTTGTGTGTGTCGTGGAACTCCACGGCGAAATCGAGCAGACCGAACGGGCGCTGGCGAGTGGGGGCGACGCGGGTGTTCACACAAGTCCCAGGGTGGTGAAGGCCTTGGCCAGGCCATCCTCGTCGACGGGAGCGGTCACCAGGTGGGCGAGTGCCTGCAACTCGTGGGGTGCCTGTCCCATCGCGACACCGGTGCCGCAGGCAGCCAGGAGCGGGATGTCGCTGCGGGCGTCGCCGAAGCCGATCATGTCGGCCACGTCGCGGCCCAGGTGCTCGGCGAGCAAGCGCACGCCTGCTCCCTTGTCGACGCCCAGCTGGCCAATCTCGCCGAACTCGTCCTCGACCCCGGCGGCGGTCCAGGAGCCGATCCGGGCGCGGCCGTCGAAGAGCCGGTGCAGCTCGTCGAGCTCCATGCCGCGCGGCAGCACGAAGCTGATCTTGTTGACGTCGTCGTGGCCGCGGGAGGTGTCGTGGATCATCTCGGGGAAGATGCTGCGGACGAAGTCGGGGGTCTTGCCGAGCCGCTCGGCGGCCTGTTCCGGCAGGTCCTCGCTGCCGAAGAGCCCGGAATTGCACTCCAGGTAGAAGGCCAGGCCCTTGTCCTGCAGCCAGGCGACGGCCTGTTCCACCACGTCGACGTCGAGCACCTGGTGGTGCACCACCTCGCCGCGGTGCTCGATGTAGGAACCGTTGCCGCCGATCATGCCGTCCAGCCCCAGCTCCCACAGGTGCTCGTAGACCTCGGCCTTGGCCCGCCCGGTGCAGATGAAGACCTCGTGGCCCCGGGCGCGGGCGGCCCGCACCGCCTCGGCGGCACTGGTGGGCACCGAAGTGTCGTAGCGGACCAGGGTGCCGTCGACGTCGAGCAACAGGATCTTGGACTCAGTCATGGTTCTCCTCGGGTCGGGGTGCCTCGCCGGGGCGTTCGGCGGACGTGAGCCGTGCGATGTGCATGGCCAGGTAGGTGGTCTCGCTGCTGGTCACCGGCGCCCCCAGTCGCAGTTCCAGGATCTCGGCGACGCGGCGGGCCGAGCGTGCCGCGTCGGGATAG
This sequence comes from Luteococcus sp. Sow4_B9, assembly GCF_052116585.1. Classification (NCBI taxonomy): domain Bacteria; kingdom Bacillati; phylum Actinomycetota; class Actinomycetes; order Propionibacteriales; family Propionibacteriaceae; genus Luteococcus; species Luteococcus sp. Sow4_B9. The sequence goes on along the minus strand of NZ_JBQKKT010000007.1, from coordinate 34,641 downwards.
GTCTGCTCGATGCTGGAGTGCAGCGGCGTGAGGTCGTCGTGCAGCTGCTGCCGGGCATGGGCCCGGACGAAGAAGTAGCGCAGGTGGGTGATGAACCGCGCACTGTTGACCGAGTTGCGGTCCAGCGGCGTCTCCATGGCTGATTCGACGATGTCGAAGATCTGGCTGAAGACGCCGGTCATCTGGTAGGTCTTCGACAGGTCGCCGCCCTTGAAGGAGGCGTTGACCAGGTGCAGTGCGATCGGCATCGCCTCGTCGGGGCCCAAGGGCCGCTCGAGCTCGGCGTTGACATGTTCCAGCAGCCGTTCGGCCGTCGCGATCTCCTGCGGGTAGAGGTGGGCGATCTCGGCGCGCAGCGGGTAGTCGACCTCGATGTCGCTGCGGGCGCGCTTGATGGCGAAGCTCAGGTGGTCGGCCAGGGCCACCAGGGTGCTCGACGGGTAGCCCTGCGGCAGGTCGCCACGCACCGCGTCGAGTGCCCGTGCCGCCAGGTCGAGGTGTTCGGGCGGGATGGCCGCAAGCAGGGCGGCGAAGTTGTCGGCATTGCGGCCGGTGTCGGGCACGAAGATGCGCACCACCTTCGACTCGTCGACCCGCTGGCCGGGCCTGGCCTTGAAGCCGAGTCCGCGGCCGGTGAGCACCACCTCGTCGCCCGAGGCGGCGCGGGCGAGCACCACATTGTTGTTGAAGACCCGCAGGAGCTCCATCGCCCCACCTCCTCACATCGCTCGGGTCCGGACTTGGTCCGGGCCGGTGGTCAGGGCCGGGCCCGCCGCGTGCTCCCGGCGGGCCCGACCCTCGACCAGACCAGGCCTGGTCAGCGCAGGCTTCCACCATTGGTGGCGATGACCTCGCGGTAGAAGTCGAAGGACTTCTTCTTGTAGCGCTCCAGCGTTCCGGTGCCGTCGTCATTGCGGTCGACGTAGATGAAGCCGTAGCGCTTGCTCAGCTGCGCCGTCGAGGCACTGACCACGTCGATCGGCCCCCACCACGTGTAGCCCAGCAGGTTCACGCCGTCGGCGATGGCCTCGCGCACCTGCACCAGGTGGTCGTTGAGGTACTGGATCCGGTAGTCGTCCTCGACGGTCTTCACACCGTCCACCTCGACGAGCTCGTCCTTGGCGCCCAGGCCGTTCTCGACGATGAACAGCGGCTTCTGCCAGCGGTCCCAGTAGTCGTTGAGCACCAGGCGCAGCCCGACGGGATCAATCTGCCAGCCCCATTCGGAGGCGGGCAGCGTCGGGTTCGGGACCCCGGCGAAGATGTTGCCGGTGCCCTTCTCGATGCTCGGGTCGGCCGACGCACAGACACTGACGTAGTAGCTGAAACTGACGAAGTCGACGGTGTGCCTGAGTGTCTCGCGGTCGGAGTCGGTGATCTCCAGCTCGACGCCCAGTTCGGCCAGCTTGCGCAGGAAGTAGCCGGGGTAGGCGCCGCGGCAGTGCACGTCGCCGAAGGCGTAGTTGTCGCGCTCGAGCAGCTTGCCGGCCAGCACGTCGGCCGGGGCCGGGGTGAGCGGGTAGGCGGGCATGGACAGGATCATGCAGCCCACCTGCAGCTCGGGGTTGAGCTCGTGGGCAATCCGGGTGGCGGCCGCGGAGGCCACCAGCTCATGGTGGATGGCCTGGTACAGCTGCTGCTGGGAGAGTTGCTCCTTGGGCGTCCAGATGCCGCCGGACATCAGCGGCGCGTGCAGCACCGAGTTGATCTCGTTGAAGGTCAGCCAGTACTTCACCCGCTTGCCGTAGCGCTCGAAGCAGGTGCGGGCGAAGTTCTCGTAGAAGCCGATCAAGCGGCGGTCCACCCAGCCGTCGTAGGTCTTGGCCAGGTGCAGCGGCGTCTCGTAGTGGCTCAGGGTGACCAGCGGTTCGATGCCGTGCTTCTCGCACTCGTCGATCACCCGGTCGTAGAAGGCCAGGCCCGCCTCGTTGGGGGTGTCCTCATCGCCCTGGGGGAAGATGCGGCTCCAGCCGATCGAAAAGCGGAAGACCTTGAAGCCCATCTCCGCGAACAGGGCGATGTCGTCGGCGTAGCGGTGGTAGAAGTCGATGCCCTCCAGCTTGAGGTTGTCCGGCGTCGGTTCCTCGGTGGGCGGCGCCATGATGCCCTTGGGCATCACGTCCTGGATGCTCAGGCCCTTGCCGTCGGCGTCGTGGCCGCCCTCGTACTGGTTGGCGGCCAGCGCGCCGCCCCACAGGAAGCCTTCGGGGAATGTCAGTTCGCTCATGTCGTGATTCTCCTTCTGGGTTGGGGTCTCAGGCGACGACGACGCACGCGTCGGCACCGGCGGCGACGTGGCCGGCGGCCCCGGGCGTCACCTCGGACAGCTTGGTGGTGTTGGTGACCACCACGATCGTGGTGGGGTCATAGCCGGCAGCGGCGACCTGGTCCAGGTCCACCCGGCACAGCGGCTGGCCCTTGGTGACGACGTCGCCCTTGCTCACCAAGGTCTCGAAGCCGTCGCCCTGCATCTGGACGGTGTCGATGCCGACGTGGACCAGCACCTCGACGCCGTCTGTGGACTTCAGGCCGTAGGCATGCCCGGTCCTGGTGGCGACGATGATGGTGCCGTCGCAGGGAGCGACAATGGTGCCATTGGCAGGCTGCACGCCGAAGCCGGAGCCCATGGCGCCCGACGCGAAGACCTTGTCCGGGACATCGGCCAGGGCCACCAGCTCCCCCTCGACGGGGGAGCCCAGGGTGATGGCCCTGCCGGTCAGGGGAGCGGGGGTGGCATCGGCGTCGTCGACGACGGGATCTGGCAGTACGTCGGCGACCTCGTCGGCCTGTTCACGGTCCATGGCGACGAAGGTGACTGCGAAGGCGATGCCCACGGCGACGGCACAACCGATCAGCTGCATGACGAAGCTCCCGTGCTGCATGTAGGCGGGCAGGCCCAGCAGGCTGGGGAAGACGAACTGGTTGTTGGCACTGCCACCCAGGGCGGCGATTGTGCCGCCCACCGCACCGCCGGCGATGCCGGCGTAGAAGGGGAGCTTCAGCGGCAGGTTCACGCCGTAGATGACGGGCTCGGTGACGCCGGCGACGAAGCCCGACAGCGAACCGGCGGTGGCGATGTCACGACGCTTGGCGCTGCGGGTGCGCAGGGCCACGGCCAGCGCGGCGGCGGCCTGGGCGAGCACGGCGGGCGGGATCGGGCCGCCGAGCAGGGTGTAGCCCTGGGTGGAGAGATCGTTGAGCATGATCGGCACCAGGCCCCAGTGCAGGCCGAAGAGCACGAAGACCTGCCACAGGCCGCCCATCACGGCGCCGGCCGCCCACGGGGCGGTGGCGAAGAGCCAGTTGACGCCGGAGCTGACGCCCTGGGCCGCGATGGTGGTCACCGGGCCGACGGTGATGAGGATCAGCGGGACCATGATGGCGATCGCGAGCAGCGGGGTCATGAAGTTGCGCAGCCAGTCCGGCAGCACCTTGTTGAGGCCACGCTCCAGGTAGCTCTGCAGCCACACGCCGATCACGATGGGCAGCACGGAGCTGACATAGCTCATCATCACCACCGGGATGCCGAAGAACTCGACCTTCTGCCCCGGCACGTTGAGCGCGATGATCGTCGGGTAGACCAGCGCGCCGGCGATCGCCATGGCGGTGAACTGGTTGGCCTTGAAGCGCTTGGCGGCGGTGACTGCCAGGAAGATCGGCAGGAAGTTGAACAGTGCGTCGGCCGACGCGTTCAGGATGGCGTAGGTGGTGCTGGATGTGCTGATCCACTTGAAGGTGGTGGCGGCGGCCAGGAAGGCCTTGAACAGGCCGGCGCCGGACAGTGGCCACAGCACCGGCAGGAAGATGGAACTGATCAGCTGGATGAACTGGTTGAGCAGGCTGCCCTTGGGGCCGGTGTCCTCGTCGGAGGCGGTGTCGCCGGTGAGCTTGGAGATCTCGCCGAGTGCGGCGTAGACCTTGGGCACGTTGTTGCCGATCACCACCTGGTACTGGCCGCCGGCCTTCATCACGGTGATGACACCGGGGATCCGCTCCACCGCGGCGGTGTCCGCCTTCGACTCGTCGCGCAGCTTGAGTCGCAACCGGGTTGCGCAGTGCGTGAGGCCGGAGACATTCGCCTCACCGCCCACCTTGGCGAGGATCTCCTCCGCCGTCTTCCTGTAATCAACCGACGCCATTGCCGGACTTCCTTTCCTGATGCCGGCCACTATGGCCGGAAAACAAAAAAGACCCAGAACGCACTGATGCGTTCCGGGTCTTGCCCCGACCGTGGCCGGGTAACAATCCTGGGTGTCCTCGTGAGGACGATGACTACATTAGATCATGCGGTCAGTCGCTTGTGAAGGGGGGTCTGCTCAACGAGAGGAAGACCGTCCGGCTACGACTTGGACACGATTGAGTGGGCCTCGCGCTCCGGCGATACTGGGGCAGGCTGTGTCGTGGGAGGGAGGGGCCGGATGGGGCAGCAAGTCGCCGGAGCCCGGCACCAGCGCCCGCAGGGCCTGGCCTTCGTGGCCGCGACGTTGGCCCTCGTGACCTCCTTCGTTGCCGCTGCCGCGCCCCTGCCGCTGTACAACACCTACCGGGCGGAGAACGGGGTCACCACCGCCGACCTCTCGCTGGCCGTCGGGCTCTACTTCCTGGGCACCATCGCGGCGCTTCTCTTCCTGGGGCGGTTGTCCACCCATCTGGGACGACGGCCACTGACCATCGCCACCCTCCTCGTGGTGATGGCCGGGTGCGTGGTGCTGCTGCGGGTGGACTCGGTGGCGCCACTGGTGCTGGGCCGATTCCTGATGGGGGTTGGCAGTGGTCTGGCCTCCAGCGCGGTCATGGCCTACGTCGTGGACGCCGCCCCGGAGAGGCCCCCGTGGCTGGCGACGCTGATCACCTCCCAGAGTTCCAATGTGGGGATGACGCTGGGAGCCTTCGGGTCGGGGGCGCTGGTGGACCTGGGGCCCGCGCCACGTACCACCGTCTACTTCGCCGTGATCGTCCTGCTGGGGGTCAGCCTGGTGCTGGTGCTGCTGGCTCCCGAGACCCATCCCCGCACGCCCGGGGTGCTGGCCTCGCTCCGGCCCAGGTTGGCGCTGCCACCCCACGTGCGTCGCCTGATGCCGGTGGCGGCGACGACCTTCATGTCGACGTGGGCGCTGGGCGCCGCCTACCAGTCGCTGGGCCCCAGCATCACCAAGGACTACCTGCACACCGACAAGGCCCTGGGCATGGCTCTGGTCTTCAGCTCCTTCATGGTTCCCGGCATCCTTGGGGCTCGCCTTGGCGGCCGCTTCCTGCCGGCGACGGCGCAGCGGATCGGCATCACCGGCTTCCTGATCGGGGCGGTGGGCCTGTGGGCCAGCCTCTCCGGTGGTGCGATGGTCGGCTTCCTGCTCTTCGGCGCCTTGGCCGGCTGTTCGCAGGGGCTCACCGTCACCTCGGGCATCCGTGGCCTGTTGCAGGGCACGGCCCCGTCGGAGCGGGCGGGTGTGCTGGCCGCGATCTATGTGACCTGCTATCTGGGCGCGATGGTGCCCAACCTGGTGATCGGCCAACTGACCCGGTTGTTCACGCTGCCGCAGGTGATGACCGGCTTCGTCGCGATGTCTGCCGTCGCCGCCGTCATCACGTGGCTGTGGGCCCGCAACCCGTCCGCCGCCTGACGGCTCCTAAGGAGTTTAGCGAGCAGGACTTGATGCACTGCGATCGGATGCGGACTGGCCCGCCAGCAGCATCTCCACCAGCTCCACCACGGCCGGGCGTCGCTCCTCCCGTCGGGTGCACAGCACGATGTCCACGGTCTCCGGGCAGTCGAAGGGGGTCCAGGCAAAGGCGCCAGTGTGGTCGTCGAGGAAGTCGGGAGCCAGACACACACCCCTGCCCGCGGCGACGTTGACCAGCGTGGTGTCGTGGTCGTTGCTGTTGAAGTGGTCGATCCCCAATGTCTCGACCAGGCGTCGCTGGACGGCGCGCAAGGTGGGGGAGACCCTCCACCCACCATCAGCGTGCGGGCTCGCAGGTCGGCAGGCAGAACGATGTCCTTGCGAGCCAGGGCATCGCTGGGTCGGGTGATGAGGAGGATTCGGCTGGGACGTAGGGGGTGTGTCCTGACGTGGGCGCTGCGGCACACGTCATCCCCCATGGCGAAGAGCACGTCGAGCTCTCCCCGGGCCAGCGCCTCGGGTTGCAGCGTCTGGCCAAAGACTGGCGTGACCGAGGTGTCCGGGTGCCGCTCGGCCAGCCTCGCCATGACCCGGGGGAGCTGGGGCAACGCCGAGCGGTAGGGCAGCCCGACGCGCACCGAGTCTCGAAAGCGACTGCTCACATTCTGTCCCTGTTCGACGGCCTGCTGCAGGTCGGCCCGGATCGAGCGAAGGCTCAGGCAGAACTGAGAACCCGCCGGGGTGAGAGCCGCCCCGCGGCCACTGCGCTCGAAGAGGGTGAATCCCAGTTCCTTCTCCAGTGTCTTGATCTGGTAGCTCAGAGCCGGCTGGCTCATGAACAGATTGGTGGCAGCGTGCCCGAAGTGCAGCGTCGAGGCCAGTTCCAGCGTGCAGTCCATCTGCTTCGTGTTCACGGTTCACCCCATGTCATAAAAGACCTTTATTGGCAATTGTCATTCTCGATCAAGAATGCTCTTGAGGAAAACTATCTTCGAAGACATCGAGAAGGTCTCGAACCCATGCCACACAGGAGATCCACCGTGTCCCTCGCAGAACTTGAAGCCAAGCAGGCGATCGCCGAAGTGATTGACGGTTTCGCCAACCTGGAGTGCGATGTTGCCGCCTAGTCCACCTTCTTCACCCCGGACGTGCACGTGGAGGTGTACATGGGCGGCCAGCGCGCCATGGACATCCACGGCGTCGAGGAACTCACCCGTCAGTTCTCGGCCTTCACCACGAACGTCAAGGCCTCGCACCACCTCAATGGTCAGCAGGTGATCACCCTCAACGGTGACGGCACCGCGACCGATGTCCACTACTGCCGCGCCGCCCTGATCAGCGCCGGAGAGGACGGGGACGTGGTCTCCGACAACTACATCCGCTACACCGACACCCTGGTGGAGCGCGACGGACAGTGGCTGATCGCCCACCGTGAGCAGCACTTCCTGATGACCGAGACCCGCCCCCATCACGCCTGACGCAGCGGACCTCTGCGTCCGGGAAAGAGAGAACAGCATGTACGGAGCAGTCCTCCACGCCGCCAACGACGTGCGGTACGAAGAGCGAGAAGACCCGACCATCGTCGAGCCCACCGACGCCGTGATCCGCACCGTCGCCACCTGCGTGTGCGGCTCGGACCTGTGGCGCTACCGCGGCATCTCTGCAATGGGAGACCCCGAGCCGGTCGGGCATGAGTACGTCGGCATCGTCGAGCAGACCGGTGAGGAGGTCACCGCGGTCAAGGTCGGCGACTTCGTCGTCGGCGGGTTCACCTTCAGCGACAACACCTGCCCGGTCTGCCTCAAGGGTGCCCACGCCAACTGCCTCAATGGCGGCAGCTACGACGGCTGCCAGGCCGAGAAGATCCGCATCCCGCAGGCCGACGGCACCCTGATCGCCACCCCCGGACAGCCCGACGAGGACCTCATCCCGCACCTGCTGGCGCTGTCCGACGTGATGTGCACCGGTTGGCACGCTGCCGTCAGCGCGGGCGTCGGCCCGGGCAAGACCGTGGCCGTCGTCGGGGACGGTGCCGTTGGCCTGTCTGGTGTGCTCGCCAGCGTCGAGCTGGGAGCCGAGCGGGTCATTGCCATGAGTCGCCATGCAGACCGTCAGAAGATCGCAAAGGAGTTCGGCGCCACCGACATCGTCCCCGAACGAGGTGAGGGAGGTGTGAAGAAGATCCAGGAACTGACCGAGGGCATCGGCGCGGACTGCGTGCTGGAGTGTGTCGGCACCGAGGACTCCCGCAAGCAGGCCGTCGACTGCCTGCGCCCTGGTGGCATGGTGGGCGTCGTCGGCGTTCCTCACGGAGACATGGACATCACGCAGATGTTCTGGAGGAATCAGGGCGTCCAGGGTGGCGTCGCCCCCGTGCGCAACTACCTGGAACACCTGCTGCAATTGGTGCTCGACCGCAAGATCCAGCCGGGCAAGGTCTTCGACCACGAGCTGCCGCTGGAGAAGGTGGCCGAGGCCTACCGGGCCATGGACGAGCGCACGGCGACGAAGGTGCTGCTGCGGCCCTGATCAGTGCTGCATCACCAGCAGGGCGCCGGGCGCCACCTCGGCCTCGAAGACCGTGGTGCGGCCACCGCTGTCACCGTCCAGCTCATAGGGCATCTGCTGGGCCACCTCCAGGCGTACCCGACGCGCCTGCACCTGGTCCACGCCGTCCACCGTGCCCCGGCGGCCCAGGAAACGGGCGGTCATGGTGGCCATGTCGACGTAACCGCGGGGAGAGGCAACGATCAGATCGAGCAGGCCATCGTTGGGACGCGCATTGGGAAGCAGCTGGATGCCGCCCTGCAACATCCCGACATTGCCCACCACGGCCATCATGGCGCGGCGGTGCTGCACGGGGCCGTCGTCGGCCTGGAAGGTGAGGTCCATCGGCTCGGCCGACAGTTCCTGTGCCGCGGCCAGGAAGTAGGCCGCCGAACCCACCATCTTCTTCAGTTCGGGGCGGGTGTTCTGCATGATGCGGGCGTCGATGCCGATGCCGGCCATCACGGCGAAGTGCTCGGTGCTCTGCTCGCCATCGATTCGTACCCGCACCAGGTCGATCGGGCGGGGCTTGCCGTTGAAGGCCACCCGGGCCGCGGCCACCTCGTCCAGCGGGATCTCCAGGTTGCGGGCCAGCAGATTGCCGGTTCCCGCCGGGATGATGCCCACCGGGATGCCACTGTTGGCCAGTTCGGAGCAGACCACCCGCACCGTGCCGTCACCGCCGGCCACCACCACCATGTCGACGTCGCGCTCCAGTGCTTCCCGAGCCATGGCGTAACCGGGATCGTCGGGGCGGGTCGAGAGCCACAGGGCATCCGCCCAACCACGCGCTTCCAGCTCGTACTCCAGGGTGCGACGGAAGCTGGCCCGGTCGAGCACCTTGGACGGATTCCAGATCACCGCGCAGGTGCGGGGCCGGCCGTCGACGCGGTGACGCGGTGGCAGCGGGAGCATGTGCACCCGGCAGGCAAGGCAGGCCAGGCTGGCGCAGACCAGACCCAACAGGAAACCGGCCACCACGTCGGTGGGCCAATGCGCATTCATCACGATCCGGTCGGCCGAGATCGTGAGCACGCCGAGCACGCCCACCAGACGCCACAGGTAGCGGGAGTCCACCGGTTGCCGGGTGGTCGTGGTGGTGGCCACCACCATCAGCGCCACCGTCGTCGCCATCGTCACGTGGGAGCTGGGGTAGCTCGAGCCGTGCGCGGTGATGACGTCGAAGGGGGAGTCTGGGCGGGGCCGGCCCAGCAGCAACTTGAGCAGGTTGGCCGAGGCCCAGGCCAGGCTCACCGAGAGCAGCAAGGCCATGGAGAGGTTGCGCAGGCGACGCCGCCAGGCCCATGCCGCCACCGCCACCATCAGCATGGCGAGCAGCCCCGGCAGGGTGACGACGGCGATGGCCTCCCACACCTGGGCGGCGGGACTTCCGGGGGTGAGGTGCTGGCGGGCCGCGACCCTGTCGAGCGGTGCCAGCCAGTCGGTGGCAAAGGTGCCCAGGGTCCACGCAGCCAGCGCCACCAGCGAGACGACTAGCGTCGTCTGGGCAAAGTGACGCCTGAAGCGGTCGACCAGGCGGGCAAGCATGGCGTCGATTCTCTCACGGGCTGCCAAGCCCTTCCGGCCTCGTGGGTGGTGGCGGCCGCTCATCGGTAGGCTGTGCCCCATGATTGATCCCAAGCTGCTGCGCACCGACCCAGACCGCATCCGTCGTAGTGAGATTGCGCGCGGCGGCTCAGGGGAGGTCGTCGACCAGCTGCTGTCTGCCGACGAGTCGCGTCGCAGCAACATCCAGGCCTTCGAGACCATGCGTGCCGAGCAGAAGGAGCTCGGCAAGCAGGTGGCCAAGGCCCAGGGTGAGGAGAAGCAGCAGCTGCTGGCGCGCACCAAGGAACTTGCCGCCAACGTCAAGGCCGCCCAGGCCGCCGCCGACGAGGCGGGCCGCAACTACGACGAGCTGATGAAGCAGCTGGGCAACCTGGTCATCGAGGGTGTCCCCACCGGAGGCGAGGACGACGGTGAGGTCCTCGAGACCATCGGCCAGCCGCGTGACTTCGCCGCCGAGGGCTTCGAGCCCCGCGACCACCTGGAGCTGGGCGAGATGCTCGGTGCCATCGACATGGAGCGTGGTGCCAAGGTCTCCGGATCGCGCTTCTACTTCCTGACCGGTGTCGGTGCGCAGCTGGAGTTCGCGCTGAGCCAGTTCGCCATGGCCAAGGCCCTCGAGTGGGGATTCACCCCGATGATCCCGCCCGCCCTGGTGAAGCCGTCGGCTATGGAGGGCACCGGCTTCCTGGGCCAGGCCGCCGCCGACGTCTACCACCTGGAGAACGACGACCTCTACCTGGTGGGCACCGCCGAGGTGCCGCTGGCCGCCTACCACTCCGACGAGATCATCGAGGCCGCCAAGCTGCCGCTGCACTATGCCGGCTTCAGCCCGGCCTACCGTCGTGAGGCGGGGTCCTATGGCAAGGACACCCGCGGCATCTTCCGCGTCCACTGGTTCGACAAGTGGGAGATGTTCGTCTACTGCGATCCGGCCGATGCCGAGGCCGAGCACCAGAAGCTGCTGAACTTCGAGAAGGAGTTCATCACCGCCCTGGAACTGCCCTTCCAGGTGCTGGACGTGGCCAGTGGAGACCTGGGGCTGAGCGCGGCCCGCAAGTACGACTGCTACGCCTGGCTGCCCACCCAGAACCGCTACCGCGAGATCACCAGCACCTCGAACTGCACCCAGTTCCAGGCCCGTCGCCTCAACATCCGTCAGCGCAAGGACGGCGAGGTCAGCCCGCTGGCCACCCTCAACGGCACGCTGTGCGCGATGACCCGCATGATCATCATGCTGCTGGAGAACCATCAGCAGGCCGACGGATCGGTGCACGTGCCGCTGGCCCTGCGTCCGTACATGGGTGGGCTCGAGAAGCTGACGCCCAAGGCCTGATCGCCGCACAGGCCTGAACGCTGTACCGGGCCTGATCGGTGCACCGGGAAGAATCGAGCCGGGAAGAATCGACGCCGCCTGCCCCTCGTGAGGGGCAGGCGGCGTTGGCCCGTCAGGGAGGTTCAGAACCAGCGGTCGAGCTCGTCGGTCGTGCCGCCATCGGCGAACTTGCCGGTGACGTGGTCGGCGCATTCCTTGACCTCATCGGGAGCGTCCCCCATGGCGACGCCACGGCCGGCCCACTTGAGCATGTGCACGTCATTGCGCCCGTCGCCAATGGCCAGCACGCGCTTGCGCTTGACTCCGAGTTCAGCGCAGACCTCCTTGAGGCCGTGGGCCTTGTTGACGCCCACCGGCGCGATGTCCAGCCATGCCGACCATCCGATGAAATAGCTCACACCGCGCATCCCGAGGCTCTTGGCCAGCTTCTTGAAGTCCTCGCTGGAGGCATTGGGGTCGCGGATGATCACCCGGGTCACGGGCTCGGAGCACAATTCCTCGACGCTCTGGATGCGCATCTCTCCGGTCAGGTCCCCGTCGGGAAAGGGCTTGTTGAGGCGGTAGCCGCCCCGGGGATCCTCGACGGCCACCAGTAGGTGGGGAGAGTGCGCCATCACCTTGTTGATGGCGGGACCGGGGGCAAAGGTGACCTGCTTGCGCAGCCGGAAGGGCGGATAGTCCACCACCACTGCGCCATTGGAGGTGACAGCGGGGCCGGGCGGGAGGCCCAGTGCGTCGAAGATCGGCTCGGTGTCCTGCCATGATCGTCCGGTGGCCAGGACCACGGGAATGTCCTTGCGGAGGACCTTCTGGACGGCGTCGCGGACGGTGGCGGGCAGATTGCCCTCGAGATCAACGACGGTTCCGTCGATGTCGAGAGCAACCATCTCTGGTTTCCAACTCATGGAGTGAGAATGCCAGCAAACAGTGACCATTCCGTGACGCAGGGATGGCCGGGGTCTTTCGATCCCCGCCCATCCCTACTTGTCAGACGGCGTGTCAGGCGGCTTCCGATCGCTTCGCGGGCTCACGGTGGAGGACCTGGCGGGTGGCGTGCAGCACCTGTTCCATGCTGGGGCGCACCTGGTGCAGGGAGCGGGGCTTGATCTGGTTGGTGCGGGCCTTGCGCAGATGGCGCTTGACCGTCGACAGGCTGCAGCCGAGGCGGGCCGCGATGGTCTCCAGCGAGTCGTGGGGATTGGCGGCGCGCAGTCGCAGCACCTCGTGCGGGTCGATCTGCCGGTTTGGGGTGACGACTCCAGCGAAGCTGTCGAGGTCCGCCGGCTTCACGCGCAAACCCAGGCGGGCGCGGATGGCGGACCGCTGGGCGGGGGTGGTGCCCGCGCAGAATCCGGCGACGTCGTGCTCCACCACGGCGTCATAGAGGCAACGGTGCAGCAGGGGGCACTGACCACAGGCCTGTTCGGCCTGGTGGGTGAGCCGGGTCTGCATGTGGCGCTGTTCGGCATTTGCCGGAGCATGCGGCTCTTCCAGCAGCGGATGCTGGAAGATCGAAGCGAGTTCGACGCAGGCCTGTTCCGGGGTGACGGTCTTGGTCTGTGTGGTCATTTCTTCAGTGGCAACTTTCGAGCGGGATTCATGGGTGAACGATTTCCCTTGCGAGCGCCCAGCCCCGATCTGGTGACGCTGTTTGCTCGACGTGCCAAGCCTTTCAGGTTTCCCAACATCGGTGAAACCCGAAGTCTGGGGCGAATTACCCTAATCTCTTCAGCTCAGGTGCTCAGAATTTTCTGAGTATCTGTACTCATGGTTCGTTGGCTTGACTGTGAAAGCTTTGATCTCTTTCCGTCGTTTTCCTGACTAGACAGGAAAACCGGTGAGGCCGAGTGTTCATCGTGAGTCTGCTCGAGTTTGCTGTTGCTTTGGCTCAGGTTCAGGAATGAGTACTCGCGCCCTGAGATCAATTCATCCAGAGTTTCCCATTCGAACTCTCTCGGTTAAGAATCGGGCTCGCTCTCCGGCGGGGAGGCGCACACCCGGGCAGTGGGCGGTCAGGCGGGTTAGGGTGGCCCAATGAGTCCCAGTCACGAACTCCTGCAGCGCCTGCCGGACGGTACGGTCAAGCAGGTCAATCCCTTCACCGGGACCCAGGTGTGGACCATGCCAGGGCGTGGCAAGCGGCCGCTTCCCGCCGCGCTCGACGAGCCGACGCCCCTGCCCCCGGGTGGCGTCGCGGATTCCTGCGCCTTCTGCCCGGGGCACCACCTGGACAATCCGCCGGAGAAGGCGCGGCTCGTGCGCGACGGCGACGGCTGGCGCACGCTGACCGGGCTCGATGTCAGCCAGCTCGACGCCACGGAGCCGGATTTTCGCCGCATTCCCAATCTCTTCGAGATCTGCTCGGCGGACTACTGGCGTCTCAATCATGGCGTCCTGCCCACCCAGGAGGTCCAGGAGCGCGCCCGCGAGTACCTGGCAGACCCGGATGGAAGGGCGCATCTGGACCGCGTCTGGCGGCTCAAACACCGGCTGCAGAAGGAGACGGGGGACCCCTCGGCGGAGGACTTGCTCCGGGCTGCCGTCGGCTGGCTGGGCACCACCCATGAACTCGTGATCCCCCGCCGCCATCACGTGGACGGGGCCACCGACACCGCCCAGCTCGCCTCGTCGGGGGAGCTCACCGTTTCGGAGCACCGTGCCTACTTCTCGATGAGCGTGCAGGCGATGGCTGACCTGTACCGCAGCAATGCCGCAGTCCGATATGTCTCGGTCTTCCAGAACTGGCTCAAACCGGCGGGCGCGTCCTTCGAGCACCTGCACCGTCAGGTGGTCGCCATCGACGAGGTGGGTGCCCATGTGGACGGGGCCGCTGACACCCTGGCCCGCAATCCCAATGCCTTCAACGAATACCTGCTGGATGTCGCGATCGAGCACGGCTTGGTGCTGGCGGCGAATGACCACGCCGTGGCGATCGCGGGCTTTGGACACCGCTATCCGTCGATCGAGATCTACTCCCTGGCCGACCGTCAGGAGCCCTGGCGTCTCAGTCCGGTGCAGCTCGACGCCATGAGCGACCTGGTACACGCCATGCATGCTGCCGGTGGGGCCCGGCTCTCCTGCAATGAGGAGTGGCACCATCGTCCGCCGCAGCTCGACGAAGGGCCGGTCGAGACCGATCTGCCGGTGCCCTTCCGGATCGTCCTGAAGTGGCGCATCTCCACTCTGGCGGGCTTCGAGGGGGCCACCAAGATCTACCTGAACACGTTGTCCCCGTGGGATGTGCGCGACCGGGTGCTGCCGGAGCTGGAGCGGCTGCGGGCCGAGGGCAGGATTGCGGGAATGCGGATCGGTGACGAGTGTCGACTGCCCAAGGGGAGCATCCCGGTCTGAGAAGTCAGCGCGGCCTGACGAAAATCGGGTGAAAAGTGTCGGCGGTGGGCCCTAGGGTCAGTCCTGCCATGCAGACCTTTCCTCCGGCCACGACGGCCTTCACCAGACGCACCCGGGATGCCCTTGCCACGACGAGCGGCCACCCGGGTGTCCCGGCGTCGGCCGACGAGCCGGACACCCGCAGCCCCGCACGTTTTCTGCGCTGGCAGCTGCGTCAGCAGGCTGACCTTGTGACCGCCAGCGCCGCCGTCGGCGTCATGATGTTCCTGCCCAGCGCCGTGAATCCGTGGCTGCTGGGGCGCGCCATCGACGAGGGGGTCAGCCGGGGCAGCGTCTCCGCGACCCTGCCGTGGGCGGGCCTGATGGCGCTCAGCATCACCATCGGTGTGATCGGCGGCACCCTGATGCACACCAGTGCGGTGACCGGCTTTCTGGTGGCCATGTACAAGACGATGAAGTTGGTGCTCCGCAAGGCCACCCAACTGGGGCACGTCGCCACTCGCCGTACACCGTCGGGCGAGATGCTGTCCATCGCCGGCGGCGACGCCGAAACCTTCGGCATGGTCTTCGAGGTCACCGGCAGGGCGATCGCCGCGCTGGGCGCCTTCGTCTTCGTCGCGGTGCTCGTGCTCGGGGAGTCGGTGAAGCTCGGCCTCGTGACGCTGGTGGCGGCCCCGCTCCTGGTGGGCGCGGCGACGCCGCTGCTCAAGCCCTTGCAGCGCGCCCAGGCTGCCGAACGTGGCCGTTCCAGCGAACTGACCGGAATGGCCACGGACATCGTCGCGGGCCTGCGGATCCTGCGAGGGGTTGGCGGCGAGCGCACCTTCGGGGACAACTACGCGGCCCAGTCGCAGAAGGTGCGGCGCGCCGGTGTGACGGCGGGCAGCTGGCAGGCGGCCGTTGATGCGCTCAGTGTGCTGCTCTCGGGCCTGCTCCTGGTGGTACTGACCTGGCTGGGCGCCCGCGAGATGCTCGCCGGACGCCTGAGCATCGGGCAGCTGGTGAGCTTCTTCGGCTACGCCATCTTCATGGTCTGGCCGATCAGTACCTTCTTCGAGTTCGTGCAGAAGTGGGTCCAGGGCCTCGTGTCCGCCAAGAAGACCATCGCCGTGCTGGGACAGGAGCCCGTCTGGCCAGAGGTGGGGGAGTGGACTGCGCTGCCGCACGATGCCGTCATCGTCGATGAGAAATCGGGCGCAGTCATCCAGCCCGGCCGCCTGACCGTCGTGGTCAGTGCCGTCCCGGATGACTCCGCAGCGCTGGCGGACCGGATCGGGCGCTACCTACCGGCCGAGTCGGAGCCGGTCAGCCTGGCCGTCGACGACGAGCTCAAGGGGCGCGCGGCCAAGCGGGCTCGCGCTGAGAAGGAGGCGTTGTTGCAGCGCCGCATCGCGGCGGACGAGGACATCGCCGAACGCACATGGGGGGTGAGCTTCGACGGCGTGGACCTGTCGACGGTCTCGCTCGAGGAGCTACGGCGCCGCGTCCTGGTCAATGACACCAATGCCCAGGTCTTCGCTGGCACCCTGCAGCAGCTCCTCGATCCGCACGGCAGGGCCACTCGGCAGCAGGCAGAGGCTGCCCTCCGCACGGCCTCCGCCGAGGATGTCTACGACGCCCTGCCCGGCGGCTGGCAGGGGATTCTGGACGAGCGCGGCCGCGGCCTGTCGGGTGGGCAGCGTCAGCGACTGGTGCTGGCCCGGGCCTTGTTGGCGGACCCGGAGGTGCTCGTGCTGGTTGAACCCACCAGCGCCGTGGATGCACACACCGAGGCGAGGATCGCCGAACGGCTGGCGGAACATCGCCGTGGCCGCACCACCGTGGTCACCTCCGTCTCACCGCTACTGCTGCACCATGCCGACGACGTGGTCCTGCTGGTGGACGGGCAGGCGGTTGCCCAGGGCAGTCATGCCGAACTGGCTGCCACGAATTCTGACTACCGGGCCGTGGTGGTCCGCGACATGGAGGCACTTCCCGACGACGGGGATGTCGCGCCCGGCGCCCAGGCGAAGAGCGACGATGCCCAGATGAAGACCGACGATGCCCGAGGAGACGAGCGATGAGCACCGCTGATGACCTGCTCGCGAGCTCGGCCAGCACCTGGCGCGAGGACCCGCCGGCCGGCAGTGACATCCCAGAGGAATTGCGACTTGACCAGTCCGTCTGGTTGCCGCTGCGTCTTCGGGGATGGCGCCGGCGGCGCGACCTGCGGGCCGTGCGGGCGCAGGAGTACTACGCCCAGTCCCGCAATCCCGAGCGGGGTCTGCCCGTGGCTCCGGATTCCGCGGTGGTGTCCTTCCTCAAGGACATGGTCTCCAGGCGCCGGTCGCTCGCAGTGTGGTTGGTGGTGCTCAATGCCGCTGCTGCGGCGGTCGGGCTCCTCGTGCCGCGGATGCTCGGTGGGCTGGTGGACCGGGCTGTCCAAGGAGGCGGCTCGCTGGCCACTGAGCTCGACGGGATCGCCCTCACGGTCGTGGGCGTGGTGCTCCTGCAGACGCTGCTCACCTTCGGTGCGCGGCGTGCCAGTGCCGTCTTCGGGCAGAGCATGCTGGCCGAAGCGCGCGAGTATGTGGTGCGTTTCGTGCTTAAGCTGCCACTCGGCACGGTCGAGCGGGCCTCCAGTGGTGACCTGGTCACTCGCGTGACCCGCGACGTCGGCACCATGTCCGGAGCTGTCCGCTGGGCCCTGCCCCAACTCGTGATCGCCTCGGTGATGACCATCCTCACGCTGGCGGCGATGTTCCTGAACTCGTGGTTGCTCGCACTCCCGAGCGTGCTGTCACTGGTCCTGCTGACGGTGGTGGCACGGGGCTACCTGCGCAAGGCACCCATGGGCTACATCACCGAGGGTGGCACCTATTCACAGATCAACACCGGCCTGGCCGAGACGGTGGAGGGTGCTCGTACGGTGGAGGCGCTGGGCCTGCAGGATCTACGCGCCAGCCGTACCGACGCAGACGTGGAGATCTCCGCCCAGGCCGAGCGGTACACCATGACCCTGCGCAATCAGATGTTCCTCAGCGTCGACTACGCCTATCAGGGGCCGCTCGTGCTCATCGTGCTGCTGGGAGCCTGGGGTCACGCCCACGGCATGGTCACGCTCGGCCAGATCACTGCCGCGGCCATCTATGTGCAGCAGCTCGTCGAGCCGATGGACCGTCTGATCCAGACCCTCGATCGCTTGCAGGTGGGCATGGCCTCCACCACCCGTCTGCTCGGGATCGCGGCCGTGCCACCGGACCGTGAGTCCTCCGGTGAGCAGCCGGTGGACGACCATCTGGTGGCCGACGGCCTGCGCTTCGCCTATCGCGAGGGACACGACGTGCTGCACGGCGTCAGCCTTGATCTGCAGCAGGGGGAGCGGATGGCGATCGTCGGGCCGTCGGGTTCCGGCAAGTCCACGCTGGCGCGCCTGCTCAGCGGCATCAATGCCCCGCGAGCGGGGGAAGTGCGCGTCGGTGGGGTTGACGTGATGAAGCTGCCGTTGACCGAACTGCGCACGCAGGTGGCTCTGGTGACGCAGGAGCACCACGTCTTCGTGGGTTCCGTGCGCGACAACATCGTGCTGGCACGCGAGGATTCGGCGACGGACGAGGAGGTCTGGGACGCCCTGCGAGCGGTGGAGGCCGCCGACTGGGTGGAGCGTCTGCCCGAGCAGTTGGACACCCTGGTGGGTTCGGGCAAGCAAGTGCTCACCCCGGCGCAGGCGCAGCAGGTGGCCCTGGCGCGTCTTGTCGTGGCAGACCCGCACACCTTGGTGCTCGACGAGGCCACCAGTCTGATCGACCCCAAGACCGCTCGCCATCTGGAGGGCTCCATGTCCAGCCTGTTGGAAGGGCGCACGGTCGTCGCGATTGCCCATCGCCTGCACACTGCCCACGACGCAGACCGGATCGCCGTGGTGATCGACGGAAAGATCGCGGAGCTGGGCAGCCACGAGGAGCTGCTGGCCCGGAATGGTCAGTACGCCTCACTCTGGAATGCTTGGACCAGCTGATCGGGGTCTTTCTTTGGCTTGACAGTCTGCCTGAAATACCTTGTCGCACGCATTTCGCTGCGCTACAATAGAACTGTAGTTCGACGGATGTGGGTCATTGCCGGGAGGAGGCGTGGACATGCAGGAATTGACCTCGGCGCAGACGGTCGATGCCATGCTGTCCGCACGTCGCCGGGCGTGGCAGGCGGAGGCCGAACAGTTCCGGTTGGCCGCGCACTTTGCCGATCTGCATGGTGCCGATATGCATGGTGTGGATCCTCACGCTGTTGATCCGGTCGCGAATCGGCCCGCCGGGTCGCCCACTGTCCTGTTCGGGGAGGGGGCGGTCCGGCTGGGCGATGACGGGACCCCGGAGGTGGCTGAGTTCGCGTCGCTCGAGATTGCGGCGGCCCTGAACATCAGCCGGGAATCGGCCAACTGCCTCATCGGCGATGCCCTCTCGCTGAGGCACCGAATGCCGCTGCTGTGGCAGAAGATGTGCGACGGGTTCCTGCGGGTCGGCGTGGCTCGGACGATCGTGGCCAAGACATCCAGCCTGCCGTTTCGGCAGGCCCTGGAGGTGGACCGTCGGTTGGCCCCTCTGGTTGGTGGCGTGTCAGCGCACCGGCTGGTGGGGACCGCGGAGGGGTTGGTCCTGGAGCTCACCCCCGCGGATCAGGCGCACGATGAATTCCAGGCGGCGCAGGCGGCCCGCGGCGTGTGGATCGGCGGGTCCGGCCACGGCATCACCCAGGTGGCCGCAGTGGTCAGTGCCGCCGACGGGATCTTCCTTGACGCGCAACTGGACCGGATGGCAGCGATCCTCGCCCAGGGCGGCTGCGAGGACTCGCGAGACGTTCGCCGATCGACGGCACTGGGAATCTGTGCGAACCCGGCTCGGGCTCTGGACCTCCTGCAGGCCAGCCTGCTGGATCCGGCCGATGATCCGGAGCTCCCGCTGGAGGACGGGCCGTCGGATGACGGATGTCCCGCCCGCGGGATGCGCGGCCACACCTGTGGCGCGGTCACCGTCGATCCCGAACTGCTGCTTCCCCGGGCCACCGTGGTCGTGCACGTGGAGGAGAACACGGTCGCGGAGCTGGACGGCCTGGCGCGCATGGAACGCCACG
This sequence comes from Luteococcus sp. Sow4_B9, assembly GCF_052116585.1. Lineage (NCBI taxonomy): Bacteria > Bacillati > Actinomycetota > Actinomycetes > Propionibacteriales > Propionibacteriaceae > Luteococcus > Luteococcus sp. Sow4_B9. The sequence goes on along the minus strand of NZ_JBQKKT010000007.1, from coordinate 15,114 downwards.
GTCCGGTGCTGGCCAGCTGGATGGCCGAGCTGCTGCAGAACACCCGGATCACGGTGAAGCCAGTGGTCGATCCGGCGGGCACCACACCGTCGGACAGCTACGAGATCAGTGCCCGGATGCGACAGCTCGTCACAACCCGCAATCCCTACGAGGTCTTTCCGGGATCGAAGAAGACTGCCGAACGGTGCGATCTGGACCACACCGAGCCGTGGCGCCCACCCCCGCAGGAACTCGAAGCCCATGGGGCCCCACCACCCACCAGGCTGGACAATCTTGGCCCCCTGTCCCGGACGGTGCACCGGGCCAAGACGCACGGCGGGTGGCTGCTCAGACAGCTGTCTCCCGGCATGTTCTTCTGGCGTTCCCCCGACGGTTTCGCCTACCTGGTCACGCCCTCGCGCTCCTGGATGATCCACAATCCCATTGCGCCCGTCGTCAGCTGACCAGGCGTATTGCCAGCCCGTGGATCAGGCTGCCTTCGTGCCCTTGGGGATGGTCAGCACAATCGCCACCAGCGCCAACACGGCCAGCGCCGCATTGAAGCCCAGCGCGGCCATCCCGGCAGTGCGGATCTGGGCATTCGTGGTGATTCCCTGCATCACGATGATCCGGCCAGTTCCGACGCCCGCACCCATCACGCCCGAGAAGATCGCCAGTGAGCCGGCCACTCCCAGGGCGCTGCCCAGACTGGACGCCATCTTGAAGATGCCCGCACCTGCGCCAGCCTGGGCGGGCGGCAGATTGGACAGCGCCGCGTCGGTGGATGGCGTCGCGAACAGGGCCAGACCCAGACCGAACAGTGTGTAGGAGATCACCGCCAACCAGACATACAGGTCTATGAGCACCTCGGTCTGGGCCAGCAGCAGGGCGCTGGCTGCCAGCGTCAGGGCACCCCACATCATGGGCTTGCGCGCTCCGAAGCGCTGCAGCAGCTTCTCGCCGATACGGATGCAGCTGATCACGGCCACGGCGAATCCGACGGTCAGCAGCCCGGCGTGCCAGGCGTCGAACCGTTCGGGCCGGGCCAGCTGGAGCATCTGCTGGCTGACGATGAGCATGCCGATGGTCATGTTCACCAGCATGTTGCTGAGCACAGCGCCGGTGAACGTGACGTTGCGGAAGAGCGCGAAGTCCATGAAGGGGTGCTCACGCCCCCTCTCCCACAGGATGAAGGCCACCAGCCCGACGACGGATCCCGCCAGCAGCCCCAGACTCGTGGGGCTGGTCCAGCCGAGCTGCTGCCCGAAGACCACCACCACCATGAAGCAGACCACCGTGACCATGAAGAGCAGGAGCCCGACGGTGTCGAAACGGTGCCGTTCGGTGTCTTCCGCGCGGCTCTCCGGTGTGCCACGGATCATCAGGAAGGAGATCACCGACGCCGCTGCGGAGGCCCAGAAGATGTAGCGCCACCCCACATTGGAGGCCATGAATCCGCCGAACAGAGCCGCCAGGCTGGAACCGCCGAAGGTGCAGGTGGACCACATGGAGACGGCGCGTTGCCGGGCGGGTCCGTCCCAGTAGGCCTTCACCAGGGCCAACGTCGACGGCATGATGCAGGCGCCGGACAGGCCCTGGACTGCTCGTCCCAGCAGGAGCATTGGCAAGGCCACAGCTCCGGTCGCGAAGACCACCAACAAGGAGCCCAATACGCCCAGCACATTGCCGATCAGCGCCATCCGGACCCGCCCCACGCGGTCTGCGAAGCCACCCATCAACACGACGGACAGGCCGCTGAACAGGGCCGTGAGCGCCACGGCCATGTTCATCTGACTCACGGTGACCGTCGCGTGACTCCAGCCCGTCCCGGCGGCATCGTCGAAGGGGCCGTTGATGTCGGTCAGCACCCGGCGCGCGACGGCGCCCAGGCTGCCGGCGAAGAGCCAGAAGGTGAGCAAGCCCAGCACGGAGCCCCACAAGAGCCGTTCGGTGCCCTGGTAGGGCCGGGACTGGGTGGACGTCATCGTCGCTCCTTCGGGGTGGAAGTGCCATCGGAAGTGCGATGCACCCGTTCCATGTGCAGAAACTACGCCTCGACGCGCCGCCTGGGGCCCCTTGTGGATGTGAGATTTGCGTCCTCGAAGGTGGCGAGGAGCCCCCGATCCCTGTGATCGGGGGCCCCTCGCCCAGAGCCTTCGTCGGTCAGCAGACCGCGTCAGTTCGTCTCGTCCTGCTTGGGGACGGTGACCATGATCGAGATGATCGAGATCACGACCAGCAGCAGGTTAAACAGCATCGTCACCATGCCCGCGGAGCGGATGGCGGCATTGGACTGGACGCCCTGCATGTGGACCACCTCGCCGATCTGGGTGACATCGCCGCCCATCACGGCCGTGAAGATGGCCAGCGAGACGGCGGCGCCGATCGCGGAGCCCAGGCTGGAGGCCATCTTGTAGATGCCAGAGCCGGAACCGGACTGGGCGGCCGGCAGGTTGGACAGCGCGGCATCGGTGGACGGCGTGGCGTAGAAGGCCAGGCCCAGGCCGAACAGGGCGTAGGCGACCACGGCCAGCACGGTGTAGGTGGCCACCAAGGTCTGCGTCATGGCCAGCAGGATGCAGACCACGCCCACGATCGCCGCACCCCAGAGCATCGGCTTGCGGGGGCCGAACTTCTGCAGCAGCTTCTCGCCCACGCGGATGAAGCCGATGATGGTGATTGCATAACCCAGGGTGAGCAGGCCGGCACGCCACGGGTCGAAGCGCTCCGGGCGGGCCAGCTGCAGCATCTGCTGGCTGACGATCAGCAGGCCGATGGTGGCGTTGATGGTGAAGTTGGAGATGGTGGCGCCGGTGAAGGTCTTGTTCTTGAACAGCGCGAAGTCCATGAACGGGTTGTCCTGCTTCTGCTCCCACCAGACGAAGACCGCCATGCCCACGAGCGCCACGGCGGCCAGGCCGAGCGTGGTGGGGCTGGTCCAGCCGAGCTGGGCGCCGAAGATCACGACGATCATCAGCGAGAGGATGGTGACGATGAAGATCAGCAGGCCGACGATGTCGAAGCGCTTGCTGGTGGTCTGCTCGGCCTTGCTCTCCGGGGTGCCCCACATCATGGCGATCGAGATGATCGAGATCAGGATTGACGCCCAGAAGATGTAGCGCCACCCCAGGTTGGAGGCGACGAACCCACCGAAGATGGCGGCCAGACCGGAACCACCCCAGGAACCGATGGACCACATGGAGACGGCGCGCTGCCGCTCGGGGCCGTCCCAGTAGGCCTTCAGCAGGGCCATCGTCGACGGCATGATGCACGCCGCGGACAAGCCCTGGATCGCGCGGCCGGTCAGCATCAGGGGCAGCGCCAGCGATCCGCTGGCCAGCACCACCAGTAGCGAACCCACCAGACCCAGCACATTGCCGGTGATGGCCACCTTCACGCGGCCGAGCTTGTCGGCCAGACCGCCGGCGAGCACGATGAACAGACCGCTGAACAGGGCGGTGATGGAGACCGCCAGGTTCATCTGGTTGACCGAGATGTAGGGATTGGCCCACTCACCGGGGGTGGCGGTGGGGCCGTTGATCTCCTGCAGCATGTTGCGGGCCACCGTGCCGGTGGTGCCCGCGAACAGCCAGAAGGTGGTGACACCCAGGACGATGCCCCACAGCAGCTTCTCGTTGCCACGGAAGCCCTGGGATGCGGGGGCGGTGGTGGTGCTCATCGGTTCTCACTCTCGGGGGTGGTGCCCAGCCAGGCGAGGACGGCCGACGCCAGCGCGGCGGTGCCCGTCTCGATGGTGGGGTGGATGGCGGGGGCGAACTTGGGGTTGTGGTTGCCCACCGGGGTGGCGCCTTCCTCGAAGCCGCCGAGTCCCCAGTAGCTGTAGGGAACGCCGAAGGCGTCGGGGATGATGCTGAAGTCTTCGCTGGCCGGGACCGGCGCCATGTGGGTCACCTTGTCCTCGCCGAAGTGGGCGCGGAAGGCCTCGGTGACGCGTGCCGTCGTAGCTTCGTCGTTCAGCGTCAGCGGGAAGCGGTCGTAGTACTCGAAGTCGGGCTCCTGAGGCGTGCCGCCGGCCTCGCACTCGCCACGCACGATGCGCTCGATGGCCTCCAGCACCTTGGTGCGGACCGCGTCGTCGTAGGTGCGCACGTTGAGCAGCAGGGTGGCGCTGTCCGGGATGATGTTGGACTTGCTGCCGGCCTGGATGCTGCCCACGGTCACGACGCCGAAGTCGCCGGGGGCGATGACGCGGCTCACGATGCTTTGCAGGCGCACGACGATGCTGGCGGCGATCACCACCGGGTCGACGCCCAGATGCGGCATGGACCCGTGCGATCCCTTGCCATGGATGGTGACCTTGATGCTGTCGCCGGCGGAGAGCACGGCGCCCGGCGAAGTGGAGACGGTGCCGGACAGGCCGCCCAGCACATGCTGGGAGAGGCAGACGTCGGGCCTGGGGACCTTGTTGACCAGCCCGTCATCAACCATCGAGCGGGCGCCGGCGGCGATCTCCTCGCCGGGCTGGAAGAGGGCCAGGTAGGTGCCTTGCCAGGAATCCTTGGTCTCGGCCATGGCCTGAGCGGCGCCCAGCGCGCAGGTGACGTGCATGTCGTGCCCGCAGGCGTGCATGACGCCGTCAACCGTCGAGCTGTAGGGAAGGCCGGTGGTCTCGGCCACGGGCAGGGCGTCGAAGTCGGCGCGGGTCAAGACCGTGGCCCCGTCGCCATTGGTGAGGACGCCCACGACGCCCCCTCCGATCTCCTGCACCTCGTAGCCGAACTCGCTCAGGCGTCGGGCGATCTCGGCGCGGGTCTCGTGCTCCTCCATGGAGAGCTCCGGATGCTGGTGGAGGTGCTTGTACAGCGGCTCCTGCCAGTCATAGGGAAGCTGGGGTAGGTCGGCCATGGTGGCTCCTTTCGTGATGCACATGACGCTAGACCCCGAACCGGAGTGGCGTTTCCTGCGTCCGATTTGGCCCAGTGCTGAATTCCTCGATCCGGATGCGGGTGCTGCCTAGCGTGGAAGGGCAGGCGCAAGTGGACCAGGTGCACGGGAAAGGATCATCCATGAAGGTCGCGGACCAGATCGTCGAGCAGCTCCAGGCCGCAGGAGTGCGGCGCATCTACGGAATTGTGGGCGACTCGTTGAATCCGATCGTCGACGCGGTGCGGCGCACCGGGGGTGCCGCGACGGGTGGCATCGACTGGATCCACGTGCGGCACGAGGAGGCGGCTGCCTTCGCGGCGGCGGCCGACGCGCAGCTGACCGGTGAGCTGGCCGTGTGCGCTGGCTCGTGCGGGCCGGGCAATCTGCACCTGATCAATGGGCTCTACGACGCCAACCGCTCCGGTGCCCCGGTGCTGGCGATCGCGTCGCACATCCCCACGACGCAGATCGGCGTCTCCTTCTTCCAGGCCACGCACCCGGAGAAGCTCTTCGACGAGTGCAGCGTCTACGCGGAGATGATCAGCGCCCCGGCGCAGAGCCCGCGCGTGGTGGAGACCGCCATCCAGCATGCTGTTGCGCTCAAGGGCGTCAGCGTCGTCACCGTCCCCGGCGACCTGACCGACGAGGAGGTCACGGCCGATGTTCCGCTCCACACCCCGGTGGTGCTGGGCCAGGTGCAGCCGCAACCGCAGATGGTGCAGCAACTGGCCGATGCCATCAACCAGGCGGAGAAGGTGGCGATCTTCTGCGGCATTGGCGTCCAGGGGGCCCATGACGAGGTCATCGAGCTCGCCGGGCGGATCAATGCGCCGGTGGGCCACACCCTGCGCGGCAAGGACTTCATCCAGTACGACAATCCCTACGACGTGGGCATGACCGGCCTGTTGGGCTATGGCGCCGCGGCTCAGGGGATCGAGGACGCCGATCTCCTGGTGCTGCTGGGCACGGACTTCCCCTATGACCAGTTCCTGCCCAACACCCGCACCGCGCAGGTGGACGTCGCGGCCCAGAAGCTGGGGCGACGCACCAATGTGGACATCGCCGTGCACGGTGAGGTGCTCCCGACGCTGCAGATGCTGCTCCCGCTGGTGCAGCCGAAGCGCAAGGACAAGTTCCTCAAGGAGATGCTCAAGAAGCACAAGCGCATTGTGGAGAAGGGCACCAATGCCTACACCCGCAATGCGAAGAAGCTCTCGCCGATCCATCCCGAGTACGCCATGGCCGTGCTCGACGACGTGGCCAGCGACGACGCGGTCTTCACCGCCGACACCGGCATGTGCAATGTCTGGACGGCCCGCTACGTGACGCCCAATGGTCGTCGCCGGCTGATCGGCTCCTTCCTGCACGGCTCCATGGCCAATGCCCTGCCGCACGCGATCGGCGCCCAGTTCGCCTACCCGCAGCGCCAGGTGATCAGCGTCAGCGGCGACGGCGGGCTGTCCATGCTGCTGGGGGAGCTGCTCACCATTGCCACCTACCAGCTGCCGGTGACGGTGGTCTGCTTCAACAACTCGACGCTGGGCATGGTGAAGCTGGAGATGCTGGTGGAGGGTCTGCCTGCCAGCGGCACGGAGGTGCCCGACGCAAACTACGCGGCGGTGGCGCAGGCCATCGGCATCAAGGGCATCCGCGTGGAGGAAGGCAAGGACCTGGAGAAGGCCTATCGGGAGGCGCTGGACCATCCGGGCCCGGCCTTGGTGGAGGTGGTCACCGACCCGAATGCCCTGTCCATCCCGCCCGAGGTCACCCTGGACCAGGTCTTCGGGTTCGCCACCGCCATGAGCCGAACGGTCTTCAATGACGGGGCGGGCGAGGTGGTCAGCATGGCCCGCTCAAACCTGCGCAACATCCCGCGCCGCTGACCCCCCAGACGGTGAACGACCCAATCGACCGATCAAAGGAGAGACCATGACCACTCGACGCCTGTTCGCCACGCTGCTGTGCATCCTGTCCTTGGGGCTGACCGCCTGCAATGACACCGCGACCGTCGACGAGAACGAGCCCGAGGCTCCGGTCGCCACCGTGGCGGGCCAGGACGACGCTGACCGCGATGATCACAAGGACGATTCGAAGGGGGCCTCCAATGACGAGGACTCCACGAACTCGAATGACGACGGGGATGATGACCGCGGCGATGACGGACAGTCCGATGCCGACGACACGGATGACAACTGATCCATGCCCCGTGGACAGCACTGCGGCCCCGACCATTCGTCGGGGCTGGCCACCCAGCGCCGTATCGGCGTCGAGCTGCTGCGCCACTGTGGCGTGAGGGGCTGACCATGGGCCCACCGAGGATCGTGCCAAGGTGCAATCCTGTTGGCGTGATCCTCGGTGGGGTTCCATTGACTTTGGCACGATTCCCCTCCCTGATTTGAGAGCACGGTCATGACAGCCACCAGCGAAGAAGAATTCGAGATCCCCGTCCCGATTCACGCCAACCCACCCGAGGTCATGGGCTGGCTGCGCTCGTCGGGAGTTGACCCCGTCGTTGCGGCCCCGTCCCTGACCCCCGTGTTCAGCGAGCAGTCGTTTGAACCCGGCGACGAGGAACTCCGCGAACTGTGGGCCGAGGGGGTGCCCGTCTCATGGCTCGGCGGCCCCGCCATCGGTGCCCCTGCCATCCACCCAGAGAAGTGGCCGACCACCGCATCCGGGCAGCAGCTGGCGCACGTCGCCTCCATCGCCCTGCCTGATGTGCAGGGCATCGTCGACGCCGACGGTCGCACTGCGTGGGCGAGCACCCGGGCCTCGGAGCAGCCCTCCCACGCCTTGGCGCTCCTGCCGACCACGGGCAGCCTCGAGGTCTTCCATGACCTGACCAGTCACGGCAGCGATGCCTCCGACGGGGAACAGGGTGCGTGGCTGGTCCAATGGGTGGCGGAGCCCGCGGGCTTGCCCCTCGTCGACGGCGGAGATCCGCCCGAGCCGGCCTGTCAGCAGGTGTTGGCCATGCCCGGCTTCACGATCCGCTGCCCGGAGGATGTTGCGAGCGGGCCAGAGGTGGACCATGACGCCTATCTGGACGCCTACGAGGACTGGCAGCTCAGTTGGCAGGTGCAGCGCTTCTGGCGACGGGAGGAGCACCCCATCCCCAGTTCGCACCTGGCGGGCCATCCCAGTCATGGTCGCGGCGTCGCCGAGGAAATCCTGCGCGAGGTCCTGCCCCTGGATGCCGACGACGAATACCTGCTGGTGTTCGACATCGAGTCCTGGACCACACTGTCCGGCTGGTTCGGCGACGCGGGCAGCCTCGAGGTCTGGATGCGGGCCTCGGACCTGCGCGCCCGGGCCTTCGAGAAGGCGTGGTGTCTGGTTCGGACGGACTGATGCGCACAGACTGACCACGCCCCCGTGGACAGCACTGCGGCCCCGACCATTCGTCGGGGCCGCAGGTGCGTGCGGGGTGCGGGCTGGGAGTGACCGCCCGTGGTGGTGATCAGTCCAGACCGAAGTCCATGGCGGCGGCGTCCAGACTGGCCTCGGCCTCGCCGGTGGTCAGGCCGATCTGCGCGATCTGCTTGCTGGAGCCGGTCTCCAATTCACCCACCAGCTCGGCGGAGGCGCCGCCCAACACACCCTGCTGGGCGTAGATCTCCAGCTTCTCGCGGGAGTCGGCGATGTCCAGGTTGCGCATGGTCAGCTGGCCGATCCGGTCGGTGGGGCCAAAGGCGGCATCCTCGACGCGTTCCATGGAGAGCTTCTCGGCGTGGTAGCTGAAGTTGGGGCCGTCGGTGTCCAGGATCGAGTAGTCCTCGCCGCGACGAAGGCGCAGGGTCACCGATCCGGTGACGGCGCTGGCCACCCAGCGGGTGATCGACTCGCGCAGCATGAGGCTCTGCGGGTCGAGCCAGCGGCCCTCGTAGAGCAGGCGGCCCAGGCGCTGGCCCTGCTGGTGGTAGTTCTGCAGGGTGTCCTCGTTGTGGATGGCATTCAGCAGTCGCTCGTAGGCGATGAACAGCAGTGCCATACCGGGGGCCTCGTAGATGCCGCGGCTCTTGGCCTCGATGATGCGGTTCTCGATCTGGTCGCTCATGCCCAGACCGTGGCGGCCGCCGATCTCATTGGCCTTCATCACCAGGTCCACCGGGCTGGCGAAGCTCTCGCCGTTGATCTCCACGGGGCGGCCCTGGTGGAAGGTGACCTTGACGTCCTCGGTCTCGATCTTCACCGACGGATCCCAGAACTTCACACCCATGATCGGCTCGACATCCTCGAGCCCGACGTTCAGGTGCTCCAGCGTCTTCGCCTCGTGGGTGGCGCCCCAGATGTTGGCGTCGGTGGAGTAGGCCTTCTCCTTGGAGTCGCGGTAGGGGAGGTCGCGCTGGGTTAGCCAGACGCTCATCTCGTCGCGACCGCCCAGCTCGCGCACGAAGTCCTCGTCGAGCCAGGGCTTGTAGATGCGCAGCTGCGGGTTGGCCATCAGGCCGTAGCGGTAGAAGCGCTCGATGTCGTTGCCCTTGTAGGTGGACCCGTCGCCCCAGATGTTCACGTCGTCGTCCGCCATGGCGCGCACCAGCAGGGTGCCGGTGACGGCGCGGCCGATCGGCGTGGTGTTGAAGTAGGCGCGTCCGGCGCTGGTGATGTGGAAGGCGCCGCAGGCCAGGGCGCTGAGGCCCTCCTCGACGAGCTGCTCTCGGCAGTCCACCAGGCGGCTGATCTCGGCGCCGTACTGGCCGGCGCGGCCGGGCACCGATTCGATGTCGGGCTCGTCGTACTGGCCGATGTGGGCGGTGTAGGTGCAGGGGATCGCACCCTTCTCGCGCATCCACGCGACGGCGACGGAGGTGTCGAGGCCTCCGGAGAATGCGATGCCGACCTTCTCGCCGGCCGGAAGGGAAGTCAGAACTTTGGACACGACCCGCAGCTTAGCGCATATCTATTCGACATTGCGAATAATTATTCCAAGTTCTGCTGGTGGATGCCCGCTGGCAGGCGTGCGGCGGCTCCCGGTGGCCCGGTTCTGCAAGACTGCCCCCATGGCTGACCCCACGATCCTTCGTCTGCATGCCCTGGCGATCAACGCCAAGGAGCCCCTGCTGGTGCATCTGGACCGAGAGCCCCATCATCTGGAGGCCGGCGATCCGGCGGTGGTGCACGACTTGGAGGTGAGCCCCGGCCGACACGAGCTCGAGGTGATCGGCCGGGTCCCCACCGGCAGGACCGGACTGGCGGCGGCGGCCATCGAGGTGCCCGAGGGCAGCACCGTCGACGTCCACTACGCCCTGCCCGCCGTCGCCCGGATGCGGGGCGAGATCTCCGACGAACCCGACGTGGTGCCCGGCCGGGAGTGGCGGATCGCCATCCCCGCGGTCCTCGGCCTGCTGGCCGTGGTCTGGGGCACCTGGTTCGCCTGGATGATCTTCGGCTGAGTTTCGTTCCCCGAGCCTGTCGAGGGGCCTCGACAAGCTCGGCCGCCGGGGTCATGTTCCCCGAGCCTGTCGAGGGCTCAGGGATGCAGCGACACGTCCGCCGGGAGCACCTCCCAGCTGGTGAACCGGGTCGTGAGGCCGGCTCTGGTGGGGGCACAGGTGAAGGGTCCTGCGCTGACTGGTGCCTGGGCGTCGAAGGGAGCCACTCGGACCAGCTCCAGCGCCTCCCCGTCCAAACCGGCGCGGATCGTCACGGCCCCGTCACTCCAGGAGGCACGTACACGTACGCGCTGGCCCAGCCAGTCGACGGGCCGCACTGACCAGTCGGAGTGGCCGTCGGTGACCACGGCGCCCACCTGGAGGCGGCCGTCGGCAAACTCACACCCGGCCTTGATCCAGTGCTCACTGTCCCAGCAGAGGTAGACGCCCGCTTGGTCGAACTGCTGCGAGAAGTCGGCGAGGAAGACCACCTCCACCGCACTGTCGGGCTCCAGCGGGGCCACCAGCGCGTGCTCACTTTCGTGCACGAAGCCATAGCTGGTGTGCCGCCACGCGTCACTGCCCTCCACACAGGTCACCAATAGGCCATCCGGGTTGGTGCTCACCGATGCCGGCTCATGCGTCCAGGTGCCCGTTGACCACTCGATCCGGGTCACGGAGCCACCAGGATGATCTTGCCGACATTGTCCCCACCGTCGAGCTGTTCGTGGGCCCGACGGGCTTCCGACATCGGGATGCGGGTCTCCGGGGCCAGCTTGATCCGGCCGTCGGCGATCATCGGCCAGACCACCTCCGCCACGCGCTGGCAGATCTCCGCCTTCTGCTCCAGCGGACGGAAACGAAGGCTGGTGGCGGTCACCGTCGCCCGCTTGTTGAGCAGCTTGCCCATGTCCAGGGTGCCCTTGCGGCCGCCCTGCAGGCCGATCGTCACCTGACGTCCGTCGAGGGCAAGCACGTCGACATTCATCTCCAGGTACTTGGCTCCCATCACGTCCAGAATCACGTCGACGCCCTTGTGGGGGAAGCCATCCGAGGCGGTGGCCTCCGTGATGGCTGTCACCCAGTCCTCGTGGTAGTCGATGGCCAGGTCTGCCCCCATCTGACGGCAGTGATCCAGCTTGCGCTCATTGCCTGCCGTGGCAATGACCTGGCACCCCAGGGCCTTGGCGTACTGGATGGCGAAGGTGCCGATGCCGCCGGCCCCGCCGTGCACCAGGAAGGTCTCCCCGGGCTTGAGGTTGACGTGGTCCATATTGCTCATCACGGTCGCGGCCACCTCGACGAGAGCCGCGGCGGAGACGACGTCGACACCCTGCGGGACGGCGATGCACTGGCCCTGCGGCACGACGAAGTACTCCGCGTAGCCGCCGCCTGCCAGCAGACAGACCACCTCGTCACCCACCGACAGGCCGGTGACGCCGGCTCCCAGCTCCACGACCGTTCCGGTGGCCTCCAGACCCATGATCTCGCTGATGCCGGGGGGTGGCGGGTAGTGGCCCTTGCGCTGCAGCAGATCGGCGCGGTTGACGCCGGCCGCGATGGTCTTCACCAGCACCTCGCCGGCAGCGGGGGTGGGGGTCTCCACCTCGCTCCACTGCATCTGCTCGGGGCCGCCTGCTTCGGTCACGGTGATCGCACGCATGGCTCCAGCCTGCCACAGCGGCGGTGGTGGGCGAGGGGATCGGGCGCAGTCGGATAGGATTGCGGATGTTCCGGACCACGGTCCGGGCACGGCGAGGTCGCATAGTGGACTAGTGCAGCCGCCTTGAAAGCGGCCGAGGGGCAACTCTCCGTGGGTTCGAATCCCACCCTCGCCGCCACCCCAGTCCGCCCACTCGACGAGGAGAGTCGTGACCGACGCACCTGATCCCCGCACCTATGTGCTGAAGCCGCGTCCACCGGTTCGAGCCTTCGTGATTGCGGCAGGGATGACCCTGCTGGGGGCCCTGCTGGTCTCCCTGGCCACGGCCAAGGAGGCCGCCCTGCTCTGGGTGGTGCTGGCCGCCATCATCCTGATCGCCGGCCTGGTGCTGGCCGCGATGGCTGGGTGGTCCATGGTGACGATGCGCACCTTCGTTGACCTGGATCCCAAGGGCTACCGCATCCACGGGCCGGGCACCGACAAGTCGGGCACCTGGGGCGATGTCACCAAGGTCACGACCAGTGCCCAGGGCTCCCACCTCACGCTGTACCACGGCGAGGTGGGCCGAACTCACCTGATCTGCCCCGGTGGTGGCGAGGACGAGGAGATGAAGGCGCTGGTCGCGGCCGTCGCCCAGCATCTGGATGCCGACCGTGGCTACGGCGAGACCATCAACGTGCCGCTGATCGACCCGCACCAGCCGCCGAACCCGGACGTCGTCTCCCACAAGCAGTAGCGCAGCTCCAGCGCGCCAGAAGCAGATGCATAGGCGGTGTCGAGTGCAGCAAATGCACTGGACACCGCATATGCATCTGTTTCTGGCAGGAATGTGCGGGAGGCGGGGCAGGAATGTGCGGGAGGCGGGGCAGGAATGTGCGGGGCTGGGCCGTGCGGGGCGGAGAAGGGGGTGCGGGGCTCAGCCGGGCTGGTCAGTCTGGGGCTGCCCGTCGACGGGTTCCGGATTGTAGGCGCAGGCGTCGGCGACATTCTCGCTCTGCACCGTTGGGGTGGCCGAAGGAGTGCCCGGCGCCTCGCTCGGTGCCTGCGTGGGCTGGGTGGTCTCGGGAGCCGGAGCAGCGCTACTGGCCGGTGCCGCGGGCTGGCCGGCAGGATCCGGGGGCGATGAGGGCTCGGTGGACGGCTCGTCCTGGGTCTCCTGGATGGCGGCCGCCACCTTCGCCCGCATCATCTCGAAATCGGGATCCGTGGTGTCGAAGCCATCCTTCTGGTGCACGAAGAGCACCCGCCGGATGTGACCATCCTTGACCCGAAGGGCCAGATTCACCAGAGGGGAGAGCACGTCCTGTGGGATGTCGGTGACCAGCATCTCCTGGGAGGCCGACGCGATGCCCTCGTAGCGGGTCAGCAGGGTGGCCGGATCCGCCTGGTCGATCACCGCCTTCACGACGCAGGTCTGGCGCCCCATGCGGTTGTAGTCGGTGGAGCCCTTGCGGCTGCGGGCGTACCACATGGCGTAATAGCCGTTCAGCAGCTTCTCCTCGCCCGGTTCGATCCATCCGGTGGCGGCGCGTCCCTCGCTGTCGCCGGCCACCGGGATGCGTGAGTTCACATTGAGTCGCACGCCGCCCATGGCGTCGATCAAGCGGGTGAGACCGTCGATGTTGATCATCGCGAAGTAGTCGATGTCCAGGCCGAGTGCGGCGCCCACGCCGACCTTGAGGGCATCGGCCCCCGGGTAGTCGGTGGCGGTGAACAGCTCGGGGTGCAGCGCGGGGACATTGCCGTAGATCGCATTGGCGAAGTAGTCGGGATTGTCTGCGGTCTCGGAGTAGAAGCCGTCCGGGTAGAGCTCGTGCAAGGGGCTGCCGTCGGGGAAGGGCATGCGGGCCATGTTGCGCGGGATCTGCAGCAGGGTGGTGTCGCCATTGCTGGTGTTGATGCTGGCCACCATGATGGTGTCGGTCCGCACACCATCGCCGTGCTCGGTCCGCGCCGCCGTGGAGTCGGAGCCCAGGAGCAGGATGTTGAGACGTGGCTTGTTCTTCCACACGTCGCCCGTTCCCAGATCGGGGCGCGTCAGCGAGCGGGTCGCGTTCTTGAAGACATTGTTGACCAGGCTTGCCTGGCTGCGGGTGTAGCTGGCGCCGACGATCAGCGGGGCGCTGATCATGAAGGTCAGCAGGCCCACTGTCGCAGTTCCGATCGTGCGCTGCAGGGGCGTGACCGAATGGGGGCGAGTGGTCATGTGCGTGAGTGTGACCAGGCCGCTGAGCACCATGGCCCCCAGGATCGCCCCGATGCCCACCAGACGCAGCATCCCCGGCTTCACCGCGACGGCAGCGACAGCTGCCGGCCGCCAGAGGGTCACCAGGATCAGCGTCAGCAGCGTCAGAACCATGGCCCCCAGCACGGCCAGACCGATCGCGCGACGACGGGTGGGCCACAGTCCAAGTCCGGGGAAGAGGGCACCCAGTGCCGTCCAGCCCAAGGAGCTGCGGAAGCTGTGCTCGCGCCCGTCGCGGAAGGCGCTGCGGTGTTGTGCGGCCGCGGGGGAGGTTCGGCCCGTCGCGCGTGCGCCGGGCTTCTCGCCATCAGAACGGTGCCATGGGGGAGTTCCCTCATCCCGCCAGTCGTCGGGTGACTCCTCGTCCCAGGTGACGACGGTGCGGCGAGGGACCACGGGCGCATCGACGACGCTGTCCGGATCCGCGTATCGCGGGGTTCCCGGTGCGTCGTCGCGCTGCTGACCTGCCCGCCGAGCCTCTGCCATGGATGTCCTTCTGGATGGTCTTCAAGGAATGCTAGCTGCGATGCCGCAGTCACCCCAAGGGTGTCGGGAAGGGACCTCCCGGCTGCTCGAGGCGGTGCGAATTCGTTCATCATGGCACGCCCCACAGGTCTGTTGACCATGATATTACGATGACTGACATGTCGCGCCGGAATGCCGACTTTGCCGCGGGCGTCAGGACCAGATACGCTTGTCCCTTGTTGGAGGTGTCGCCTAGTCAGGTCTATGGCGCCCGCCTGCTAAGCGGGTTTGGGGCTAAAACCCCATCGCGAGTTCAAATCTCGCCACCTCCGCCAACTGCCGCCGCGTCGGTCCCCCGGGATCGACGCGGCGGTCTTTGTTTTTGACGCGTCGTGCGTGGCCAGGGACGTGCTGCTTGGTCAGGGAATGCTGCTTGGTCAGGGAATACAGGGGGGGGGGGGGGGGGGGGGGCGGGGGGGGGGGGGGGGGGCGGCGCGGGCGGG
>NZ_JBQKKT010000006.1:0-150859 GCF_052116585.1 Luteococcus sp. Sow4_B9 | reverse complement strand
CCTATCCCGACCAGCAGCTGCACTTGGTGATGGACAACTACGCCACCCACAAACGTGTCGAGGTGCGTGACTGGCTGGCGGCCAACCCGCGGATCCACGTCCACTTCACCCCCCCAGCGGGTCATGGCTGAACCTGGTCGAGGTCTGGTTCGGGATCATCGACAAACAAGCCATCCGCCGCGGAGTGTTCCCGTCGGTCAAGGACCTCAACGCCAAGATCCGGGCCTTCGTCAACGGCTGGAACGACCGCTGCCACCCCTTCATCTGGACCAAGACCGCCGACGAAATCCTCGCCAAAGCCAACCGTCCAACAACTTCACACACGGGGCACTAGAGTGGTCTGAACGTCTCCTTTGGGCAGGTTGCGCGTCCTGCGCGACAGGCTCATGACCAAGTAATATGCTCTTCTCCATGAGCGACAGAACAAACGATCTCGTGTGGCACTATACAGACATTTCAGGTCTGTTGGGTATCGTTGAAAAACGGGAACTCTGGGCGGGGCATTGTGATTTTATGAACGACCCAGGAGAAGGGCGGTTCTTGCTTGCGGCGCTGGGAGCTTTCCTTCATCGGCAGGGTGATTCGCTGCCCTTTGATGTGAGTCTCGTAGATCAGCTCTTCTCGATATATGAGGGCGAGAATTGGGTCGGACGAGATACGAACGTCAATGGCATGCTTCAGTTCGTCGCCTGCGCGTCCGGTGACGGAAACTGTCTCACGTTGTGGCGAAATTATGGCAAGTCTAGACGGGCAGTTGCAATCGGTATGGATCCTAAGTCGCCACTCGGCGTACTATCCGAGAAGCCTCTCGTCGAGACTGCGAAAGTTTTAGAATGGGATGCAGTAGAATATATTTCCGACAATAGTATTCCCTGGGGGCTACAGGATGATATCACCGCCGCTTTGGATAAGTATGAGTCTGATGAGGGTGGCTTCTATCGAGATTTCGGCAACGCGTATGAGGTGGCGCGGGCTCACTACAAGCACTCTGCGTTCGAGGATGAGCGTGAAGAGAGGATAGTTGTCTTTCCCAATTCTCGGGATGCTATCAAGTTTCGCAGTGGGCCGTTCGGTGTGACGCCATATGTCAGGCTGACGGGGGCATCTAGATGGGGGGAGGTGGTGTCGGAGCCGTCTCCGCTGCCAATTAAAGAGATTCGGCTGGGTCCGGGCGCAAGTCCCAAGGAGATCAATTCAATTCATCTTCTCCTGGAACAGAATGGTTTCGGCTACAACGTTCACTCGGAGGAGGTCGAATACGATGATGGTCGTATCGAGACCGTCGTCTATGCGATGGAAGCTCCTCCTGTCGCTGTGACCATTCCTAACATCCCCTACCGAAGCTAGCGCCAAGGGTCCGCCACGGACGGCCTGCAGCAAACGACCCGCAGCGAGCGAGGACACGGGCCGCATCGGCAGGCGAGCGCAGCGAGGCCTTGATTAAGTAGAGCCCAACTCACCAGCCATCGGTCGGCATGTCAGATCCCTGGTGGGGCAACAGGCGACGCCATCGACTTGAGGTCGTCCCAGGTGTCTGCACGCTGGATGTCGTCCTCGTACGCGATCAGGTAGCCCCACCGCTGGTCCTCGAACGCCTCGTGGGCCAAGACATGGATTACGGTCTGTTGGGCTGCCTCGCGCTTGGATTGAACCTCGGCGTTGTCACGACCGCGTGCGTCCTTGCCCTCGATGATCCAGTGGACACCATTGGTGTCGTAGGCAACGAAGTCGGGGAAGTAGCGCTTCTGGACTGTGTAGTGGATGGAGGCGCCTTCGGATGGATGCAGGCGCTTCCACCAGACGATGTTTGGCGAGATGGTCAGGAGCTTCGCGAGCTGGTACTCAGCTGACCACGAGTCGAACGACTCCGCATCGAATAGAGACTTGAACCAGCCGTTGTAGTAGCGGCCCCGGACGAACTCTTGGCGGTTGTCGATCTGGTCGTGGATGTACTCCCCCAGCGGGAGGTAGAACTCGCTTTCGATGGGCAGCGTCTGCGGGTGAATCTCCGTGACGACATGAGTCTGAGCCAGGAGCTTGGACACTTCGCGCCGGATGAGGCTGTCGAGCTCGTGCACGGCAGACGTCACGGACTTCACGGTCCATTGCTCGAAGGTCACTGCCGGTATGAAGTTCGGCAGGATGTGAGCCTTTGCCAGCCTGATGTTCTCGGCTGTTGTGGGGATCACCTGCGAATCGGCGAGCAGCTTGAGGAGCGTTGTCTGGGCGTCCTCGGCGCTTACCGGCATGCTTTCGACCTCGGCTCCCTCGGCATCGACGACGCGCAGCTTGCGACGAACGCCGGCGACGATCTCCTTTCGCACCATCAGTTCACCACTCGATGTGACTCGTTGGGCCGCTTCGCGCAGCGCTTGAGGCGTGATTAACGCCAACGAAAAGGGCGGCACCTGAGTCACCATCGTCGTGACGGGAAAGGTGAACGTCTTGCCGGCGAACTGCGGATTCATCGAGACCACGACCGGCTCGGGATTGGGCGGCAGGATCGTGGCCAGGTCGGCGTCATCATCGATCAGGGTCACTGCCATGGGCGCACCAGTCTCGGCCGAATCGACCGTGACTGCGGCAAAAACCCCGCCAGGCTGGGGAGATTGGGTTTCGTGCGCCCACATCGGCTCCACCACATCCGCGTGCTCGGCGCCGGAAACTCCCCCCGTCTGCACCTGCTCAGCATTACGGATCTGAGAAGCCATCGCCGCTACGGCACTGGCTGGGGCATCTTCGGCCAGGCCGAATTGGTCCAGAACGTTTTCGGCCTTCAAAAGCTCCTCGAAGGACCGATGGCTCACGATGTCGAGCTGGTCGATCTGGGCAACGCCGGTGTACTTGCCGAACGGAAGGCGGAGACCGCGACCCATGGTCTGTTGGGTGAGCACTTCGGAGGCCATCGCTCGAAGGGTGACGATTACAGCAATGTTCTTGACGTCAAATCCCTCCTTCAGCTTGTTCACACTGACTACGGCGAGCACGTTCGAGTCGGCCTCGTCGAGTCGATCGAGCTGCAGCTGAGTACCTGCATCGTTGTGGGTGTTGTCGACTTGGAGGACAGCAGAGTCCTGCCCCAGGTAGCCGGGGCTTCGGAGGAGTTCGGCGACCTGCGTGGCGTGCGCCACATCCGCGCAGACGATGAAGGCGACGGCATTGAGGTGAGGCAGAGAGTGCACCTGCGTCCAAGCGTCGTAGTGCGTTTGCTTGAGCGACCGAAGCGTCAGCGCGTCGCGCAGCTGCTGCTCTTCCGACGCCTGATCTGAACCGTAGCCGCTCTTGCGGAATGCTAGGACGGGGGTCTTCACAAACTGGTCTGCAATCGCCTGGTAAAGCGGATACTTGAAGACAACATGATCCTCCGGCGAAGCCGATGCCGTGAGCCCGATCGTCGCCGCCGGGTCCAGCTCCCGAAGCGCTGCAGAGAAGGCCTGTGCTGACGGTCCGTAGAGGTGGGATTCGTCGGCAATCACGACCAGATCGCGACGAGTCTGCAAGTACTCGAACAACGCGCCGGAAGACTCATCGAAA
The DNA here is from genome assembly GCF_052116585.1 of Luteococcus sp. Sow4_B9. Taxonomy (NCBI): domain Bacteria; kingdom Bacillati; phylum Actinomycetota; class Actinomycetes; order Propionibacteriales; family Propionibacteriaceae; genus Luteococcus; species Luteococcus sp. Sow4_B9. The sequence goes on along the minus strand of NZ_JBQKKT010000006.1, from coordinate 147,325 downwards.
CGACGTGTACGAAGCTGCGCCGCGACGTTGGTTCCACCATGTGTTGCCCCCTCCAGCGACTTGGGCGCAATGAGCTGCTGAATGTTGAAGATGAACGTCATCATCGGGCGGTCGTGCCCATATTGAAGCTCAGCAGGCCCGTTCTGCCGCGCTCTCCACGCGGAGTAGTCTTGCGGCGTCGTTACCTCGGGAGGCACAGGGGCTCCCGCGATGTAGCGGCGCGTTCCGTGGGTGAAGTTCTGAACGGTCTTGTTCTGAACCGTGAGCGAGGGCGTCACGATCATGACGTTCTCGACATCCTGACGGCGGAGGTACTCAATGAAGGCCGCCATGAGGTAGGTCTTGCCGGCCCCCGTTGCCAGGTTCATCACCTGCGTGACGGACGGGTCGAAGTCGTCCTCGGTGAGCGCCATGACCAAGGCCCTCAGAGCCTTCTTGTTGGGGCCGCGAAGGTCGAAGTCAGACGAGATGGCATCAATGTCTGCCTGGTCGAAGTTGATGTCCAAGCCGCTCACTGGTCGTTCTCCTGGCTGTATCGGAACAGGTCATCGGGAATGTGCTTCACCTGGGAGCCATGACCACGCCGTCGGAGATGTTCGCGGACGCCGTCGACAAGACCGGTTGTCGCAATCAGGAGCTTCGCGCCGTCATCCAGCTGGGCGATCCACTCGTCGCACTGCGGAACATCGAGGACGCCTTCGTGCACCTTGAGGAAGGTGCGGCCGCGCCGGCCTTCAAAGACCACGTCATCGTCGGGGTGCAGACGAGTGAAGCCCAGGTTCGCGGCGACGGAGTTGATCAGCGCCTCGCCTGTGGCGTTCTCGGTCAAAACCACACGATCCAGGTCTTGGTCGTAGTCAAAGCAAGCTGGTGCCAGGTGCGCAACCTGGAAGCCCCCTCCGCCGCGCCAGTTCACGACGGTCTTGGTGCGCGTTGTCTTGGCCTTGGCCTTCAGGTCCTTGATGATGGGGGACTTCTTCAGGTCGGGGTCGTCTGAGATCAGCCTATTCAAGAAGCTCGTGAACTTGGCGGCGTCCGCCGGGTCGGTGCCGTCGGGCAGATCCACTCCAGCGGCCGGGATTCGCTCGCCCGCTGTTCGGGTAACACCGCCAGGGTCTTGGTCCTCGACTACCTTGATCAGTCTGGGGCGAGTGAACTCTTCGAAGGTGCTCTCGAGCAGCTCGCATGTGACCCAGCGCCGACCCATCTTCTGGGCCACGGCTGCAGTTGTGGCGGACCCCGCGAAGACATCGAGCACGATGTCACCTGGCTGGGTGCCGATCTGGATCACCCGTTCCAGCAACCGCTCCGGCTTGGGCGTGGCGAAGGGGGGCCTTCGAGGGAAGAGGGCCTTTATCTCGCTCTTCGCGGCGCGGTTATGGCCGACTTCTTCGTTACGCCACCAGGTTCGAGGGTTGTTTCCTTCTACGGGGATGTAGGCCTTGCGCCCGATGCCCCCGGAGCTTCTGATGAGGATTTCGGGCCAATTGCCGGCGGCACGACGTTCCGAGACAAGACGCTGGGCTTCTTCCAAGGGCACAGCGAGAACCAGGGCACAGACATTGTCGGAAGCTTTCGCACGGGGCACGCCCTCGTTATCGGCTCGCCAATCGGCGTCGTGAAGATTCTCTAACCTGTAGGGGACCCAGTCTTCTAGGGCGGCGAGGATGCGAGCCTGCGAGTAGCGCCACGATGCTCCAGCTGGAGGGCGCAGCATTTCGCCCGTCAAGGGGCTCTGGATCGCGTAACACATGCCCCCGGAGCCGTCGCCGTGGTTTCCTGATGGATCCCCGTCCCACCAAGGGCCACGAGGGTCGCCATCTGGATTCTTGAACCGAGCATTGTCTGCCGCTGTTCGCAGCGACTTCTGCGGTGAGAACTGTTCCGACTTCCGGTAGACGAGGATAACGTCCTGATCTGTGGAGAATCCATCCCCCCGTCGGGGGGAGTCAGCCTTCTGCCAGACGACCTCCGCCATAAAGTTTTGGGCGTTGAAAACTTCGTCAAGGAGCAGGCGCATGCGGTGGTTCTCCGCATGGTCAAGGTGGACCCAGATCGAGCCATCAGGACGGAGCAGACGCTTCATGTGCAAGAGCCGGTCGCGCATCATCGTTAACCAGATGGAGTGCTCGAGGTTGTCCTCGTAGTGTGCGAACGTTTGCTCGGTGTTGAAGGGCGGGTCGATGTAGATCAACTTCACTTGGCCCACGTAGCGTCCAGCCAGCTCGGGGACCCGGGTAAGCGCCGCGAGGACGTCACCAGACTCTCCCCGGATCAGCAGGTTGTCCTCGGTGGGGACCAAGTCGGCCCGCTCGCTGTACACATAGTCGTCGGACTTAGGTGACTGAGTGCCCAGGACATAGCTGTCCATCACCAAAGGTCGGGTTTCGCAGAACCGGGGGTCGGATGGGTGAACCCAGGTGTACCCATACTTGCCGTCCTCAGTGGGGATGAGGGCTCGGTCCTTGTTGTACCAAGTCAGCTCTAGGCGCTGCTTCTTTGCCACGGGGGTCCAATCTTTGGCAGGGGTGGTCAGTGCTGGCTGCGGTCGCGGAACCACTTCGTGAACATGTCCGCGCCCGGGGCGGTGGAGAAGTGCCACACGCTGCGCGGGTTGAGTAGGGAGTCTTCCCCGTCGGGTGCCATGAAGAAGCCGTTTCGGCTCGTCTGGACGGCTGCGAAGTCCGGAAGGTACCTGGCTCGGTGCACGCGTACCAGCACGCCGGGTCCAAACCGGGCCTCCAGCTGCTCTCGCAACTGCGGCGCTGGGTGCGTCACCAGAAGCTCCACCACACTTGGAGCGCGTTGGACAGACACCTTCTTCGGGTTCATCGGCGCGAGCATCAGGAAGGGCTGGCCTGTTCGTCCGACGTAACGGATTGGTTCCTTACCGCCTTGTGAGAGCTCAGTTGCGAGTGCTGCGGCCAGATCGGGACCGATGGCGTCGGTGCTGCGAACGTAGTTCCCGGAGCCCTGGCGAGAGACCACCAGACCCTCGCTCTTCAGCGGCTTCAGGGCCTGTTGGACAGTAACCGTCGCCAACTGTGTTGACTCAGCCAGTTCCTTGATTGACGGGAGCCTCTCGCCTGGCGACCATTCCCCATCCTCAATAGCCTCACGAATTCGATCTGACAACTGCAGATACGGCGGCCGCGAGTCGTTGGGGTCGAGGGGTCTCATGGCGCAAACGCTACGTCAGGCGAACGGAATCCAGCCATAAGAGCTGCCTCGATGGCGCAAGAGTATTGACAGTGTTGCCAAAGGTGATGCAGTCTTCTGGATGTCGGCATGAACGTCGGCAAACGAAAGGAGATCCGCATGAGTGTGCAGGGACCGTTCCAGGTCGAGTGCAGTTCCGTCTTCCCGTTCGGTGTGGCGCTGGTGGGGGAGGTGACGCCGGTTCTGGACTTCGATCGCTCGACGCGCGAGAACAAGGTACAGGCGCGGGACAAGGAGTCGGGGGAGTTGCTGTGGCAGGTGGATGCCATGGACTTCGACCCCGAGGCGCGTGAGCGCACCTTGAAGGTGAAGGTCGCGGCGCCGGTGCAGCCTGTGCCCCCGGATGCCCTGACTAACGCGCCGATTCGTCCCGTATACCTCGAGGGTCTGACGGTCACGCCGTACATCAAGGAGGTCGGCAACGGCCGTTCCAAGATCGCCTACTCGCTGCGCGCCACCGGCCTGGCCGCTCCGCGTACCGGCCGCGACAGCAAGGCTGCCTGACCATGCGCACCTACTGGGTGATGACCCGTGTGGTCCCGGTGTGGATCGTGCGGGTCACCAGCTGGCTGCTCGGGGTCAAGCGGCTGACCTTCCTCGCGATCGTCTGGTTCGGTGGCCTGATCACGTGGGCCAATGCCGGATTCGGCGACCTGTACTTGAACCTGAGCGTGGTCGTAGTTCTCGCCATCGGCTTCGCCTGGTTGTCGATCGAGCTGCCCTGGGAGGACATCGATCGACTGGTGGCCTATGCCCGTCGTCCACGTGCGGAACGAGCTGCCCTCCGTCGTTTCGACAAGCGGTGGCAGGACTACATGGTGGCCGCGGGCCTCGCCCGTCGCTCTGTGAGTGGCGACGGTTCCACCGCCGTCCCTCCGCTGTATGGCCTTGAGTTCAATGAACTGGGCCAACTCGTGGCCCGCCCCGGGCTCCTGCTGGGGCAGACCGTCGCGGACGGGGAGTCGGCCAGCGAGGTGCTGCGTGCCGCCGTGGATGCCGATCGGCTGCGCGTGGTGCCGAATGCCGCCCGTACCGGGGTGGAGCTGGTGTTCAGCTTCGGTGACGCGCTGATGGTGCCCCTGCCTCCCGTTCTCCCTGTGAGTGGGGAAGGGGTGCCCGTTGACGTCGCCCGGATGGGGCTTACCGAGGACGGTCGCGATTGGCGGCTCAACCTGCGGATTTCGACTCTCTTCGGCGGGGCGACCGGCTCGGGCAAGGGCTCGATGCTGTGGAGCCTGGTGTGGAGTCAGCTTCCCAACATCGCGACGGGCCGTGTGCAGGTGCAGGGCGTCGACCTCAAGGGCGGCATGGAGTTGTCCATGGGGCGCCCGCTGTTCACCCGGCTCGCCACCGAACCTGCCGAGGCCGTCGTGCTCCTCGAGGAAGCCGCCGGACAGTGCCAGGAGCGTGCCAAGCGGATGGCCGGAAGTGTCCGGAGTCACACGGCCTCGCTGGAGGAGCCGATGGTGATGATCGTCGTCGACGAGCTCGCCGCTCTGGTGGCCTACTCCACCGATCGGGACCTCATGCGCCGCGCCGAGGCCGCGCTGGCCGTCCTGCTCACCCAGGGCCGGGCCGTCGGCTTCTACGTCCACGGCTTCCTGCAGGACCCGCGCAAGGAGGTCCTGAAGCTGCGGAACCTGTTCACGCAGGCCGTGGGGCTGCGGCTCAACGGTCCGGAGGAGGCGGCCATGATGCTCTCCCACGACGCGGTCCGCGCCGGTGCCCGCTGCCAGGACATTTCCCGGACCACTCCCGGCGTCGCCTACGTCATCGACGAGACCGGCCTGGTCACCCGCGTCCGAGCCACCTATGTCTCCGACGAGCAGATCCGGGAGGCCTCCGAGCGGTTCCCGGCGCCCATCCAGATCCCCATCGTCGTGCCGGACATCCAGCCCGCGACCCGTAGCCGTCGTACCCGTACCGAGAGGAGTGAAGCAGCATGACCAGCACGATCACGGCGGCGATGGCCGCGGAACTGGCCGACGACCACGGCGTGTGCCGTCGACCCGTGATCCGCCGCGTCCACGACCGACAGACCGGCACCGAACAGACCGTCGCCATGGCCTGCGGCGCCACCCTGGACTCCCGCTGCCCGGCCTGCGCCCACAAGGCCCGCACCCTGCGGATGCACCAGTGCCGCGAAGGCTGGCACCTGGACCACGAGCCCGAACGCGCCCCGGTGGAGGTCACCCGGCCGGCCTCGGGTGCCGAGCGTCGCGTGCGCTCCACTCGTCGCCGCCAAGACGCGCCCAACCTGCCGCGAGTGCCCATGGATTCCCGCACGATCGGCCAGGCCTTCGAGACGCCCGACGGCAAGGCCTACCGGCCGTCGATGTTCGTCACGCTCACCCTGCCCAGCTACGGCGCGATCATCCCCGGTAGCGGCATCCCGGCCGACCCGGCGCGCTACGACTACCGTCGCGCCGCCCTGGACGCCCTGTTCTTCTCTCGGCTCGTGGATCAGTTCTGGAAGGCCCTGCGGCGTTGCGCCGGCTACGACGTGCAGTACTTCAGCGCCGTGGAGCCTCAGAGGCGCCTGGCGCCCCACGTGCACGCCGCCATCCGGGGAGCCATCCCGCGCGACGTGCTGCGGCAGGTTGCCTGTGCCGTCTACCTGCAGGTGTGGTGGCCTCGATTCGACCGAGCGCTCTTCTCGGTCGAGAACCCGCCCATCTGGACCGGCACCGACTACGCCGATCCGCAGACCGGAGCCATCCTGCCTACGTGGGAGGAGGCGATGGACACCCTCGACGCAGATCCCCACGCCCGCCCCGCACACATCATGCGCTTCGGTACCCAGACCGACATCAAGGGCATCATCGCCCCCTCCGAGGACGCCGACCGGGCCGTGCGATACCTGGTCAAGTACCTCAACAAGTCCATTGCCGAACCCTTCGCGGATGGCGACGAGGTCGACGCCGCCTATGAGGCGCACATCGACCGGCTCCATGCCGAGCTGCGCTGGCTGCCGTGCTCCGAGCAGTGCTCCAACTGGTTGCTCTACGGCGTGCAGCCTGCCGGGGCTGTCGAGGGGATGGTGCCCGGCTCGTGCCCCAAGAAGCACCACGACCGCGAGCACCTGGGCCTCGGCGGCCGTCGCTGCCTCGTCTCGCGCAAGTGGTCGGGCAAGACTCTGAAGCGGCACCGCGCCGATCGGGCCGCCGTGGTTCGTGAAGCCCTTGCCGAAGCGGGAATCACCGCTCCGGAGATCGAGCGGATCAGTGCCGAGGTGCAGGCCGACGACGGTCAGCCTCGTTACGAGTGGCATCCCGTCGAAGTCACTCCTGGTCTGTACACGCGCACGATCCTGCACGGCATCCAGGAGCGTGCCCGTTGGCGGGCCGAGTACGCCCGAGCGGAGGCCCTGGGCGTCAATTCAGCAGCTCCGCCGTAGTCCCAGCGCTTGGGCAGCAACTTGCTGCCTCATTCCCGTCACCCACCTTGGAAGGAACCCGTCATGTCCGCTGCAACCGTCACCCCGCCCCGCCTGCTGCTCAAGGTTGAGGAGGTCGCCGAGATTCTGAACGTCGGTCGCTCCACGGCCTACCACCTCGTGCTCACTGGCGAGATCGAATCCGTCACAGTTGGGCGCCTGCGTCGCGTCCCGGCTGAAGCCGTCAGCGAGTACGTCAACCGTCTGCGGGCAGACGTCGAGCAGATTCGGACTGGCGATGGCGTCGCGTAGTCCCAATCAGGCTTCGAGCATCTACCAGGGCAAGGACGGCTACTGGCATGGCCGTGTGACCGTCGGCTTTCGCGATGACGGCACGCTCGATCGTCGTCACACCATGAGCAAGGACCGCGCCACAGTGACCCGCAAGGTGCGGGAGTTGGAGAAGCTGCGTGACTCCGGGGCCGTGGCCAAGGTGGGGCAGAAGTGGACCGTCGCCTCGTGGCTGCGCCACTGGCTCGACGTGATCGCTGAACCGAACCTTCGCCCGTCGAGCGCCGCCGCCTATCGGACCGCGATCGAGAAGCACCTGATTCCCGGGCTGGGAAAGCAGAAGCTCGATCGTCTGCAGCCCGAGCACCTCGAACGGCTCTACCGGAAGATGATCGACAACGGCGCCAAGCCGGCGACCGCACACCAGGTGCACAGGACGATGCGGACCGCGCTGGGGGAGGCCGTCCGACGCGGGCATGTCTCGCGGAATGTCGCCGCCCTGGCCCGTCCGCCTCGGATTGAGCCCGAACCGGTCGAACCGCTGTCGCTGGAGGAAGTTCAGCAACTGTTGGCTGCAGCCGAGACCGAACCGAACGGTGCCCGGTGGGCCGTTGCCCTTGCGCTCGGCCTTCGCCAAGGGGAGGCGTTGGGGCTGCGGTGGACGGACGTAGATTTCGAGCGGGGCCTGATCTTCGTGGCTGGCAGTCGGCCTCGCCCGGTGTACGCCCACGGGTGCAAGACGGCCTGCGGCAAGACTCCCGGCCGTTGCCCTGATCGGGTGCAGACCAATCCGGATCACGGGCCCACCAAGTCAGTCGCTGGCCGTCGTGCGATTGGCCTGCCGGAAGAACTGGCCCAGATCTTGAAGCGTCATCGTGCCGAGCAGGAGGAAGCGCGGGCGTTCGCGGCGAATCTCTGGGAGCCGGGGGAGTGGGTCTTCTGCGGCCCCACCGGCAAGCCGATCAACCCGAACACCGACTACCACCGCTGGAAGGTACTGCTGCAGAAGGCTGGCGTCCGTGACGCCCGGTTGCACGATGCTCGCCACACAGCCGCGACGGTGCTCCTCGTCCTGGGTGTCCCGGAGCGGACAGTGATGGGGATCATGGGCTGGTCGTCCACGGCCATGGCTGCCCGTTACCAGCACGTCACTGATCCGATCCGCGCCACCGTCGCCAACCAGGTGGGCGGGCTGTTGTGGGACTTGGCAAAGAAGCCGGGATGACCATGTTCCCTGTCATCGGACTTGAAACTCTGGATTGGCTCCGTCTGTCGCTGAAATATTCCGCCAGTTCCCGATAGATATGTACTTCAGGATAGGGAGGGGAGTGTAGTGACCAGCGTCACTGGGCGAATCAAGATGGTGAAGCAGCCGCGGGGCGGCTATCTGAACCCACGGCAGTTTCAGGTGGTCGAGCTCGAACCGCTTGGCGTCCTTCACGAAGAGGAGAACATCCATGCCTCTCTGGTTGGCATAGCGGTCGACTACCTGACCCGATGGAATCGTGTCGCGGGGGAGTGGCCCAATCGCTGGTGGAACTTCCGGGCCAGGCGTGAGAGTGCCTTGGTGGCGGAGCGGGCCTTCGAGATTTCGCTTCTGGGCGCCCGGCTGATCGGAGACGAGGATCACGCCCGGAAGCTAATCAAGTCCGTGAGGGGGCTGGATCGGAAATCCGTTGTCAGCGCCTGCCAGCTTGCGGGCTACGACGTGGTCTATCGAGCGGGGGTCTCCGGCTATCGGGAGGTCAGGGATATCGCTCCGGATCGCCGCACGGTGGAGAACGTCGCAACGATGGTGCGGCGCTCCACGGCCTTCCTCGACGAGTATGGGCCGGTCACCCTAGACGGCTTCACCCTGGAGGGCGGGTACACGGACTGGGTGACAGTCGCAGATGGCGACTACGTCACGGCCGATGCACTCTGGGACTTCAAGGTCTCGAAGAACCCGCCAAAGAAGGAAGCGACGCTTCAGATCCTCATGTACTACCTGATGGGGCGCCGAGCTGGGATCCCGGAGTTCGAGAACCTGCGCCGTATCGGGCTGTACAACCCGCGACTGAGCCGGGCCTACGTGTTGGAGGCCAAGGACATCCCGCCCAGGGTCATCTACGAAGTCGAGCGGGACGTCATCGGGTACTGAGACCCGGTCTGATGGCTGCCCGGACACCAACTGAGACTAGAACTGAGACTACGACGCAGAACGCCCCCGGCTCTCTCACGAGCGCCGGGGGCGTTTCCCCTTGTCAGGGATGGCGGAGGATACGGGATTTGAACCCGTGAGGGCGTGAACCCAACCCGCTTTCCAAGCGAGCGCCATAGGCCTCTAGGCGAATCCTCCGTGGGAGAGCGTACACGTTGGGTTCACCCCCTCGCCAATCGGCGCTCACCGGAGGCTGTCGGGTCCCCGTCGACGGACCTCGCCGCTCACCCCTACTTCTTGTTGATGATCTCGTCGTAGAGCTCTCCGGGGGTGACGTCGTCAGCGTCGGGAACCACGTGCCGCTTGCCGAAGTGCCAACCCAGCCCCAGGATCAGGAACCAGACGGGTGTGACCATCAGCGCCTGCAGGGTGTCCTTCTCCTGGGTCAGGATCACCAGGATGAAGGCGAAGAAGGCCAGCACCACCTGCGGCATGAACTTCGCGCCGGGCATCGGGAAGATGCTCTTGGCGTGTGCCTCGGGGAAGCGCTTGAGGTACTTCATGTAGCTGAGCAGGATCAGGCCCCAGACGAAGATGAAGAGCACCGCGGAGATGGTGGTGACGACGGTGAACGCGCCCATGATGGAGTCGTTGAGCATCAGCAGCACGGCGGTGAGGATCAGCGAGACGCTCATCACCAGCCCGGCGACGGGCACGCCGTTGCCGGACAGCTTGCCGAAGCGCTTGGGGCTCATGCCGCGGTGCGCCAGGCCGTAGAGCATGCGCGACGTGGAGTAGATGCCGGAATTGCAGGAGCTCGACGCGGAGGTCAGCACCACGAAGTTCATCACCGACGCGGCCGCGCTCAGGCCGATCAGGCCGAACAGGTTCACGAACGGGCTCATCGCCGGGTCCACCTCGTCCCACGGCGTCACCATCATGATCGCCAACAGCGCGAAGACGTAGAAGAAGATGACGCGCACGGGGATCGAGTTGATGGCCTTCGGCAGCGTCGTCTCCGGATCCTTCGTCTCGGCCGACGTGGTGCCCACCAGCTCGATGCCGACGAAGGCGAAGACGGCAATCTGGAAGGCGGCGAAGAAGCCCTTGAAACCGGTGGGGAAGAAGCCGCCGTGACTCCACAGGTTGCTGACTGCCGCCTGCTGTCCGTTCGGGGCCGTGAAGCCGGTCACCACCAGCACCAGCGCGGCGACGATCAGCACGACGATCGCCACCACCTTGATCAGCGCGAACCAGAACTCCAGCTCACCGAAGAGCTTCACCGTCAGCAGGTTCAGCCCCAGCAGCACGATCATCACCAGGCACGCCAGGCCCACGGAGAGTGGCTTGTCGTGCACCCAGTAGTCCCAGTAGCCGCTGATGGCCACCAGGTCCGCCATGCCCGTGACCACCCAGCACAGCCAGTAGGTCCAGCCGGAGAAGAAGCCGGCCCACGGGCCCAACATGTCGGAGCTGAAGTCCTGGAAGCTCTTGTACTTCAGGTTGAACAGCAGCAGCTCACCCATGGCCCGCATGACGAAGAAGAGCATCGTGCCGATGATCAGGTAGACCAGCACCAGCGACGGGCCGGCGGCGTGGACGGTCTTGCCGGAGCCCATGAACAGGCCCGTGCCAATCGCGCCACCAATGGCGATCAACTGGATGTGGCGATTGCTGAGGCTGCGTTGCAGGCCCTCCTCGTGCTGCGCGGGGATCTCGCTCATGCGCATCTTCCTTACTGCCTGTGGATCGCGGCGCCCGACGGGTTGGTCGCGGAGCATCACCGGTGCGTGGTGCCGGGGGCACGCTACTCCTGGACCGCGGCTGTCAGGCCGTGTTCAAGGCGTGGAACTACGCGGCGTCGTGGTTTCGATTCGTACTCGGGTGCGCGTCGGCGGTATGCTGGACGACAAGGTCCCCGCGCGGTGGCACCTCGCCCAACTCCCCCAGGGTCGAAAGACAGCAAGGGTAAGTGAGCTCTGTCAGGTGCGCGGGGGCCCCTTTGCGTCTCCGGGGAGTTGTGCGAGCCCGGGCATGCGATGACACCGCAGCAAGGGGCCACGTGGTCCCGCTCGACAGGGTTCGACCGGGGATTGCGGCGTTTCGCGCCAGAAACAGATGCATATCCGCTGTCCAGTGCAGCAAATGCACTGGACAGCGGATATGCATCTGTTTCCGTACGCGGTGGGCAGGGAGCGTGCACGTGAGCTCAGCGGCGATCCGGGTCGCGCGCGGTGAGGCGTTCGATCTCCCGCCGGTCCTTCTTGGTGGGGCGGCCAGCGCCGCGGTCACGTCGGGCCACCGGGCCGGCCATCAGGTATTCGGGCTTGGGTGGCGACTGGTCGATGTAGCAGGTGCGGGCCACCGGCGCTCCCACGCGCTTGGCGATTGCCTGTGTCACCTCGTATCGGCGCTCCCAACCGGGTTCGCGCACCGTCACCACGTCGCCCGGCACCACGGAATGTGCGGGCTTGACCGGGCTGTCGTTCAGGCGGACGTGTCCACCGCTGACGGCCTTGTTGGCGGCGGAGCGGGTCTTGAACAACCGCACCGACCACAGCCACACGTCGAGTCGGGTCATGCGCACACAGAGTAGTCGCGTCTGAATGTCCTGCTGGGCAGCCTCCCCGCGGGTGGCAGTGTGCCAGCGCCGCATGCTCTCGGGCCTCAATGCTGTTGGTCGGATGCCCTGGTACGACTTTGGCTCGTCTGGTGGACCAAACAGGTACCAGGACATACGTCCAGATCAGTTCGGGCTGATAAACGCGGCCTGATCGACACCGCTCGGTGCGGTCAGCCGTTCTGTTCGTAGGCCAGGGCGAGCAGCTCCCGAGCCGCCTCGACGGCGTCGGCGGGGTCGTCGTCAAGACCGAAGTGCATCCAGTGCGTCGCCTGCGCGAATCCCTTGGCCGGCTCGAGACCGTCGGGAGCCTCGCGGAAGCGCAGGCCCAGCCGCACCGTCAGGCGTGGGCCCGGGCCAACTGCGGCGAACTGCCGAGCATGGATCACCGGCGTGTAGGAGCCTCGGCCCTCGACGCGAGCCTGCGGCCCGGCGGCGAGCGCGGCGCTCACCAGGGCGTCGTGCAGGGGCCGTAGCGGTTCCTTCTTGCCGGTATACATCTGGTCGGCGAACTGGTCTGCCGTGGGCATCACCCAGCCGGCACGGCCGGCCACCTCGAAGGCGATGGCCCACTGGGTGTTCTGCGAGATGCCGTGCTCGTCGCGCAGCCAGCGGCGAACCGCCAGTTGGTCCAGGGGGTCGAGACCCGAGGTGTCCTCCACGATCTGGATCCACTCCGCCATGTCATGGCCGGTGCGCTCCCGCATGCTGTCGAGCTGCTTGGCTGCCATCTCTTGCGGACTTCCCATGGATCCGTTGTGGGGCGGGAGCCAGACGCGGGCGGGAAGAAACTGTCGGAGGCGTGAAATAGGCTGCACTGCGTGAGCGACGAACACGACGAGCTGGACGACGGCGACGACTTCTTCGAGATGGACGGCCCCGGGCTGTTCGACGGGATGGACCTCGACGACGCCTCTGCCGATCGTGCCCCGGTGGTCACCCAGGAGCCCGACGACGGGCTGGCGGATGACCCGGAGGACGAGATCGTGATGGGTGGTGCCCAGGATCCCGTGGCGATCGGTGAGGCGGTGGGGGCGGCCGATGGCGCCGCAAGCCCGGATCCTGCGGACAGCCCCGAAGTCACGCAGCGCGCCGGTGAAGGGCTCGCCGCGCCTGCTGCTCGTCACGCTCCGCGGCGGGTGGATGACGGGCCCGCGGCGCCGTTGGCGCTCTACCGCCGCTACCGGCCGGAGACCTTTGCGGAGGTGATCGGTCAGGAGCACGTGACCGATCCGCTGCAGCGCGCCCTGCAGAACAACAAGGTCAACCATGCCTACCTGTTCAGCGGTCCTCGCGGCTGCGGCAAGACCACCAGCGCCCGCATCTTGGCGCGCTGCCTGAACTGTGAGCAGGGGCCGACGCCCACCCCGTGTGGCGAGTGCCAGAGCTGCAAGGATCTGGCGCGAGGCGGCAATGGCTCCATCGACGTGATCGAGATCGACGCGGCCAGTCACGGTGGCGTGGATGATGCGCGTGACCTGCGCGAGCGGGCCTTCTTCGCGCCGGTGCACAGCCGCTACAAGATCTACATCATCGACGAGGCCCACATGGTGACCGCCCAGGGCTTCAATGCGATGCTGAAGCTGGTGGAGGAGCCGCCGCCGCACGTGAAGTTCATCTTCGCCACCACGGAGCCGGAGAAGGTGATCGGCACCATCCGCTCGCGTACCCATCACTATCCCTTCCGGCTGGTGCCGCCCAAGGTGCTGCAGAACTATCTGGCGCACCTGTGCGAGGCGGAGGGTGTGGCGGTGGACCACACGGTGCTGCCGCTGGTGGTGCGTGCGGGGGCCGGATCGGTGCGTGACTCGCTGAGCGTGCTGGACCAACTGCTGGGCGGGGCCGCCGATGGGGGCGTCAGCTATGAGCAGGCGTCCTCCCTGCTGGGCTACACCCCGGATGCTTTGCTCGACGAGATCATGGACGCCTTCGCCGCGGGTGACTCGGCGGGTGTCTTCGCCACCATCGACAAGGTGATCGAGGTGGGGCAGGATCCCCGTCGCTTCGCCGAGGACCTGCTGCGTCGCCTGCGCGACCTGGTGATCGTGGCGGCTGTCCCGGATGCGGTGGCCAGTGGTCTGATCGACGTCTCGGGCGACCAGGCCGAGCGACTGGAGACCCAGGCGAATGGCATGGGACGCGGGGAACTCACCCGGGCCGCGGAGGTGATCGCGACGGGGCTCACGGACATGCGCGGGACCACCGCGCCGCGCCTGCACCTCGAGCTGATGTGTTCTCGGGTGCTGCTGCCCGGCGCGGATGTGGATGGCCGCGGGATCCATGCGCGGCTCGATCGCCTGGAGCGCCGGGTTGGCATGGCTGGAGCGCCCGAGGTCGGTGCCGGTGGTGCTGCCGACGGGATGCGCTGGCAGATGCCGGAGCGTGGCGCCGGCGATGCGGCGACGGTCGATGGGCCGGCAGGGCCCCAGGCAGCCCGGGCGGCAGCGGCACAGGCGGCTCGTCAGGCCACGGGATCCGCGGCCGGGGCAGCGGGTCGCGGCGGCCCGTCGACGGGTGGGGACGGTGGGCCCCAACAGCCACAACAGGCCCCGCAAGCACAGCAGGCCCCGCAAGCACAGCAGCGCCCGGCCCAGCCGGTGCCGGAGTCTTCGTCGGAGGCGGCCAGTGGGCCCGGCGCAGGTGCTCCGGTCGGCGCGCAGCCGCAGCCGGCGCCCGGGGGACAACAGCCACCGCAGCCCGTCACGGATCCCGCCCCAGATCAGGGCGGCCGCGGCACCGGTCAGGTCCAGCCGACCCCACCGTCCGGTGGGCAGCGCCCCGCAGGGCCGCCGCCCGGTCAGGGCCAGCGCCCCGCAGGGGCACCTCCGGGGCAGCGGCAGCCGGCAGCGCAGGGTCCGCAGGGTGGCTTGGGGCAGACCGGTCCGCAGCCAACGGGCCCCCAGCAGCCCCACCCGGCATCGTCGCGCGCGCCGCAGGCTGGCAGGGCTACCATTGCCGTCGCGGACGTGCGCCGGCTCTGGCCCCAGGTACTCGACGAGGTGAAGAGCCAGCGTCGTTTCGCCTGGATCCTGCTGAGCCAGAATGCGCAGGTGGTCGACGTGAACGACGGCGTCCTGGTGCTCGGCTTCACCAATGCGGGGGCCCGGGATCGGTTCACCTCCGGCGGTAGCCAGGACGTGCTTCGGGAATGTCTGGTGCAGGTGATGGGGGCCGATCTGCGGATCGAGGCGATCCTGGAGGCGGGCGGCAGTCCGCAGGCTGGCGGCGCTCCGGCCAGCGGAGGCCGGGCGCGGGCTGACGTGTCCTGGCAGCCGGATCCCGGCTCGTCCACGGGCGGGTCGCAGGGCCAGGGCGGCGCCTCCGGCCCCGGCGGGTCTGGTCCCGGCGCACCCGGTGACCAGTCAGGGGGCGATGGTGCTATCGCGTCCGCCGCGAGCCAGCAGGTGGACGCTCCGAGCAGTTCCGACGGACATGACGACATGCCGCCGCCGGATCCGCAGGACATGCCGCCGGATCCCGACGAGAACCCTGAACCGCCCGCCACCTCGCGGTGGACCCAGCAGGCCCGAGAGAACATCCGCCCCACGGCCTCCGGACCGAGAGCTCCGGAGGTGGAAGTGGATGAGTCGCAGCTGGTCAGTGAGGACGACGAGTCGCTGGACGAGAGCGGTGAGTCGGCTGCCGAACTGATCACTCGGGCGCTGGGTGGCGTCGTCATCGCAGAAGAGGAGCCCGGGGCATGACCCGTCCGACCACGATCGTGCTGGCCCCCGACTCCTTCAAGGAGTGCCTCACGGCCAAACAGGTGTGCGACGCGCTCGACGCGGGTCTGCGCAGCGTCCTGCCACAGGCGCACATCATTCACGTCCCGATGGCCGACGGTGGCGAGGGAACCGTCCAGGCCCTGGTGGACGCCACCGGAGGACGTGTCCTCCGGGCGCCCGTCTCCGGGCCGATGGGCGGACCGATCACCGCATCCTTCGGGCTGTTGGGCGACGGCGCCACCGCTGTCATCGAGATGGCAGAGGCCAGCGGTCTGGGCCTGGTCCCGGCCGGCCGACGAGATCCGCGCCGCGCCAGCAGTCGCGGCACCGGTGAGCTGGTGCTGGCGGCACTGGACGAGGGTGTGCGCAACATCGTCCTCGGCCTGGGCGGCAGCGCCACCAATGACGGCGGCGCCGGCCTCGCGACGGCCCTGGGCGTGCGCTTTCTGGATGACGCCGGCCGTGAGCTCCCCGATGGCGGAGCGGCCTTGGCCCGGCTGGCGCACATCGACGTCTCTGGGATGGATTCACGCGTGGCCGAGACCACCTTCCAGGTGGCCTGCGACGTCAGCAATCCCTTGTGCGGTCCGGACGGTGCCTCCGCTGTCTTCGGCCCCCAGAAGGGGGCCGACCACCGCTGCGTCGCCGAGCTGGACGCGGCTCTGGCCCACTACGCCCGGATCATCAGCGAGGATCTGGGCAAGGACGTCGCCAGTCGTCCCGGGGCGGGGGCTGCGGGCGGACTCGGCGCGGGAATGGTGGCCTTCTTCGACGCCACGCTGCGCCGCGGCATCGACATCGTGATCGAGCACAGCGGTCTGGAGGGTCGGCTCACCCACGCAGACCTGGTGATCACCGGCGAGGGGCGGATCGACGGGCAGACCCGATTCGGGAAGACGCCGAAGGGCGTCGCCGACGTGGCAGGGGAGTACGGGGTTCCCGTCATCGCGGTGGCAGGTTCGCTCGGGGAAGGCGTGGAGACCCTCCAGGAGGCCGGCTTTGCGGCGGTGCTGCCAATCCTTGCCTCGGTGGGCCCCCTTGAGGAAGCCCTGGACAAGGCCCCCGTCAACCTGGAGCGCACCGCGCGGAACCTGGCCGTGCTCATCCAGCTCGGCGCCGATTTCCGCGGTCGGCAGGATGCCGTTCCCGCCCCCGGCGAGGATGTCTGACCCAGCACGTAGGCTTGCCTCGCAGAAACCTCACCACAGCACTGCACGACGAGAGGAAGACCAGATGTTCCCCGAGGGCATGGACATGAATGGGCTGCTGGCCCAGGCGCAGGCGATGCAGGCGCAGCTGCAGCAGGCCCAGCAGGAGCTGGCCGATTCCACCTTCACCGGCACCGCGGGTGGCGACCTCGTCGAGGCCACCATGGCCGGCACCGGGGAGCTGACCGGCCTGGTCATCAAGCCCGAGGCGATCGATCCGGAGGATGCCGAGGGGCTGGCCGATCTGGTCCTGGCTGCCGTCCGCGACGCCGCCTCCCAGGTGAACGCCAAGGCGGCCGCGGTCATGCCCGGGATGCCCGACATGGGCAGCCTCGGTTTCTGACACCGGCGCCACATCCCTCGACAGGCTCGGGAATCGTTCTTCCCGAGCCCGCCGAGGGTTCATCCCGTTCCCCAAAGCTTGTCGAGGGGGGGTACTACGTCCCCCCCGGGCCTGGCCAGGGGCCTGAAAGGAATCCATGTACGAGGGTCCGGTCCAAGACCTGATCGACGAACTCGGGCGGCTGCCCGGGGTCGGCCCCAAGAGCGCGCAGCGCATCGCCTTCTGGATGCTCGACCAGCCGGCCGAGGACATCGAACGCTTTGCCCGAGTGGTGGGCGAGGTCAAGGCGAGGGCACGCTTCTGCCAGATCTGCTTCAACGTCTCGCAGGAGGAGACCTGCCGGATCTGCCGCGATGCGCGGCGGGACCAGTCGATCATCTGCGTGGTCGAGGAGAGCAAGGATGTCGTCGCCATCGAGCGCACCCGTGAGTTCCGCGGGCTGTACCACGTGCTGGGCGGCGCGATCAGTCCGATCGACGGCAAGGGGCCGGCAGACCTCCACATCCGCGAACTGCTGACCCGCCTCGCCGACGGCACGGTCACGGAGATCATCCTGGCCACCGACCCCAACACCGAGGGCGAGGCCACGGCCACCTACCTGAGTCGACTCCTCAAGGACATGGGGCTGCGCATCTCTCGGCTGGCCTCCGGTCTGCCCGTAGGCGGCGACCTGGAGTACGCCGACGAGGTCACTCTGGGCCGGGCCTTCGAGGGACGCCGCTATGTGGACGGCTCTCCGGCGCCACGGGCCTGACGCGATGATCCGCCTCGTCGCCACCGATCTGGACGGCACCCTGCTCCAGAGCGACAAGACGATCAATGCCTGGACCCGCAGTGTCCTCGACGCGGTGCAGGACCGGGGCGTCGCCGTGGTGCCCGTCACAGCCCGCCAACCCCGTGGGCTGGCCCCCATCGCGCAGGCGTGTGGCCTGACCGGCTGGGCCATCTGCGTCAATGGCGCCCTCGCGCAGCACCTGGGCACCGGCGAGGTGGCCTTTGAACACCTGGTGCAGCCCGATGCGCTGCAACGGCTCACCGATGCCGCCACCCGCCAGATTCCCGGGACGGTCTTCGCGACGGTGCGAGACCGGGGTGCCACCTTTGGTCTGCAACCCGCCTACCGCGCCCTCACCGGCCCCGACGACCACCAGCCAGCCATCACTCACTCGCTCGACATGACACTCGAGGAGGTGATCGCCGAACCCGCTCTGAAACTGCTGGCCCGCCACCCCGGGCTGCCGGCGCGCGAGCTGGCCGCCCGGATCACGGAGCTGGGGATCGAAGGGGTGCACGCCACCACGTCGGGCGCCGACTTCGTCGAGATGGCCGCCGGTGGCGTCACCAAGGCCTCGGCGGTGGCGGAACTCTGCCGGGTGCTGGGCGTCGCACAGGATGAGGTGGTCGCCTTCGGCGATGCCCCCAATGACGTCGAGATGCTCGCCTGGGCGGGACTCTCGTACGCGATGGCCGAGGCCGACGAGATCGTCGCCGCCACTGCCACCGCACGCTGCGGCAGCAATGACGACGACGCAGTGGCACGTCAGCTGATGCAGCTGATGCGCGAAGGCTGGCTGTGAGCTGATCAGCCCACCGTGGTGTGGGCCTCATCAATCACCGGCTGCACCTTCTCCTCCCAGAACTGTCGTGCCTGGGCCCGGAGGGACTCGATGTCGGCGTCATTGGTGACCACATGACTGGCCACGTCCTCGCGTTCCTCATCGGTGACGCGGGCCTCCAACCGTTCCCAGGCAGCTTCGCGGGTGATGCCCTTCTCTGTCATCAGTCGTTCTGCGCGGTGCTCCACCGGGCTGGCGACGGCGATCACCTCGTCGAAACGCGTGGCCTGGTTGGTCTCGGCCAGCAGCGGTGCGTCCACCACCACCACGGAATCGGGGCCCGCTTCCCGTGCCCTGATCTCGATCTCCTGGATGATGCGCGGGTGCATGATCGCCTCCAGCCGCTGGCGGGCGTCGCGGGAGGAGAAGACGAGCCGACCCAGCGCCTGACGGTCCACGGTCCCGGCCTCGTCGACGATGTCGTCGCCGAAGACCGAGCGGATCTCGTCCTGCACCGCGACGTCGGAGTCCAGCAGGGTCCGGTTGATCTCGTCGGCGTCCACGACGACGCCACCCATCAGGCCCAGTTCGTCGGCGACGATCGACGTCCCGGAGGCCGCTCCGCCGGTGATGGCCACCAGTCGTAGCGGCATCCCGTCCTGCGCCTTGCGCACCGCAAAGGTCTGCGGTGTGTGGGTCTCGTACTCCGGCGCGCTGTCCGGGTCGAACTCGGGCCGGATCACGTACTCGGCATCGTCCAGCTCGCCCTCCTGAACGCGGCGGACGAACTCCTCGGCGGGCAAGACCTGTTTCCACTGACGGGTCCGCACCGGTCGGGCAGCTCCGGCATCCTCGCGCAGCGCCTGGATCACCATCAGGATCTGCAGGAAGGTGATGACCATCATCGGGAAACCGATCACGATGATCACCTCCTGCAGCGCGCCCAGCCCATTCTCGCCGGCGGTCAGGATGATCGACGCGCACACGGCCCCCACGGAAAGGGCCCAGAAGACGCCTTGACGCCGGGGCGCGGGATCCTCGTGGCCATTGGCCATGGCGTCCATCACCAGCGCCCCGGAGTCAATGGAGGTGATGAAGAAGAGCACGATGGCCACCAGTGCCATCACGGAGGTGATCTGGTACAGCGGCAGTGCCCCCAGGAACTCGAACAGGGCGGCCTGCACATTGCCCTCCTCGACGATGGTCTCGGTGAGGTTGCCGCCGGTGCCGGGCGACGGGGCAGTGGCCCGGTCCTGCGCCACGGCGTTGTAGCCGTAGACGGCCATCCAGATGATGACGAACAGCGACGGTGCGCCGAGCGTGCCCAGCACGAACTCGCGGATGGTGCGGCCGCGGGAGATCTTGGCGACGAACATGCCCACGAAGGGGGCCCAGGTCACCGTCCACGCCCAGTAGAAGACCGTCCAGTCGCCCGACCACTGGCCGTCGTGGTGCAGGTCGTTGAAGAAGGAGAGCACCGGCAGGTTGGCGGTGTAGCCACCGAGTGATTCCACGAAGGCACGCAGCGTCCCGACGGTCGATCCGGTGACCAGGATGAAGACCAGCAGGGCGGTGGCCACCACGATGTTGGCGTAGGACAGCCGCTTGACGCCCTTGTCCATGCCGGCCAGTACCGAGGCGAGGGCGATGCCGGTGATGATCGCCAGGATCATCGCCTGCACCCAAGGAGCGATCTCGAGCCCGAAGACATAGTTGGCGCCGGAGTTGATCTGCAGCGCGCCCAGACCGGTGGAGACGGACAGGCCGAAGACGGTGGAGACGATGGCGATGATGTCGATCGTCTTGCCGATGGGGCCGTGGATCCCGTCGCCCAGCAGCGGATGGAAGGCCGACGAGACGCGCGGCGGCAGCTTGCGCTTGTACGTGAAGTAGCCGAAGGCCAGACCGGGGACCACGAGAATGGACCACATGTGCAGCGCGAAGTGGAAATTGGCGATGGCCAGCGCCTGGTCGGCGGCCACGTCGCTGAACGGCTTGGTGTCACCCAGCGGAGGATTGGCGTAGTGGTTCATGGGTTCCGCCACGCCCCAGAACATCAGGACGGCACCGACGCCGGCGGCGAAGAGCATGCCGAACCACGCCACCCCGGAGTAGTCGGGGGTGGCGTCGTCGTCGCCGATCTTGACCTGGCCGTAACGTGACAGCGCCAGGGCGACGGCGAAGAGCACCAACAGCGTCACCGAGAGGGTGAAGAACCAACCCATCTCGTAGCGCAGGAAGCTCGACGCCTTGCCGAAGATTCCCTGCACCGTGGCCGGAAAGACGCTCATGGTGACTGTGAAGAGCACCACCAGCAGGGCGGATCCGAAGAAGATCGATGGTGAGGTGCGCAAACCGAGGGCAGAGTGTAGACGGTGGGCGACTTTGCTCATGGATGAGAGTCCCGGGTAGACGGCAGGGGCACGTGCTGCCTGACCACCAGACGTGGTCCAGCTGTGCACGAGTGGCTTGGGGGAGTTTATCGGTCTTGCGGTGGTGAATTTCGCAATGACGGCGGTGCGGCGCGAATTGGCGGCGGCGTGCCGCCTACCGGACACAGGCGTGCACAACGCGCGAGTCAGGCCGTTAGGCTCACCCGCATGCTCGCCCGAGATGCCAAGCCGCGCCTGTGGACACGGACATTCACCAGTTTGACGCTGGCGAATTTTGGCACCGCCATGATCTTCTACATGCTCACCGCCACGCTGAGCGGTTGGGCGTTGACCGATCTGGGGGCGAGCCAGACCGAGGCCGGCTTGGTGGGCACCGCGTGGTTCCTGGGGGCCATGACGGCCCGGCTGTTCGCCGGCCGCATGATGACCCAGTACGGCGAGCGCTTGGTCGTGCTGGGCAGCGCGCTGGCCATGCTGGCTGGCAGCCTGCTGTACCCGTGGTCGCACTCCGTGCTGCTCCTGCTGGCGCTGCGCTTCGTCCATGGCATCAGCTTCGGGGTGGCCGCCACCGCACTGACGGGAACCACCCTCGCGCGGGTGCCGATCGAGCGACGCGGTGAGGGATCGGGCTGGTTCAGCCTGGGCCTGGCGCTGGCCACGGGGGTGGGGCCCTTCGTCGGCAATGTGGTGCAGGCCAGCGGTTTGGGTCAGCAGGGCGTCTTCTGGCTGTCGGTGGGCTTTGCCCTGTTGACCGTGGTGATGTCGCTGGTGGTCGTCGGCGACATGTCGGGCCGTCCTGCAGCCAAGCAGGGCACGAAGAGCTCGCTGGCGGACTACGTCGCCCCGTCGGTGCTCCCGATCGGCCTCGTGGTGGCAGCCTGTGCCATGCCCTTCGGCACCATCCTCACCCTGCTGATGCCCTATGCGCGTTCCATCGGCCTGGAGAAGGCCGGCGGCCTCTACTTCCTGGTCTACGCGGTGGTGATCGTCTTCTCCCGACCGGTGGCGGGCATGCTGCAGGACCGGCTGGGGGACACGGTGATCATGCTGCCCATCATCGGCGCGATGATCGCCGGTCTGCTGCTCACCATCTGGTCGCCCAACGGGCTCGTGTTGCTGCTGGGTGGTGCGGTTCTCGGCCTGGGCTACGGAACGCTGGTGCCTGCCGGTCAGACGGTGGCGATCAACCTGGTGGGCTCGGCCCGGGCAAGCCTGGGCGTCTCCAGCTACTTCCTGCTGGTCGACGCCGGCACCGGGATCGGCCCCTTCGTGCTGGGTGCCCTGGTGGAGCCGATGGGCTATCGCGGCGCGCTGCTGGTCGGTGCGGGCTGCGCCGTGGCCGGAACCCTGATGATGGGCGTCCTGCACCACCGCATGCGGCGCCGCCCCCGCGAGCGCGCTGTCTGAGAGTCCTCCACGAGATGAAACTTCTTCGATCGGAACCACCACCCCTGTACCCTTGTGAATCCTTTGTCTGTTAGATTTTCAGCTGCTCTCCAACGAGGGGGGCATGACGAAAGGGAGCAAGATGTTTGCTCGAAACCTCGGCCGTAGCTGTGTGGTCCTCGCCGGACTCGCCTGCCTTGCACCGAATGCGTGGGCTGCAACCTACGGAACCCAGACTGCGACGGCAGACGGGGTCACTGCCAGTGGCAAGGGGACCCTGACCGTCGCTTTCACCACAGCCAAGAACGATTCTTCGGTGAAGATGAGCGCCAGCAACGGTCGCCCAGGCTACACAGAGGGCTACTTCTGGTCGGCCAAGAACTCCATCAAGGTTCGGTCCAGCAATTCGACTTCGACCTCGTGGACGACCGTCTCACGGTCGGGCAAGTTCTCTGCCCCAACGGCAGGGCCTTGGTCCGCCAAGGGGAAGACCTGTGTGGACCGTCGACTGAAGGTTGACACGTGCAGCGGCTGGTCGGCCGGTGCCCGAGCTTGAGATCAAGGGGGTGTCCCACGTCTACCGAGGTGGGACACCCGCTCTCAATGCCTTGGACCTCAGCCTCGATGAAGGCGTCGTGGGGTTGGTCGGCGCCAATGGGGCGGGCAAGTCGACGCTGATGCGCATGATTGCTGGTGCCCTGCCGCCGACGACGGGCACCGTGCGCATCGACGGTCGGGACCTCTATGCGTCCCGTGACCGCCGCAAGGCCCTGGGGCAGGTGGCGTGGATGCCCCAGACCCCGACGGCACCCGGCAGGGTGTCCGTGGTGGACTTCGTCGCCTACCTCACGTGGCTGCGAGGATTCTCGCGCAAGGAAGCACGCCAGCGGGCCGACCGTGCCATCCAGCAGGTGAATCTCACCCAGGCTGCGCAGGCGCCGATGAACAGCCTGTCGGGGGGGATGGTGCGCCGCGCCTGGCTGGCCCAAGCACTGGCCTGCGAACCGACGATCCTCCTGCTTGATGAGCCGAGCACCGGGCTTGACCCACGGCAGCGCGCCACCATGGTGGAGCTGTTGAAGAAGACCTCGGCAAAGCTGGTGATCTTGTCGAGCCACTTGCTGGAGGACGTGGTGGAACTCACCGACCGCGTCATCGTCCTTGATCGCGGACTGATCGTCCATGACGGCTTGCCCCCGGACAGCGGCAACCCCTCGTGGCTCCTCGACCTCATTCCGGACACGGACGACCGGCCATGATGGGCATCCAGATGTGGACGCGGGCCAGCTGGAAGTTCCTGGTGCCCGCGATGCTGGCTGTGCAGGTCTTCTGCATGCTCAACGCCCAGTCGGTCGACAGCACCTCCCTTCCGGCCTGGGCCCTGGACTGGTCCTGGATGCTCTCGCTGTGGAGTGGAGGGACGCTGCTGCTGTCACCGGTGGCCGCGGCAACGGTGGTCCTGTTGATCCACCGCGCCTGGCGTGACCCGGTTGATGCGCTGGTAGGGGGCCTGGCCCGGGCGCCGCGCAGTCGTCTGGACATCCTCGCCGCGGTATACCTCATGGGAGTTGCCGTTCAGGCAGTCACCTTGGCCTTGGGGAGCGCGCTGTGCGTCATTGGCCATGCGGATGCGACCGGGGTCACCCTCCCCTGGCAGCTCCTGACGGGCCCGGCGGCACTGCTGGCAGCAGTGTGCCTGGGAGGTGTGATCGGGGAGTACTGGAAGGACCCCTGGGCCGTGCCGGTGACGGCGATCGCGATCTTCCTCTCGCAGAACGTCTTCTACGCCGAAGGCTATCCGGAGCTGTTGGCCACGGAGGCGGCCGGCTGGTTCATGACCGGCTACCGCCCGATTCCCGGTCATTTGGCGGCGACGGTCGCGGCCAACATCCTGATGGCGGTCGGGTGCTTGTGCCTGCAGAGGCGACGGGTGCCGATCAGGGCACTGCGTCGACACTTCTGGTGGATGGTGGCGATCTGCTGCTTCGTGGGGATTGGCGCCGTCTTCGAGCCCTTCGTGGCGCGTCAGGCAGTGGACACCTACGAGGAGATCAGATGAGCGTCGAGGTGGTGCTGCGCCTGCACCGGATCCCGCAGTTCTGCATCGGTCTCGGACTCGTCATCCTGCTCGCCAGCCTCTTCCGGCAGCCGCTGAGCATTCCCGGGGCAGACGGCATTCGCATTGCCCAAGAGATGTTCATTGCCTTCACCCCTGCGCTCCTGGGGATCTGCACTGTGCCCCCATTGGGTGAGATACGCTCCACGACCTTGCGAGGGCCACAGGTCGACGTCGCGGTGAACAGCATCTTCGTCTTGGGATCGACGATCCTCTGCGCGTGGCTGTGGCACAGCTCTGGTGCGCAGTGGGGTGCGCTCCACTTCGAACTCTTCTTGAGCAGTGTCCTGGTGGCCTCCACCATCCTGACGACACGTCGGTGGGGGGCATCGGGGCTGGTCCTTTCTGCCGGGGCGGGGGCAGTCCTGCTCATGTTCTGGGATGGGCTTGCCGGGCTGATGGGATTCCAGGGCTTCTCCAACCGCTACGGCATGGTGCATCAGCACACCTCGGTATGGGGTCTGGTTGCGCTGTTTGTAGCGGGTGCAGCCGTCGTCTTCGCCATTGCCGTCGATCCCCATCGGCCCTTGGCCCACGCCCAGTCCTGAGCCGGACCCTGCTCTTGGTCGAGCCCGTCAGGATGCCCGCCGACTCCGCACGTCGAAAGCTCACTGGGCATGCGCTCCACCGGGCGCCCGGTCGTATTCGACGTGCACAGTGGACTCCCGGCCCGCCACCCAGGAGCCAGCGGCAGGAATGGTGCGAAACCCCGCGCACACGGCCTGTAAGATGGACGACGACCGCAAGGCCGTGATGGGGCCATCACCCCGGAGCTGCCGGAAGAACAGTCGAGAACCGACCCACTAGACCCGGCTGCGGCGAGCAAGAGTGGAATCCGTCGTGCACGGGTTCAAGGAGGGTGGTACCGCGGGTCGCCCGGAGAGTCTCCGGATGCCTCGTCCCTTCGTCAGGCCAGACGACGAAGAGGAATGCGATGAGCACCGATACGACGAGCACCCCCGACAATCCCGGTGCGGAGCCCAGTGGGCGTGCTGCGACGCAGGAGCAGCAGGGCGCAGGGCGCGGAGCGCGGGGGGTTCAAGGGGGGTCGTCCCCCCTTGCCTACAAGGCAGTCCCGGCCCAGATCGACCTGCCGGCCATGGAGCACGAGATCCTGGACTTCTGGCAGGCCAACAAGACCTTCGAGGCGACCTTGGCCAAGACCGCCGACGGAGAGCCGTGGACCTTCTACGAGGGCCCCCCGACGGCCAATGGCCAGCCCGGCACGCACCACATCGAGGCCCGCGTCTTCAAGGACGTCTTCCCCCGCTTCAAGACGATGCAGGGGCGTCGCGTGGACCGCAAGGCCGGCTGGGACTGCCACGGCCTGCCCGTCGAGCTGGCGGTCGAGAAGGAACTGGGTATCGACTCCAAGGACCAGATCGAGGACTTCGGCGTCGAGGCCTTCAATGCCAAGTGCCGCGAGAGCGTCAGCCGCCACGTCGGGCAGTTCGCAGAGCTCACCAACCGCATGGGCTACTGGGTGAACATGGACGAGGCCTACTGGACGATGGCCCCCGAGTACGTCGACAGCGAGTGGTGGGCGCTCAAGACCATCTTCGACAAAGGCCTGCTGGTGGAGGACTTCCGCGTCGCCCCCTACTGCCCCAATGACCAGACCGCGCTCAGCGACCACGAGCTGGCGCAGGGCTACGAGGACACCGTCGACACCACCGTCTTCGCCCGCTTCCCGCTCACCAGCGGCCCGTGGGCGGGCAAGGCCGACCTGGCGATCTGGACCACCACCCCCTGGACGCTGGTGGCCAATGTCACCGTCGCCGCCGGCGCCGACATCGACTACTGCATCGCCCGCAAGGAGGGCGAGACCCCCGTCGTGATCGCGGTCGAGAACGTGCCCACCGCCCTGGGGGAGGAGTGGATCGTCGCCGAGACCTTCAAGGGCTCCGAGATGGAGGGCTGGACCTACCAGCGGCCCTTCGACGCCATGGAACAGCCCGGCAAGGCCTTCTTCGTCGTGCTGGAGGACTACGTCGCCGTCGGTGAGGGCACCGGTCTGGTGCACCAGGCAATGGCCTTCGGCCAGGACGACTACGAGTCCAACAAGCGCCACGGGGTGGAGTTCGTCAACCCGATCGGCGCCAACGGCTGCTTCAAGGAGGGGACCGGCTTCGTCAGCGGCCTGTTCTTCAAGAAGGCCGACCCGGTCATCATCGACAAGCTGCGCGAGACGGGCCTGCTGCTGGGCACCCTGGACCACGAGCACCCCTACCCGCACTGCTGGCGCTGCCACACGCCGTTGATGTACTACGCCATGCCCAGCTGGTACATCCGCACCACGCAGCGCAAGGACCAGTTGCTCGCCGAGAACGAGAAGACCAACTGGTACCCCGAATCCATCAAGCACGGCCGCTTCGGCGACTGGCTGGAGAACAACATCGACTGGGCGCTGAGCCGCAGCCGCTACTGGGGCACGCCGCTGCCGGTGTGGCGCAACGACGAGGACCCCACCAAGGTGGTGTGCGTCGGTTCGCGCGCCGAGCTGTCCGAGCTGGCCGGCGACCCGTCGGTGGCCACGATGGACCCGCATCGTCCCTTCGTCGACGACGTGACCTTCACCCTGCCCGGGCACGGCGGCACCTACCGTCGTGTTCCCGAGGTGATCGACGCCTGGTTCGACTCGGGCTCGATGCCCTTCGCGCAGTGGGGTTTCCCGTGGGTTGAGGGCTCCAAGGAGAAGTTCGAGGCCAACTACCCGGCCGACTTCATCTGCGAGGCCACCGACCAGACCCGCGGCTGGTTCTACACGCTGATGGCGGTGAACACGCTGGTCTTCGACCAGTCCAGCTACAAGAACGTGCTCTGCCTGGGCCACATCCTGGCCGAGGACGGCCGCAAGATGAGCAAGCACCTGGGCAACATCCTGCTGCCCATCCCGTTGATGGACAAGCACGGCGCCGACGCGGTGCGCTGGTTCATGGCCGCCTCCGGTTCGCCGTGGGCCGCCCGTCGAGTGGGTGACGGCACCATCACCGAGACTGTCCGCAAGGTGCTGCTGACCTACTGGAACACCGTCGCCTTCCACGCCCTCTACGCGAATGCGAACAACTTCGTGCCGGGGGGAACGATCCCCCCGAACCCCCCTGCGCTCGCAGACCGTCACGTGCTGGACCGCTGGCTCACCTCCGCCACCAACAAGTTGGTGGTCGACGTCACCGAGGCGCTGGAGAACTTCGACACCCAGCACGCCGGCAGCCGGATCGCGACCTTCGTCGACGAGCTGAGCAACTGGTACGTGCGTCGCAGCCGCCGTCGCTTCTGGGACGGCGACCAGTCCGCGCTGACCACGCTGCACGAGACGCTTGAGGTGCTGACCCGGCTGATGGCGCCGTTGGTGCCCTTCATCACCGAACGCGTCTGGCAGGACCTGTTCGTCGCCGCCGATCCCGAGGCCTCGAAGTCGGTGCACCTGGCCGACTGGCCGGTCGCCGACACCTCGGTCATCGACGAGCAGCTGGACAAGGCGATGGACATGACCAAGCGCCTGGTGGAGCTGGGCCGCAGTGCCCGCGCCGAGGCCAAGGTGAAGACCCGCCAGCCGCTGGCCCGGATGCTGGTGCCCAGCTACGCCCACGCCCAGCTGGACGACAGCCTGGTGGCCGAGATCGCCGCCGAGCTGAACATCAACAGCATCGAGTCCTTCAGCTCGGCCGGCGACGTCGTCGACTACTCCGCCAAGGGCAACTTCCGTGCCCTGGGCAAGCGCTTCGCGAAGCAGACGCCGCTGGTGGCCAAGGCCATCGCGGAGGCTGACGCCGCCAAGCTGGCCGCCGATCTGACCGCCAACGGCACCGCTACGGTGGACTTCGACGGTGGCACCCAGGTGAGCGCCGACGAGGTGATCATCTCCGAGCGTCCGCGTGAGGGCTGGAGCGTGGTCAACGAGCAGGGTGAGACGGTGGCGCTGGACCTGCAGCTCACCCCGGAGCTGGTGCAGGCCGGTCTGGCCCGCGACGCCATCCGCTTCGTGCAGGAGACCCGCAAGGCCTCGGGGCTCGAGGTCAGCGACCGGATCCACCTGCAGTGGGCTGCCACCGGGGACCTGGCCTCGGCCATCTCGACCCACCAGCAGCTGATTGCCGACGAGGTGCTGGCCACCCAGATGGAGGCCGGCGTGCAGGGCGACGACTGGAAAGTGGAGCCCGAGCTGGGGCTGGCCGTGAAGGTTACCCGCCTCTGAGCGAGCCTGCCCGAACCGCCCGTCATCCTTCCTGAGGATGACGGGCGGTTTCCTTTACCCGAAGTTCATCGTCCGACGGCAACCCGACCTGCCGCCCCGGGCGTATTGGGGGTGAGGGGACGGACCTGCTGCCCCCTTTGTCGAGGAGGACATCGTGAACGCTAAGCGTCGTACCCAGTCACTGACCAGCCTCGCCTTGGGCGCGGCCATGGTCGCCGGTCTCCAGGTGGGCGCCGCTGCCCCCGCGCAGGCCGCTGGACCCAAGCAGCCAAGGCAGGTGGAGTTCACCAATTACGGCACCCGCGCCACCTTCACCCACGTCACCCTGACCGTCGGTTATCCCAAGAAGGTCTCCCGGACGGCGTGGGAGAGCACAGTCCAGGTCTGTGCCCGCGGCGCCGAGCCGGTGGCGATCGGCCCGGACACCTTCAGCTACACCGTCGCCGATGGCGACACCCGCATCTACCAGCCCAGTGCTGGTGAGACTGGCAAGGGCCTGGCCAACCAGTGGCTGCCGGCCGGCAAGTGCACCAGTGGCACCATCACCGCGACGGGCAGGGAGCCGCTCATGACCAGCTTCCACGATCTCGCCAGCAATGAGCGTGTCGACATCCTGCCCGCCACCGAGTGGGACGGAATCCCGAAGGTCGGCTGGCCGCGTTCCGCCGGTACGAGCAATTACTACGGAGACTTCACCAATGACAAGGTTGCCGACGTCGTCGGACTGTCGAAGGGTGAGGGCATCACCTATCGCACCGTCTCGGGGCCGGTCCTGTGGACGCTGGGCAAGCCCGGTCTCAAGGGGCTGAACTACCCCTACACGTGGATCGGCAAGTCTCCGGACATGGACCACAATGGCGCCTCGGAGATCCTGGCCCGCGACACCTCCGGAACGCTCTGGCAGCACCGGATGATGGGCAACAACCGGGCAGGTTTCCCCACGATCATCGGCTACGGCTTCAATGATGCCCGGCTGATGAGCGCCGTCAACGACGTCAACGGCGACGGCTACGCGGAGCTCTTCTCGGTGCGCTCCGACGGTCGTCTGATGCGCCAGGCGGTCAAGCCGATCCGCGTTTCCTCGCCGGTGCAGGTGGGCCGCAACTGGCAGGGCATCAAGCACATCCTGTCCGTCGGGGACTTCTCCGGCGACGGGCGGGCCGACCTGCTGGCGGTGACGCAGGACGGCAAGCTGATGCGCTACACACTGTCGAGCTCGGGCACGGTCGTGGCCACCCGGCAGGTCGGGCACGGCTGGAACAGCATGACCAAGGTGGTCAGCCCCGGTGACCTGAACCGGGACGGTCGACGCGACATGGTGGCCGTGCGGTCCGACGGCCACCTCTACTTCTACGCCAACCTGGGCGCAGGTCGGTGGGCTCCCGCGAAGAAGATCGGCACGAACTGGAACGGGATCCAGGCCATCGCCTGACCGTTCTGCTCCCGATCACCCTCGGGCAGCATGACGCGGGGGGGGCCCCCCCCCCCCGCGTCGTCACGGCGGGTCATGCACGTCTTGAAGCCTTGGCGGGGCACCCTTCCAACCAGGACGCGCAAGTGACAGTCTGGAGCCATGGACGAGCGCGCAGCTGACCGGCCCCTTCGGTGGGGCATCGCCGGTCCGGGCCGGATGGCCCAGGCCTTCGTGAAGGACTTCGCCCACGTCGACGGCGCGGTGCCGTATGCCGTGGGGTCGCGTGACGTGGCGCGGGCGCAGGCCTTCGCCGACGAATTCGGCCTGGAGCGGGCCTTCGGCAGCTATGCCGAGCTGTGCGCCTGCCCGGAGATCGACGTCGTCTACATCGCGACACCGCATCCGCAGCACAAGGCGATTGCCCTCGAGGCGATCGGCAATGGCAAGGCCGTCCTGGTGGAGAAGGCCTTTGCCACGACCCTGGCGGGTGCCCAGGAGATCGTCGATGCTGCCCGGGCGCAGCAGGTCTTTGCCATGGAGGCCATGTGGACCCGTTTCCAGCCAGTCGTGCGGGCACTGCATGACGTGGTCGACGCCGGCCAGCTGGGCACCATCCTCGGGGTGCAGGGCGACCTGTATGCCCAGCGGGACTTCAATCCCGACGACCGGCTGTTTGCCAAGGACCTCGGTGGTGGTGCGCTGCTGGATCTGGGTGTCTACGTCCTGCAGTTCGCGCAGGACTTCCTGGGCAGCCCCAGCGAGATGACCGTGCGGGGCACGTTGTACCCCAATGGGGTGGACGCCCAGGCTGGGATGGTGCTCAGCTATGACTCGGGCGCCCTGGCCACCCTGGCAGTCTCCCTGCAGTCCATGGGGCCGGGCAGGATGGTGGTGATGGGCGATCAGGGTTGGGCCGAGGTGAAGCCGCGCTTCCACCACCCGGACCGCGTGGTGGTGCACCGCAAGGGAGTCACCCCGCGCACGCTGGCCCTGCACCCGGACGGCACGGGCTATTCCCACGAGATCGTCGAGGTCAACCGTGCCCTGCGCGAGGGGCGGCTGGAGAGCGACATCATGCCGCTGTCCGACACGCTGGCCGTGATGGACCAGTTGGAGCAGGCGTTGCATGCCGTTGGCGTAAAGCACCCCGATCAGCCACTGTGATCGGGCAGGATGGTGTCATGAACATTTCGGTTGCGCTCAAGAACGAGAAGAAGCGATACGAGGCCACGGTCGACGGTCAGCTCGCCGGCACGCTCAGCTACGAGATCGAGGGCGACGTCCTCGACCTGCAGCACACCGTGGTGGAGCCCGCCCATGAGGGTCAGGGTGTGGGCGGTGAGCTCGTCAAGGGCGCGCTGGACCACATGCGCTCCATCGGCAAGAAGGCCAAGCCCACCTGCCCCTTCGTCGCCGACTGGATCCAGAAGAACCCCGAGTACCAGGACATGGTTGCCTGACCTCAGGTTCCCGCCCGCCGGGAGCTGAACTCGGCGGCCTTGGGACGGAACATCGTCGTTCTCGAACCACCACGCAGTACTCGAACTATTCAGCGGAGCCCTTGGGGAGCGCCTTCTGGTTGCCCGCCCCGAGGGCTTTCGCGTGTGTGCTCGAATCCTCGTCCCCGTCATGGTCCCCGTCGTCGTCATCCCCGAGCAGGGCAGCGGTGACCATCATGGGCACGAGCATGATCCACCAGTAGCGCCATCCGGTGGCAAAGCAGGCGATCACGGCCAAGGGGAAGGCGGCACCGGAGAGGCCCTGACGCCAGTTCCAGGCATTTCCAGTGGCCACAGGAGCGGCGGTCGGCTGCACGGGCTCCAGGGCAGGGCCGTCGCCGAAGGTGCGACGGCCAGGCAGTGGGGGAAGGTCCCCGAAAAGGAGCGCGAGGTCGGCCAGGGTGCGTGCCGCGAGTGCCGACGACATCCGCTCGTCGAACTCGCTGGCGTCAATCCGGCCCAGGGCGTGGTGCTCCCGCAACTGGGCCACGGCCTCGTCGCGTTCCTGGTCACCGATGCGATACCCACCTGAACCGTCCATGCTTCCAAGGCTAGGCCGTTCGGGTTCCACGTGCTTCCACACCCCGGATTGACTGCCCGTCCGGTCGGGGCGTCGGTACAGTGGCAGCTGGCTCCACGACCGGGGCCGGCAACCGGGAGGTGTCATGGGACGGATCGTCCAGAAGTTCGGTGGGTCATCGGTGGCTGATGCCGCCTCGATCAAGCGGGTCGCACGCCGCATCCTCAATGCGAAGCTGGCCGGCAATGACGTCGTGGTGGTCATCTCCGCCATGGGCGACACCACCGACGAGCTGATGGACCTGGCGCTGCAGGTCAGCCCGCAGCCCAAGGCGCGTGAGTTGGACATGCTGCTCACCACCGGCGAGCGCCAGAGCGCCGCCCTGCTGGCCATGGCGCTGAGTGATCTGGGCGCCGAGGCCCGTAGCTACACCGGCTCGCAGGCCGGCGTCATCACCACCGGCAAGCATGGCGACGCCCGCATCATCGACATCACACCCGGCCGCGTGGAGCAGGCGCTGGACGAGGGAAATGTCGTCATCGTCGCCGGCTTCCAGGGGGTTTCACAGACCACCAAGGACGTCACGACCCTGGGCCGTGGCGCCTCGGACACCACCGCGGTGGCGCTGGCTGCTGCGCTCGGTGCGGAGTACGTCGAGATCTACTCCGACGTCGACGGTGTGTTCACCGCCGATCCCCGGATCGTGCCCGGCGCGCGGCACATCCCCGTGATCAGTTATGAGGAGATGCTGGAGATGGCGGCCAATGGCGCCAAGATCCTGCACCTGCGCTGCGTCGAGTACGCGCGACGCGAGAATGTCCCCGTCCACGTCCGTTCGTCCTTCTCTGACAAGCCCGGCACCTGGGTGAAGGACCTCCCCGCATCGTCGACCGACACCGAAGGAAGCAAGATGGAACAAGCACTGATCACCGGCGTCGCCCATGACCGCACCGAGGCCAAGATCACCGTCGTCGGTGTGCCGGACCGTCCGGGCGAGGCGGCCGAGATCTTCGACACCATCGCACGCAACGAGATCAACATCGACATGATCGTGCAGAACGTCTCCCAGGTGGCCAGCGGTCGCACCGACATCTCCTTCACCCTGCCCAGCAGCGATGGCCGCAAGGCCATCGAGGTGCTCAACGCCGCCCAGGAGCAGATCAAGTTCGAGGAGCTGCTGTACGACGACCAGATCGGCAAGGTCTCGGTGATCGGCGTCGGCATGCGCTCACACCCGGGCGTGACGGCCTCCTTCTTCCGCTCGCTGGCCGACGCCGACATCAACATCGACATGATCTCCACCTCCGAGATCCGCATCTCCGTGGTGGTCGACGCCGACCAGGTGGACGCCGCCGTCCGTGCCGCGCACACCGCCTTCGGCCTGGATGCCGATGGCGAGGCGGTCGTCTACGCCGGCACCGGCAGGTGACGAACCCGAAGGACACGTCGTCGCCCCAGGGCTTCGGGCCCGATGACGACACCATGACTTTCGACGCGGTCGGCCGACCGCGTCGAGGTCATTGGGACGTGTCCTTCGCCGGCACGGAGGTGGCCGATGCCACCCAGACCGTGGTGATCGACACCCGCGCCGGGGACGACGACGCTGCGTCCGTGGCGGCGCCGGTACGCGCGGTGACCGAGACCGACGACGAGTCGGAGCCGGGCGGCACGCCCGCGGTGCGCAAACAGTCCCTGGGGCGGGCCAGCGCGATCATGGCGATGGGATCGCTGGTCAGCCGCATTCTGGGCCTGGGCCGGCAGTACCTCTTTGCCCAAGTGGTGGCGGCCTCGGCCGTGGCGACGGCCTTCAATGTGGCCAACACCATGCCGAACTACCTGTTGATGGTGCTGAACGCGGGCATCCTCAATGCCGTCCTGATTCCGCAGATCACCCGGGCGATGAAGGACGACGACGGCGGGCAGGTCTTCGTCGACAAACTCCTCACCGCGGCCTTCGGTGCCATTGCGCTGCTCACGGTGGCCGCCACGGCGGCGGTGCCCTGGCTGATCCAGTGGACGAACAAGCAGGACGGCGACGCGCTGCGGCTGTCCATCATGTTCGGCTTCATCTGCATGCCGCAGATCCTCTTCTACGGCCTCTACTCCGTGCTGGGCAATGTGCTCAACGCGCGGGACCAGTTCGCCGCCTTCATGTGGGCGCCGGCGCTGGCCAATGTGGTGCAGATCGGCGGTCTGGGCTATTTCCTGTGGCGCTGGGGGCTGCAGACCAATCCGAGCACGTGGACCCCGGAGATGGTCTGGACGCTGGCCGGAAGCACCACTCTGGGCATTGCGGTGCAGGCCTTCATCCTGGTGCCGCCCCTGGTCAAGGGCGGCTTCCGGTATCGGCCCCGCTTCGGTCTGCGGGGCTCCGGTTTGGGGGAAGCCTCTCGCATGGTGGGGTGGACCTTCAGTGCGCTGCTGGTCTCACTGGCCGGTGGACTGATCGTGCAGATCGTGCTGACCTCGCTGCCCGACCAGCCGGGCGTCGGCGGTTTCGCCTCGTACAACTTCGCCATGCTGATCTTCACGCTGCCGCACGGCCTGATCACGGTGAGCATCCTGACGGCGCTCTTTCCCCAGATGAGTCGCAGCTGGCAGGACGGCGACGTGGCGGGTCTGCGTCGGCTGGTCAACAAGGCGCTTAGCACCCCGGCCGTGGCCATCATCCCGGCAAGCATCGCGATGATCGTGCTGGCGCGGCCGCTGGTCGACGTGATGCTGCGCCTGCCCGCAGGCCAGTCCGAGCCCGTGGTGCTGGCCCTGCAGATCATGTGCCTGGGCATCCTGGGCTATGGCATCAGTGTGCTGCAGCAGCGCTACTGCTATGCCCGCGGCGAGGGCCGCGACAACTTCCTCTACCAGGGCCTGTTGACGCTGGTGCAGGTGCTCTGCGCCGTGCTGGGCGTCTGGCTGGCGCCCGATCGCTGGGTGCTCCCGATCGTGGCCATGGGCGTCGTGGTGGGCAATTGGGGGCAGTCACTGCTGTGGATGGCCGTGGCGCGTCGCCAGCTGGATGGGCTGGGTCTGCATGAGGTGGTGCGCCTGTGGACCCGTTTGCTGATCGCCTCCCTGCTGGCCGGCGGCACGGCCTGGCTGGCCGTCTACGGAATGTCCGGCTTCGGACGCTCCTGGCTGCTCTCGGTCCTCACCTGTGCCGTGGCTGGACTGTGCTTCGGGCTCGTCTTCCTGGCTGCCGCACGGTTGATGCGCATCCGCGAGGTCGACGGGATGCTGGCGCCCGTGCTGCGCCGCCTCAAGCTGGCCTGAGCGCCGCAGCCTGGTCGAGTTCGTTCGGTCCAGCTGCGGGCAGCTGCCCGCCCCAAGGTGAATCCACACCAAAAGCCACATGCTCGCGCCGTCCCGGGCATCGCCGCCCGGGTGCCGGAGCCCGAGAATCCTTGCCAGCAACGGATTCGCGATCGATTCCCCAGGGCAACAGAAAGGCCCCGGATTGCGTTTCCGGGGCCTTCCTTGGTGCAAGTTCCGCTCGGGGGTTCGGAACTTGCGATGAAGGAACAGCACTCGGGGGATTGCTGTTCCGTTGTGTCGATGACGCTCGGGGGTTCGTCATCTGTTGATAACTCTATGCAGACCGTGCGACTGAGTCAATGTGAGAAGGGCTTCTACAGCTCGTATTCAGTTGTTAAGTATTAAGTCCTTCTAGTTCAAAGATTTGTTGAAGATTTTATCGTCAATACTTGAACTATCGCTCAACTTGTGGGTCGCACATGAGCCTCGCCGAAGATATCAGGGCCGGGCACCGTCCGCCAAGAATCCGGTGATTCCCTGTCCAGTCTCGTTTTCCGGGGTCAAACCTGGTCGCCGGAGGGGAGTGGTGCCGAGTGCTCGCCTGGAGAAGATGAATCTCGTGGACTCAATGATCACCATCATGTCGCACTGCCCCGAGAGGTGGTCATCAGGGGTCAGCTCCCGGCATCCTGTGGGGTTCAGTAACCGATTCAGATGTCCGAATATCTGCGTTCGGAGTTCTGGGCCTCTGCTCGTCCACGGCTCACTGACCACCGGCTGGGTGGACATGAGGAAGGGCGTGGATTCCAGTGGAATCCACGCCCTTCCTCATGCTGGTCGGGGTGACAGGATTTGAACCTGCGACCTCGTCGTCCCGAACGACGCGCGCTACCAAGCTGCGCCACACCCCGTCCTGCTGGCCCTTGGGCCGTGGAACACTGTATCCCACTTTCCTCTTGGAAGACCAATCGACGCGCCTGCGCCGGCGGCGGTCGCCTCCCTCGGAGGCGGGCTCAGCGGCTGACCAGTGTCAGCAAGGTCGCCTCCGGGCGGCACGCAATGCGATATGGCGCGTACGGTGACGATCCCATGCCGGCCGAGACATGCATCCAGCTGGTGTGCTGGCTGCCGTCGGAGGTCCGCGCGGTGTGCTGGCTCAGGCCCTTGACCCGTTCCGTGTCCAGATCGCAGTTGGTGACCAGCGCACCCTTGAAGGGGAGGCAGACCTGCCCGCCGTGCGTGTGGCCGGCGAAGATCATGTCCATCCGGTCTGCCGTCATCGCGTCCAGCAGCCGCAGGTACGGCGCATGGGTCACCGCGATGTTCAGCAGCGCATCGGCCACGGGCGGGCCAGCGACCTCGGAGTAGTCGTCGCGCTTCAGGTGGGCGTCATCCGTGCCGCGGAAGGCCAGACGTCGTCCGTCAACCGTCACCTCCGCACGACGCTGGTTGAGGTCGGCCCAGCCGCGCGCCGTCATCGCCGCCCGCAGGTCGTCGAAGGGCAGCGCGGGGTGGTCGTGCTCGTCCACCTTCGACGGCCCGGCCAAGTACTTGGCCGGGTTCTTGAAGGCCGGCATCGTGTAGTCATTGGAGCCAAAGACGAAGACGCCCGGGACGTCCAGCAACCGGCCCCACGCATCCAGCAGCGGTTCCATCGCGTCGGGGGAGCAGAAGTTGTCTCCGGTGTTGACCACCAGGTCTGGCTCCAGCCCGGCCAGGCTCGCCACCCATTCCAGCTTTCCCTTCTGGCGGGGCAGCAGGTGGATGTCGCTCATGTGCAGCACCCGGATGGGGCGTTCACCGTCTGGGAGCACCGGCACTTCAACCCGGCGCAGCGTGAACTGCTGCGCCTCCCAGAGGCCATAGCCCAGGGCACCAGCCCCTGTGGCCACTCCGGCCAGGGCCACCTTTGCGGCCGTGCGCATCAGGCGCTCGCCTTGGCTGTGGGCTTGGCAGCCGCCGTCGTCCTGGCGGCCGCGGTCTGCTTCGTCGTGGGCCTGGTGGCCGCGGTCTTCTTGGCGGTCGGCTTGGCCGTGGGCTTGGGTGCCGTGGTGGTCTTCTTGGTCGTGGGCTTGGGGGCCGTGGTGGTCGTCTTGGCCGTGGGCTTGGGGGCCGTGGTGGTCTTCTTGGCCGTCGGCTTGGCGGTCGGCTTCCAGGTGGACTTCTTGGTCTCCTTGGCAGTGGCCTTCTTCGTCGGCTCGGGCTTCGGCTTGGGTCGCGGCCCCTGCGAAACGTAGAAGGTGATCGGCTTGTTGGTGTCCCAGGTGCCCTTGTTGGGCCAGGCGTAGAGATAGGTGCCGTAGCTGTAGTCGCTGTACTGATAGGCGGTCTCGGTGCCGAATCCGGCGGCCTCCACCGCGGCCATGGCCTCCTTCATGTCCATCCCCTTGATGTTGGGGATGGAGAGCTTCTTGCCCTCGATGATCTTGCCGCTCGGCTTGTGGAACTTCGTCTTCGCGACGCCGTCCAGCGCGGCCTCCATGGAGGCCTTCCAGATCTTGCCTGCGTCGCCGGAGCCGGAGCCGGACAGCCAGCAACCACCATCGCCACAGTCGGTGCCGTGGATCCGCTTGCCGGTGATGGAGCGCTTCGCGCGACCCTTGTACTCCGGGGCCTGCTTGTCTGCGGCGATCATGGAGACGCCCGCCATGTCCGGGGTGTAGCCGGCCAGCCAGACGGCCTCGGCCGAGTCCGTGGTACCGGTCTTGGCGGCCTGGTCACGCCCGTCGCCCATGTAGGCGGGGCGGGCCGTGCCGGACTCGATCGTGCGCTTGAGCATCTTGGTCACCTGGTCGGCAACATCCGGGTTGATCGTCTGCTTGCAATTGGCGGACGGAACCGGTGACTCCTTGCCGGCCTTGGTCTTGACCGACTTGATGATGATCGGATCGCAACGCACACCGCGGTTGGCGAGGGTGGCGTAGGCCTGGGTCATCGACAGCGGCGTGACCTCCACCGGGCCCAGCGTGAACGAGACGACCTTGTCGAAGCCCATCACGCCGCCGCTGCCAGGAACCTCGTCCTTGAGCAGGTCCTTGCCGTCGGCGCGCTCCACGCCCGCGGCCTGGGCCATCTTCACCACATCGCAGTTGCCAGTGGCGCGCTGCAACTGCACGAAGTAGGTGTTGATGGACTTCATCGTGGCCTGCTCCATGTCGAAGTTGCCCACGCCCGTCGAGTTCTTGGGGGTGTAGGCCGGCGACTTGAAGGGGCCCTCGCAGGACCGGAAGGTCGAGCCGGTGAAGTCCATCGGTGACGGGGAGTTGTACTTGCGCGTCGGCGGGATGCCCTTGTTGATGGCTGCGGCCGCCGTGAAGACCTTGAAGGTTGAGCCGGCCTGGTAGCCCTCGGCCCCGCCCATGGACCGGTTGACCGAGTAGTTGTACCAGGTCTGGCCGGGCTTGTCTCCGAGCTTCGTGCGGTTCTGGGCCATGGCGACGATCAGACCGGTCTTGGGCTGGATCAACACCGAGGTGGAGATGAACGGGTCGGTGGGGGCGATGCGTCGGGACACGGCCTTCTCGGCAGCGGACTGCGCCTTCGGGTCGATCAGGGTCTGGATGGTCAGGCCGCCGCGCTTGAGCGTGTTGTCACGCTCCTCCTTCGTCTTGCCCAGGCTCTTGAACTGGTCGCTGAGCAGCACATTCTTCACGTACTGGCACATGGTCTGGAAGCGGGAGTCCGTGCAGTCGTTCTTGGGCTCCTGCACCTTGGACCGGTCGAAGCCCTTCTTCTTGGCGGCCGCGGCCTCGTCCTGGGTGATCTTGCCCAACTGCGCCATGCGGTTCAGCACCATGTTGCGGCGGGTCAGGGCGGCGCTCTCGTGCGCAATCGGATCCGTGACGGCCGGGTTCTGCACCAGGCCGGCCAGCAGAGCTGCCTGGTCCAGGGTCAGCTTCTCGGCCGTGGTGTTGAAGTAGCGCTTGGCGGCCGCTTCGACGCCGTAGGCGCCGGCGCCGTAGTAGGCAATGTTCAGGTAACGCTCAAGGATCTGGTCCTTCGTGAGCTTCTTCTCCACCGCGACGGCGTAGCGCAGCTCCCGAATCTTGCGGGTCAGGGACTGCTCGGTCGCCTTGGCCGCGGCCTCTTCGTCGTTGTTGTACATGGCGGCCTCAACCTGCACCTGCTTCACGTACTGCTGGGTGAGCGTGGAGCCACCCTGGGTGGTGCCGGAGGCGCTGCGCACGGCGGCGCGGGCGGTGCCCTCGAAGTCGATGGCACCGTGCTGGTAGAAGCGGTGGTCCTCGATGGCGATCTGCGCGGCCTGCATGACCGGCGCGATCTTCTTCAGTGGCACGTACACGCGGTTCTCGGAGTAGAATTCGGCCAACACGCTGCCGTCGGCCATGAGCACCTTGGAGCGCTCCGACTGGGGGCCGATCTCGAGCTCGGCCGGCAGTGACTCGAGCGACTCGGCGCTCGCCTTCGCCACGGAGCCGGTGATCCACGCATAGGGCAGCACGAGGCCCGCCACGAGCAGGCCGCAGATGACGCTCAGTGCGGCGAACCATCCCAGGTGGTAAGCATTGCTGCCGGTCTTGCGTGAAGTCATGGTGACAAGAGTACGTGAGGACTCGCCTCAGGCTGGTGAATGAGGGGTCGCCGCGGGCGTCTGGGAGCATCTGGTGGGCAGTTGTCCCGATGTACTTGGGTCATTGTCCCCACTCGGTGCACGTGAGGCCCACGTCGTCTGTCTGGTGGGCCGCGGGATTGTCACAACCGTTGTGACGGACTACATTCAACTCGAAAGCCACCTGACAAGCTACGGCGGTTACTTCCAGCGCGGGAAGGAGAACAGGGCATGAGCCTGACAGAGCCTGACGACTGGACCCTTCTTGCCCGGTGTCGAGGGATGGAGGACGCACTCTTCCCCGAGGGCAAGGATCAGAAGCGCGCCCGAGTGGTGTGCATGGGATGCCCGGTGCGCAGCACATGCCTGGCCGAGGCACTCGACAATCGCATCGAGTGGGGTGTCTGGGGTGGGCTGACCGAACGTGAACGTCGCCAGCTCCTGCGCCAGCGGCCGGACGTTCCCTCGTGGGCGGCCGTGCTCGAGGGCGTGGAAGACATCGATGCCGCCACCGGCCGTCCGGGTCTCACCCTGTTGCAGGGCGGTGGTCGTCGCGTGGTCGAGCGGGCCGGCGCCGAGCGCGCTCGCGCCTGACACAACCGCCCCCTGACTGCGCCCAGTGCCAGGGCGGCGCTCAGTGCCAGGCGGCGCGCGGGATCAGATCTCGCAGACCAGCTCCACCTCGACGGGGGCATCCAGCGGGAGCACGCTGACCCCCACGGCGCTTCGCACGTGCTGGCCCTGCGCACCGAAGACCTCACCCATCAGCTCACTGACGCCATTGGCGACGGCCGGCTGGCCGGTGAAGGACGGGTCCGAGGCGACGAAGACCGTCACCTTGAGGATCCTGCTGATCTCGTCGAGACCGCCAGCGGCCTGGGCGGCAGCGGCGATCGCATTCAGGCCCGCGATCCGTGCCTGTGCCTTGGCGTCCTCCGGGGTGATCTGCGTGCCCACCTTGCCCGTGGCCTGCAGCGTCCCGTCGACGAAGGGCAGCTGCCCCGACGTCCAGACGTGGTTGCCCAGCACCATGGCCGGCACATAGGCCGCGACGGGGGCGGCAACCGGCGGAAGCGTGATGCCCAGCTCCTGGAGGCGGCTGGTGGCCGACATCACTTGTCCTCGAGGATGGGGCGCTTGAAGTAGCCCACCAGGGTGTCGGGATTCGGCCCCGGGACCAGCTGCACGAGCTCCCAGCCCTCCGAGCCGAAATTGTTCAGGATCTGCTGGCTCACGTGGCTCAGCACGGGTGCGGTGAAGTATTCCCACTTGGTCATGCCACGAGCTTAGTGGGCCGCGAGGAGCCCCCGACAGTCTTGGCCGCCGTGAATGCGGTGGCGAGGCCTGTACTGGGGCAGTCGATGCGGGATCAGACGATTTGGGGTCAGTCGATCCGGGCCCGCAGCCGGGCGGCGTCGCGGATGACCACGCTCTTGCCGCTCATGGTGATCCACTTGCGGCCGGCGAAGTCCGTCAGCACCTTGTTCACGGTCTCGCGGCTGGCTCCCACCATCTGGGCGAGCTCTGCCTGGGTGAGGTCGTGGTGCACCTCGGTTCCGCGTTCGGTGGCGACGCCGAAGCGCTCACCGAGGGTGAGCAGCAGGTAGGCCATGCGGCCCGGGACGTCGCTGAGGACCAGACCGGAGATGATCTCGTTGGAGACCCGAACCCGGTGCGCCATCTGGTGCATCATGGCGTTGGCAATGTCGTGGTGCTCCTGAATGAGCTTCAGCATCGGCTCCCGCGGCACGTGGTACAGCCGACAGTCGAGCATCGCCGTGGCGGTGGTGCTGCGCTGACCACCGTCAAGCACGGACAGCTCGCCGAACATCTCGCCCGGCCCGATGAGGGAGAGCAGCGATTCCCGCGGTGCCGGGGCCGTGGGGCGACCCTTGCGGGTGATGGTGGCGGTGGGCTGCGGCTGCCGGGAGGGCTTGGTGAGCTTCACCTTGCCCATGGCCAGCACGTACAGGCCGAGCGCCTCGTCGCCGCTGCGGAAGAGGATCTCCCCACGGCTCAATGACAGGGGTTGGACGAACTCATCCAGGGCCTGGCGAGAGCTGGGCTCTAGGTTCTGGAAGAGCGGCAGACGCGCCAGAAGCTCCTCGTGCATGATCCCCCTTCATCGGATGACAAGAGCACGGTGACCGTCAGTCTAGTGGTCTTCCTCACTTCCTGGTGCACATGGGGTCCTCGTGTGGCACGGTGCCACGCCTACTGGGCGCCGCCTTGCTTTGGCGCCCCCACTAGGCTGCGGGCGTGGACGAACGAGAAGGGCCCCTCGCAGATGGCTCAACTGATGAGTTTCCTGCCGAGTTGGGTGGGGAGTCTCCAGATCACGGAGCGGCGCTGCGCGAGCGGGCGAACCGCGCCAACCAACTCCTGGCCCTGCAATACCCACAGGCCCGGTGCGAGCTGGACTTT
Source organism: Luteococcus sp. Sow4_B9 (assembly GCF_052116585.1). NCBI lineage: Bacteria > Bacillati > Actinomycetota > Actinomycetes > Propionibacteriales > Propionibacteriaceae > Luteococcus > Luteococcus sp. Sow4_B9. Next base: position 105,075 of record NZ_JBQKKT010000006.1, on the reverse strand, counting down.
CGCGATCCCTACGAGCTGCTGGTGGCCACCGTCCTCTCGGCCCAGAGCACGGACAAGCGGGTGAACCTGGTCACGCCGGCGCTCTTCGCACGTTTTCCTGATGCCACTGCCATGAGCCAGGCCAGTCCTGCGGAGGTGGAGGAGATCATTCGTCCGACGGGCTTCTTCCGGGCCAAGACCGAATCGCTGATCGGCCTCAGCGCCCGCATCGTCGATGAATTCGACGGGCAGGTGCCAGACACGCTCGAGGAGCTTGTGACGTTGCCGGGCGTGGGCCGAAAGACGGCCAATGTGGTGCTGGGAAATGCCTTCGGCGTGCCGGGGATCACCCCGGACACCCACTTCATGCGCGTCGCCCGGCGCCTTGGCTGGACGGCGGCCACTCGCCCCGATCCGATCGAACAGGAGGTGGGAGAGCTCTTCGACCCCGCTGACTGGGTGCAGCTGTGCCACAACGTGATCTGGCATGGCCGTCGGCGCTGTCACGCCCGTCGCCCTGCCTGCGGCGCGTGCACGCTGGCCACGCTGTGCCCGGCCTATGGTGAAGGGGAGACCGATCCGGTCAAGGCCGCCAAGCTCGTGAGGGAGCCCAGAGGATGAGACACCTGACCCGCACCGCCCTGCTGGCCCTCGCGCTCGTGGTCACCGCGTGCAGCCCGGCCACAGATGAGGCGAGCGTTCCCAGCATCACGGTCTCCGGCCAGCCGGACAGCCAACGCTCGCTGGCACCGGGCGAGGTCCTCGGCGCTCGACAGGAGGCCGGCATCGATGCCTGCCCTGCCAGCGACGCCAAGGCAACCCAGCGGGAAGGGGGGCTGCCGGCCGTGACGCTGGACTGCCTGGGCGGTGACAGCACGGTGAACCTGGCCGGTCTGCCCACCGGAAAGCCCCGCGTGATCAACATCTGGGCCCAGTGGTGCCAGCCCTGCGCCGAGGAGGCGCCCAGCTTTGCCCAGGTGGCGCGGGAGACCCGCGGCCAAGTGGACTTCCTGGGCATCAACTACGGAGATCCCTTCGTCGGCAAGGCGATCGACTTTGCGGTGGAGCACCAGACGCTGTACCCGCAGTTGGTCGACCCCGAGCAGACGGTGCGCGCTCCTCTGAAGGTTCCCGGCCCGCCGCAGACCTACTTCGTCGATGCGCAGGGCACGCTGGTGCACCACTCCACGACGGTGTACAAGACCCCGGACGCCCTGCGGGCCGACGTGGAGAAGTACCTCGGGGTCACGGCGTCATGACCGAGCCGATCGGTCCCATCGAACCGGTGCTGGCCGACCCGCGGCAACTGCCGCAGGAGCTGGGCGGTCTCACCGACTCCCTGGGCGACGCCGAACAGCTCGTCGAACGGGTCACGGCTCCCCGCCCCACCCGGCCCGGATCCCGTCGGGCCGCGGTGCTGATGATGATCGGCGAGGAGGAGCTGGACCTCACCTTCACCGAACGCTCGGCCATCATGCGCAAGCACCCCGGCCAGATCTCCTTCCCCGGCGGTGCGCTGGAGGAGGGAGAGGGCCCCGTCGAGGCCGCCCTGCGGGAGGCCCATGAGGAGATCGGCCTGGCGCCGTCGCGGGCCAAGGTGATGGGACGTCTGCCGGCGGCCCACGTGGCCGCCAGTGCCTTCGACGTCGCGGGCATTGTCGCGGCCTGGGATGGTGAGGGAGACAGCACCATCACGCCCGTGGACGCGCGTGAAGTGGCGGCCATCCACCGCTACCGGATCGAGGACCTGGCCGATCCGCAGAACCGCGTGACGGCCGTGCTCCCCAATGGGTACAGCGGGCCGGCCTTCAGCATGGGTGAGATCTTCATCTGGGGCTTCACGGCGCATCTGACCGACTGCCTGCTGGACCTGGGCGGCTGGCGTCGGGCCTGGAATCCCAACCTGCAGGTGGAGGTTCCCCAGCGTTTCCTGCGCGACAGGTCCGGCCCGCCCAAGGGCTGGAAGGGGCCGAGCGCCCGGCCTTCCTGACCGTCTGGAATGATCGGGGCATGACTGCTCAGCGACCCGGAAACAACCTCGCCAACCGCCCCGACGACTGGTGGAAGAGCGCGGTGGTGTACCAGATCTACCCCCGCAGCTTCTGCGACTCCGATGGTGACGGCATCGGCGACATTCGCGGCATCATCTCCCGGCTGGACCACCTGGCGGCCCTCGGCGTCGACGCAGTCTGGATGAGCCCCGCCTACAAGAGCCCCCAGGACGACAACGGCTATGACATCAGCGACTACCAGGACATCGACCCCCTCTTCGGCAGCCTGGCGGACCTCGACGAGCTCATCGACGGGTTGCACAGCCGCGGGATGAAGCTGGTGATGGACCTGGTGGTCAACCACACCTCCGACGAGCACCCCTGGTTCCAGGAGAGTCGGGACCGCACCTCCGCCAAGGCCGACTGGTACTGGTGGGCCGATGCCCGGGAGGGCTTCGAGCCCGGCGCTCCCGGGGCGGAGCCGACCAACTGGGCCAGCGCTTTCAGCGGCCCGGCCTGGCACTACGACGAGCAGCGCGGCCAGTACTACCTGCACCTGTTCAGCCGCAAGCAGCCCGACCTCAACTGGGAGAACCCCGAGGTGCGCCAGGCGGTGTACGACATGATGTCGTGGTGGGTCGAGCGTGGCGTCGACGGCTTCCGGATGGACGTCATCAACCTGATCAGCAAGGAACTCCCGCTGGCCGACGGCGTGACGGTGCCGGGTCAGGCGCTGAGCTTCACCGGCTCCTACGTGGACGGGCCGCGGATGGACGAATTCCTGCACGAGATGAACCAGCAGGTGCTGGCCGGGCAGAACCTGCTCACCGTCGGTGAATGCCCCGGCGTCAGTGTGGAGCAGGCCAGCAAGTACACCGACCCTGCCCGGGCAGAGGTCGGGATGGTCTTCCAGTTCGAGCACATGGGGCTCGACGAGCAGCCGGGCATGGGCAAGTGGGCGCTCAAGCCGCTGCACCTGCCGGACCTCAAGGCGAACCTGGCCAAGTGGCAGCACGGGCTCGAGGGCCGCGGGTGGAATTCCCTCTACTGGGACAACCACGACCAGCCACGCATCGTCAGCCGCTGGGGCGATGACTCGCCGCAGCACCGGGTCAACTCCGCCAAGACCTTGGCCACGGTGCTGCACCTGCAGAAGGGCACGCCGTACATCTACCAGGGCGAGGAGATCGGCATGACCAATGCCGGGTTCACGTCGATCGAGCAGTATCGCGACATCGAGGTGCTCAACCACTGGGCCGAGGCCACAGCCCTGGGCGCGGATGGCGAGCAGCTGCTGGAGAGCTACCGGGTGAAGAGCCGTGACAATGCCCGCACCCCGGTGCTGTGGGATTCCAGCGAGAAGGCCGGCTTCACCACGGGCGAGCCCTGGATCGAGATCAACCAGAACCGCGACGTGATCAATGTCGAGGCGGCAGTGGCGGATCCGAACTCGGTCTTCCACCACTACCGGAAGTTGATCGCCCTTCGTCACGAACTCGACGTGGTGCGTGATGGTGTCTTTGCCCTGCTGGAACCCGAGCACGAGCAGCTCTTCGCCTTCACCCGTTCCCTGGCCGACGAGAGCCTGTTGGTGCTGGCGAACATGTCGAGCACCGACTGCGAGATCCCGGGGGACCTGCGCCGAGCCGGTGAGCTGCTGCTGGGCACGCACGACGAGCGGGCCGAGGACCGTCTGGCACCGTGGGAGTCGAGGATCATCCGCCTGGGCTGACCACCGGCCAGGGCACGACAGGAGGGCCGCACCCGATCCGGGTGTGGCCCTCCTGCTGCTGGTCAGCTGGTGGTGATGTGGCTCACTTCAGCGCGTCGGCGCTGGTGGCACCGCCCGTGGCACGCGCCGGGGTGGTGGGCACATCGGTGCGCTGGGCGGGGAAGGTGGTGGCGACGTCCTTGGCGGCGCGCTTGGCGCTGGCCAGACCCTTGCGGTCGCGGATGTTGGCCTCGACCTCGTTCACACCACGGTTCAGCGAGTCCTTCAACGTGGCGACGGTGACCTTGGCCTCCTGGATGGTGGCCTCCGGTGCCTTGACCTGCTTCATCTTGCCCTTGCCGATCATCGCGAGGATGCCGGCCAGGATCAGCAGAACCAGCGCCATGGCCACGAAACCCAGTGCGACGGAGGCCAGCGGGCCCCAGCCGAACAGGTGGGAGAACCACAGGGCGAAGCCGACGCCGCCGGCCAGGAAGAGCAGGGAGGCAGCGTTGGCGGCCAGGTAACCGGCCGCGCCGAACATGCCGCCACCGACGCCCGCCGCCTTGGCTGCCGGAACCACCTCGGCCTTGGCCAGTGCGATGTTGTCCATCACGACTGACTTGGTGTCCACCTTCAGGTTGTCGACGAAGGTCTTCGGATTCTGCCGCTCGGCCATGTGTTCAGCTCCTCAAAGTGTGCTGTGCTCCAGACACAGCCTAGACGCACCGGCTCACGAAGGGCACCTCATGGGCGCTCACTGGGACACTGCATCGTGGGCATTACTCCGACGGCGTAACAGGAAGCCGCCCACCAGGGCGGACAGCAGGGAGGCCATCAGCACGGCGGCCTTGGCGCTCTGGGCAGACTCCAGATCGCCCGGGAAGGCCAGGTCAGAGATCAGCAGGGAGACGGTGAAGCCGATGCCGCACAGGACCGCTGTGCCCGCGATGTCGCCCCACTGGACGCCGGGGGCCAGCTCCGCTGAGGTGAACCGCGCTGTCAGGCGGGCAGCACTGTAGACGCCGACGAACTTGCCGACGAACAGGCCGAGCAGGACCCCCAGTGGCACTGGATTGCTCACCAGCGAACGCATCATCTCGCCGTTGACCGGAACTCCGGCCGCGAAGAAGGCGAAGACGGGCACCACCAGACCGGCCGACCAGGGTTCGATGGCGTGCTTCCAGCGGTCCACCGGGTCATGCTCCTCGAACTCGTCGGTGCGCGTCACCAGACCCAGCGCAACGCCGGCGATGGTGGCGTGCACACCGGACTGCAGCATCAGCCACCAGGCCGCGATGCCCAGCACGATGTAGAGCCACACGGTGTCGATCCTGCGGCGCTGCGCCAGGGCGAACAGCGCGACGCAGACCAGGGCGCCCAGCAGCTTCAGCAGTGAGATGCCGCTGGAGAAGAAGACTGCGATCACGATGATGGCGCCCAGGTCGTCGACGATGGCCAGCGTCAGCAGGAAGGCCCGCACGCCCAGTGGCAGCTGGGATCCGACGATGGCCAGCACCGCCAGGGCGAAGGCGATGTCGGTGGCCATCGGGATGCCCCAGCCGTGCAGGTTGCCGTCGCCGAAGGCGTTGACGCCGACGTAGATCAGCGCGGGCACCGCCATGCCGCCCAGCGCCGCCATGATCGGCAGCAGCGCATCGGCTGGCCGGCTCAGGGATCCCTCGACGATCTCTCGCTTGAGTTCGAGGCCCGCGACGAAGAAGAAGATGGTGAGCAGGCCGTCGGCCGCCCACTGGTGCAGGCTGAGCGGTCCCAGCTGGAGGTGGGACAGGTGCTCGTAGAAGCTGGGCGCCAGGTTGGCCACCAGCAGTGCCGCCGCAGTGGCCACGAGCATCAGGATGCCTCCCACGGTCTCCCGCCGGAGGATTTCTCCCAGGTGGAGCTGGTTGGCTTCCCGGCCGGGGCCAAAGGCGATGCGGCGGCGGGGATGGCGTCGGGCGCCCGTGTCCTGGGGCGTCGAAGGCTCCCCGGGGGTCGTGCCGGACGTGTTGTCGTGCTGAGAGGTCATGGTGCGCAATCTGGGTCGTTGGACAGGGCCGCCGACCAGACTTCCCGGCACACCAATGGGGAAATTCTACAGGCAACGGCTAGAGCGGTATGACCAGTCCGGTGTCGTTGATCTCGATCGGGGCAGTGAGTTCCACGTGGTCAACCCAGGCCCGCCAGACCGTCAGCGTGTACGGCAGGCGCAGGTCATCGGCGCCCGGAACCGCGCTGTCGTAGAGTTCGGCGGCCTCGGCCAGCACCATCTGGCGCAGTTCGTCGTCCAGGGCGGCGACGGCAGGCTGCTGGCGCACCATGGCCAGCAGGGTGGGGCGGTCAACTGGTTGCCACACGCGGAAGCTGCGTTGCTCCACCTCAGGGAAGTACTTGCTGGTGCACAGCGCTCCCATGGAATCGTGGCCGTAGTTCCCCCGCATGGCATTCTCATCCACCTGGCGCAGCAGCTTGACCAGCCGCTTGACCCACGGCACCGAGTCGTCGCGGACCAAGTAGGAGGTGCACGCCACGCCGCCGGGGCGCAGCACACGCGCCATCTCGCTCAGCACCAGACCGGGGGCGAAGCGGTGGAAGACCTGGTGACAGGTGATCGCGTCGAACTGGCAGGGCTCGAAGGGGAGGGCCTCGGCCTCGGCCGCGACGGCAACCATGCGTCCGTCGGCGCGATAGCGCTCAACCTGCTTGCGGGACTTGTCGAGGGCGAAGAGCGTGTGACCGCGGGAGGCGAGCAGCGTGGGGAGCGCCGCACCACCGCCCAGGTTGAGCACGCGGGCAGGCTGGGTGCCGACCATCCAGTCGATGGCCTGACCTGGGAACTGGCTGCGTCGGGGGGAAGGCATGACGGCAACTCTATGGGGTCTGGAGAGCGGCTCGGGGTGACGCCACGGCCGGCGGGTTGTCCACAGGCAGCGTTGTCCACAGCCCAGCCTGCAGCGTGAACGCAGGACAGGGTCGGATGCACATGACGTCGGTATGACAGTTCTGGAGACGGTTCCCCTGGTGATTGCCCGGGAACCCCGGATGATCGAGGCGATCCTTGCGGCCTCAGCCTCCACCGGGGTCCATCCGGAGGTGGTGCGTGACCTGCCCCGCGTACGAGCGGCGTGGCGAAGCGCCCCGTGCGTGGTGGTCTCGGTGGAGATGGCGGCCGCGGTCTGCGGCCTGGGTCTGGAGCCGCGCAGCCGGGTGCACCTGGTGGGCGACGACGTGGAGCAGCTGGCCGCATGGTCGCCCGTGCTGGAGGCGGCCGTCCTGGCGCTTCCGCAGCACACCTCGGCGCTGGCCCAGGCTCTGGGGCAAGGCGACCGTGCGGTGGGGCAGGCCCGCGTGGTGCGCGTGGTGTCCGGTTCGGGCGGGCTGGGTGTGAGCACCCTGTGTTGCGCCCTGGCCCAGCAGGCATCCGCACGGGGCTTGCGCTCCGCAGTGGTGGAACTCGACCCGGAAGGCGGAGGGCTGGACCTGCTCTTTGGAGCGGAGAATGCCCCGGGATGGCGGTGGCATGACCTGCGTTCCGCCAGCGGCCGGCTGGAAAGGCTCGACGGGAACCTGCCCAATGTCTCGGGCGTGGACATCGTGGCCCATGCTGGTCCCGGCCGCGCAGCTCGGGGTGGTTCGGCACCCAGACCCGAAGCGGTCGCATCGGTCCTGCAGTGTCTCTCCCGAACCCATGATCTGGTGGTCCTGGACGCCGGACATGGCAATGCGCTTTCGGACGGCCTGCCCGGCCAGCGTCAGCTGCTCGCCGTCGGAGCCGACGTCCGCGCCGTCATGGCGGCGCGGGCCAGGGCCGAGACCCTCGGCTTGCACGACATCGAGCTGGTGGTGCGCACCGGGCCGGGACGGCGGCTGGCACCACAACTGGTGGCGGAGACCCTGGGCGTTCCCTTGCTGGGCGAGGTGGGGCAGGACCTCTCCGTGGTGCGGGCGGCCGAACAAGGGCGTCCCCTGCGCCCGCGCCGCTGGGGACACGCCCGGCAGGTCGCCCGCATCCTCGACGCTCTGGTGGCGTGATGGCCAGCGCTGCAGAAGACCTGGAACTGGTGCGCCTGCGACTGGCAGCCCTGGGGCGGCCACACCAACCGGCCGACGTGGCGCACGCCCTGCGCTCCCTGGGAATGGTGGTCTCCGACGCGCTGGTCCTGGACACCCTCGAGGCCCTGCGCCGCACCAGCGTCGGCGCAGGGCCTCTCGAACCACTGCTGCAGGAGCCGGGCGTCACCGATGTCCTGGTCAACGGTTCCGGTCAGGTCTGGGTGGACCGTGGTCGCGGTCTGGAAAGGGCCGATCTGACCTTCGCCGATGACGACGAGGTGCGCCGGCTGGCCGTCCGGCTGGCAGCTGCGGCCGGCCGACGACTGGACGAGGCCAGTCCCTGCGTCGACGCGCGCCTGCCCGACGGGACGCGCGTGCACGCCGTCTTGGCCAGCATCGCCGCTCCCGGCACCTGCATCTCCTTGCGTGTTCCTTCCCGCCGGTCGCTGACCCTGGATGACTGGGTGGAGGGCGGCGCCATGTCCCGGGAGTGCGCAGACATCCTGCAGGCAGTGGTGGACCGGCGCATCTCCTACCTGGTCTCGGGCGGAACCGGCTCGGGAAAGACCACGCTGCTGTCGTCCATGCTGTCGCTGGTGCCAGAGGGCGAACGCCTGCTGGTGGTGGAGGATTCCCGCGAGCTCACCCCGCGTCATCCACACTGCGTCCGGTTGGAAGCTCGTCAGCCCAATGCCGAGGGCGTTGGGGCCGTCACGCTCACCCACCTGGTGCGGCAGGCGCTGCGCATGCGCCCGGACCGGCTGGTGGTGGGCGAGGTGCGGGGTGCGGAACTCGTGGACCTCCTGGCCGCACTGAACACTGGGCACGAGGGCGGGTGCGGCACCGTGCACGCGAACTCCGTGACTGATGTGCCGGCTCGTCTGGAATCCCTCGCCGCCCTGGGTGGCATGGGGCGCGAGGCCTGCCACGCCCAGGTGGCATCGGCCATCCGGCTGGTGGTGCACGTGCGACGGGGTGCCGAGGGCAGGCGACGGGTCTCCCAGATCGGTGTGGTCAAGCGCAATGAGAAGCACCAGGTGGAGGTGGTGGAGGCCTTGGCCTGCGACGCCGAACTGGCCATGTCCAAGGGGCCGGGCTGGGCGGATCTGGTGGAGGCGCTGCGATGACGAGCATCGCGTGGGCAGGAAGCCTCTTGATGGCAGCGGCAGTGGGGCTGTGGTTGGGACCGCGGCCCCACGTGCCACCGGCGCCGTTGGAGTGGGGCAGCACGGATGGGGAAGCCGGGCCCCCGGGCCCACCGACGCGGGCGGATCGGCCCCGACGCTGGCTGCGTTGGTGCCTGGCGGCGGGCGGGGTTGTGGGGGTGCTGGTGGTGTGCGCCGCCGTGGGCGGTGCCAACCTGGTGTGCTGGGCTGTCACGGCAGCAGCGTTGGGGCTCACCGTGGGGGGACTCGGCTGGCAGCGTCTGCAGCAGAGGCGGGCGGACCGATCGGCGGCCGAGGTTGCCCAGGGGATGCGGGTGCTCGCCGCCCAGTTGCGCATTGGTGCTGTGCCGGGTCAGGCCCTCCAGCGGGCGGCGGAGCAGACCAGTGCCTTTGAGCGACCCGCCGCCACGCTGGCGATCGGCGGAGATCCCGCTGCCGCCCTGCGACGCGCTGCCGAGGCTCCGGGGCATGAGGCGATCCTGGGGCTGGCCCGCGCGTGGGAACTGTGCGAACGCACCGGGGCCCCCATTGCGGAACTGGCTGCGCGGGCCGGGGAGCAGGCGCGAGAGGAGCGCGCGAGCAGCGAACTCGTCGAGGCGGAGCTTGCGGGGCCACGCGCCACGGCTCGGCTCCTGGCGTTGCTGCCGCTGGTGGGCATTGGCCTGGGGCGGGTGGTGGGGGCCGACCCCGTGGGATTCCTGCTGGGGCAGCTGCCCGGGCAGGTGTGCCTGATGGCGGGGGTGGTGCTGGCCTGCGCGGGGGTGTGGTGGACCGAACTGATGGCTGTGTCTGCACGAAGGGGTTGAGATGACAGTGGCGAGGGTCTTGACGGGATTGACGACGACCTGCCCGTGGGGGACGGCATGACTGGCGGGGCAGCGCTGGCCTGGGCGCTGGCCGTCTGGCTCTGGGTGCTGCCGTCGCCGCGCCGCCTGCACCACCCCAGGGGGCCAGCGGTGCCGTCGTGGTTGGCGGGCCGGCCCGGTGCGCCAACGCTCCTGGTGCGCGTTGGGGCGGGAGCCATTCTGGGGCTGGCTGCCCAGCTGTGGATGGACCCGGCGCATCCACTCCTGCGGCTCACAGTGGCGGTCCTCGTGACGCTGGCAGTGGCCATCGGTCTGGGGCAGGTGGTGGGACGCGACCAGGAACGCGAGGTGGCGCTGGCCCGGGCCCAGCTGCCGCAGGTGCTGGACTTGTTGGCCTCCGCGCTGGAAGCAGGACTGCCCTTGCGAACGGCAGCCCGGGAAGTGGCCAGGGTGGGACCCCAGCCCGGTTGCCGGGCGCTGCAGCGGGTGAACTCGAGGGTGATGGTGGGGGTGGACGAGAGCGGAGCGTGGCTTGCCCTCACCGAGGACCCGGTATGGGCCGACGTCGCCACAGATCTGGCCAGCAGCGCGGCAACGGGTTCGGCGGTGGCGGCGACGGTGCGCGACCACGCTGCCGATGCCCGTGCCCGCAGCCATGAGGTCAGGATCAGACGCGCCCGGGCCATGGGGGTGCGATCCGTCCTGCCCCTGATGGCCTGTTTCCTCCCCGCCTTCCTGCTCACCGGCGTCGTGCCCATCGTCGCCGGGCTGGTGCAGCAGTACGGGCTGCGCTGACCGGGCTTCGACACCCCGCACTCCTCGACGGAGTGCGGGGTGTCTGGCTGTTCCCAGAGGTCCGGCCTGTCCACATCCAGGGTGCACCGAGGAATTGTCCACAGGGCCAATCTCCGGTGAATCCTGGCGCCGCTCGATGTCAAGAGTGCTGGGTGAGTCCGGCGGGGTGCCGGGCCGCAGACGAAAGGATCACCATGCCCCTCGAACGAGCCCTGGCCGTGCAGCCGCGGGCGCACCTCTCCAACTCCCTGACCGACGGTTCCCAATGGGCCGACGGTTCCCAGCTGTCAGACGGCTCGCAGTTGCCCGAGGCCCGCGCCCGGGGCGCCCGCCTCGCGCCGGTGCGTCGGGTCTGCGAGCGTGGGATGGTCACCGCCGAGTACGCGGTGGGCATCCTGGCCGCCATCGCGCTGGCCCTGGTCCTGGTCCAGGTCTTCCAGGACGACGCCTTCTCGGCAGAACTGCTGCGGCAGGTGACCAAGCTGATCGGTCAGTTGGGGGCGAGCATCAAGTGAACACGCAGCGGGGCATGGTGACGGCCGAGTTGGCGGTCGGGCTGATGACGGCCGCCCTGGCCGTCATCGTGTCCTGCTGGGTGGTCAACCTGGTGGTGGTGCAGACGGCGTGCGCAGATGTCGCGTCCCAGGTGGCCCGCCAGGTGGCGCGATCCGATGCGGCGGCTGCGCGCAAGGCGGAGCAGCGTGCTCCGGAGGGTGCCACCGTTCGGGTGGCCCGCGGTACCAGGACGGTGACGGTGACGGTCCGGTCCGAGCAGAAGCTGGGGAAGTTGGGGCCGGTCGTCCTGGAAGGGCGAGCCGTGGCGGACCTGGAACCGGGGGCATGACGTGGTGGGCATCAAGCCACCGGGATCGTGGCCAGTGCGTGGCTGCTCGACCGGTTCTGGTCTGCCAGCCGCTGAGGCAGAGCTTGGGGCAGCCTCCGCCCTGACGGGAGGCATCATCCTGTGCACCTGTATGGCGATGCTGGTGGGGGTCTGCGTGGCCGGCTGGATAGCCGCCATCCATCGGGCACGTTCCACGGCTGATCTGGCAGCTCTGGCGGCCGCTGGCGCCCATGCGCGTGGCCAGAAATCCTGTGCTGCAGGAAAAGTCAGCGCGCGAGCCAATGGTGGTGAATTGGTCTCCTGCCGGGTGGAGGGTGGGGGCGATGAATTTCGCGTCACCGTGGAGGTACGTAGCCTGATCACCCCCGCAATCACCCCAGGTCCCCGATGGGTGCACGCCAAGGCCATCGCGGGGAACCTGACCCAGGACTGAGGAAAAAGGGGACAGCGTGGCCAGCTGAATTGCTCTCGGGAGAGGCTAGGTTTGTGTCGATTACGTCGGCTTCTGCGATCTTCGGGGGGAATACGCGTGCAACGAATCACTGACATCCATGGGCTCTACCACCTGGATCTGGCCCACAGCTCCTTGGGCTTCTCCGTGCGCCATGCCGGACTGAGCCGGATTCGGGGCACCTTCGACCAGTTCCAGGGATACGCGCTCATCGACTGCGCGAATGTGGAGAACTCGGCCCTGATGGTGAGCATCAGCACCGCAAGCATCAACACCTATGTGCCAGACCGCGATCACCACCTGCGCACCAGCGACTTCTTCGACGTCCAGCACTTCCCGGCCATCACCTTCGTCGCGACCGCCTTCGAGATCCTTGACGACACGAATGTCCAGATCTGCGGCGACCTCACGATCAAGGACGTGACGCGCCCCCTGTCACTGGTCTTCGAGTGGACGGGAAGCGTCACCGACCCCTTCGGCAACGAGCGCATCGGCTTCGAGTCCAAGCTGCGGATCAAGCGCAGCGACTTCGGCCTGACCTACAACGCGGCCCTTGAGACCGGCGGCTGGCTCATCGGCGACGACATCGACCTGGAGATCGAGGCATCCGCGGTCCGGCAGGCTGCCGCGATGGCGCGTCGCGGAGCGGATCCCGACGAGGACGAGAGCGGGCAGGACCAGGAACTCGTGGTAGTCATCAGCAATTCCGGCATGCGCAGAGCCCTCGAAGACGACGGTGACGAAGGCAACTACCTCCAGGCCAGCCTCGCCGACGTGGTGGACCTTGACAGGCTGGAGGGCAGCGCGACGCCCGAGGCCACTCCCGCCCGGGTCGCTGAGCCGGAGCAGCGTGCAGAGGGTGACCAGTCCGACCAGCTGAACGGTCATGGGCCCGAGAATCCTAACGGGAGCAACGGTCATGGCAGCCAGACATCAGCTGACAGCTTTGGTCACGGCGCACGCGAGGCCAATGTCTTCAGCTCGATGGGCAAGGATGTGTCCGTCGAGCCTGCGCCCGTCGAGCCCGCGCCCGTCGAGCCCGCGCCCGTCGAGCCCGCGCCCGTCGAGCCCGCACCCGTCGAGCCCGCGCCCGTCGAGCCCGCACCCGTCGAGCCCGTTCCTGCGGTCCCGCCCCAGGAGGCACCCCAGCACCGCGAGGGTCTCGGCGCCCTCCTGCGTCGTCTCGCACACAGGGGCTGACGCGACGGACAGAGCGTGCGGCACCCTGACCGGGAACGGCAGCGATCCGGGGTCCGGGCCGTCCTGCATCGGGCGTCGGAAGTGACTGAGCAGTGGGCCCCCTGAGGCCCCCGCCCCGAAAGAATGTCAGAGCCGCCGCCTAGGGTGACAGCATGATCACGACGGTGGCGATCCGCGGATTCCGGAGCCTGCGCGAGCTGGTACTGCCCTTGGGGAGGGTGACGCTCGTCACAGGCGCGAATGGGGTTGGCAAGTCCAGTCTCTATCGAGCCCTCGGGCTGCTCACCGGGGCCGCCGGTGGCACACTCGTCGGCTCCCTGGCCCAGCAGGGCGGCCTGGGCAGCGTGCTGTGGGCCGGGCCGGAGACCATCAGTCAGGCCATGCGCGATGGCGAGGTCCCGGTACAGGGGAAGGCCCGTCGGGTGAAGCCGGTCAGCCTGGGGCTTGGCTTCGTGACCGACGACATCGGTTACCTGGTGGACGTGGGCCTCCCGACGCCGAGCGACACCATGTTCGTTCACGACCCCGAGATCAAACGAGAAGTCATCTTCGGCGGTCAGGCGCTCCGCCCGGCCACCACTCTGGTGCGTCGCAAGGGACCCATCGTCGACGCTCGCCAGGACCGCTGGGAGCGCGTCACCTCGAACCTGGCCCCCCAACTGTCCATGCTCAGTGAGATCGCTGAGCCGTCCCTCTACCCGGAGCTGCAGGCAGCCCGCCAGGAGGTGCGCAGTTGGCGCTTCTACGACGCCTTCCGCACGGATCCGGCCAGTCCCGCACGCGGCCTGCACGTCAACACCTGGACCCCGGTGCTGGCTCCCGACGGGTCAGACCTCGCTGCGGCCGTGCAGACGATCCTGGAGTCCTCCTTCGGGGAGGTGCTGGGCCGAGCGGTCGACGAAGCCTTCCCCAGGGGGCGGGTGATGGTGGAGTCGTCGGGCACCCGTCTGGAGCTCCTCTTCCAACAGCACGGTCTGCTGCGTCCGCTGGCCAGCGAGGAACTGTCCGACGGCACGCTGCGCTTCCTGCTGTTGGCCGCTGCCCTGCTGAGCCCCAGGCCGCCGCGCCTGCTGGTGCTCAACGAGCCCGAGACCAGCCTGCACCCGGAGATGATTCCTGCCCTGACCCGGCTCGTGGCCGATGCGAGCAGACGCACCCAGGTCCTCGTCGTCTCCCATTCCACCGCCTTGGTGGCCGGTCTGCGTGATCTGCTGGGCGACGAGCTGGAGCACCACGAACTGCTCAAGGACACCGGGGAGACGCTGGTGGCGGGGCAGGGAGTGTTCGACCGGCCAATCTGGGACTGGGGCAGTCGCTAGACCTCACGCGAACGCGTCGATCCCCAACAATCCGGTCAACAACCGTCGGGCCGCGTCACGATCCAGCGACTGGTTGGCGTTGCCGCACTTGGGACTGACCACGCAGCTCGGGCAGCCCGCCTCGCAGTCGCACTGCTCCAGCCTTTCCAAGGTCGCCAGGGCCCATTCCTCGGCGCGTTCGAAACCCCTGTCGGCAAAGCCCGCGCCGCCCGGATGCCCGTCGTGAACCACGATCGTGCAGCGCCCCGTGTCCGGGTGCATGATCGTCGAGACTCCACCGATGTCCCATCGGTCACAGGGCGCGAACATGGGTAGCAGGCCGATCGCGCAGTGCTCGGCCGCATGGGCCGCGCCCGCCAGTTGGACGGCGTTGAGCTTCAGCTCGGCCACCAGCTCGTCGGGAACCTCCCACCACATCGCCCTGGTCCGCAGGACGTGTTCGTCCATCTCCAGCGGGGTGGAGTCCCACACGTCGCCCGTGATCTCGTCGCGTCGTAGGTAGCCCACCACCTGCTCGGTGATCTCCACCTCGCCCCGGTTCACCGTGCCCCGGCCGAACTCGCGCTGCTCGCCCACCGAGAGGATCCGCACCTGCGAGAGGCTCTGCGGCTGGGTGAAGAAGCCCGGCCGCTCCGGGTGCACCAGGGCCTGCAATTCCTCGGGCCGGTAGTCATCCACCAGCCACTGCTCGCCCAGGTGCAGGTAGACGGCGCCGGGGTGCACGGTCCGGTCGGCGGCGCCGCGCTCCACCTGCCCGACCACGCGGCCGGTGCCACGGTCGATGATCTCCACCGGACGCCCTCCCATGGATCGCAGGTCGATCGAGTCGACGGCTCGCTCTGGACGGGTCCAGAACCATCCCGTCGGGCGGCGCCGCAGCAGCCCCTGACGGGCCAGCTGGTCCGCCAACCGTCCCATTCCGGCCCCGAACCACCGCTCGTCGGCCTCGGTGAGGGCCGACTCCTGCGCCGCCGCCGCCAGGTGGGGCCCCAGCACATAGGGATTCTCGGGGTGGAGCACCGTCGACTCCACGGGAGCGGCGAAGATCCGCTCGGGATGCTCGAAGAGGTAGACGTCCAGTGGGTCCTCGCGGGCCATCAGTACCACCAGGGCATCCCGCTCACCACGGCCCGCGCGCCCCGCCTGCTGCCACAGTGCGGCCAGGGTGCCGGGGAAACCGCAGATCACCACGGCGTCCATGCCCGCCACGTCGATGCCCAGCTCCAGCGCATTCGTCGCCGCCACCCCTCGCAGGGCACCCGACGAGAGGGCGTGCTCGATGCCGCGGCGGTCCTGGGCCAGGTAGCCGGAACGGTAGGAGGCGATCTCGCCCCCCGAGGTCACCTGGTCCTGGGCGCGCACGGCAATCAATTCGGCCATCGTGCGGCTGGGCACGAAGGTGATCACCTGCTTGCCCTCGTCCACCAGGTTGGCCATCACCCGCGCCGCGTCTCCGTGCGGGGAGTCGGCGGGCTGCCAGAGCACGACGTCGCGGGCGGCGTGCGGGGAACTGTCCCGGTCCACCACCGCCACCTGGTCCTCGCCGATCAGCCGACCGCCCGCCTCGCCGGCATTGGTGGCGGTGGCGGAGGCCAGGATGAAGACCGGGTCGGCGCCGTACATGGCGCACAGTCGCCGCAGCCGCCTGATCACCGCCGCCACGTGCGCTCCGAAGACGCCGCGGGCACGGTGCGCCTCGTCGATGACCACATAGCGCAGCGAGCCCAGGAAGCCAGCCCACCGGGCGTGGTTGGGCAGCACGGAGAGGTGCAGCATGTCCGGATTGGTCAGCACATAGCTGGCGAAGTCTCGGGCAAAGCGGCGTTCCTGCTGGTCGGAGTCACCGTCCAGACAGGTCACCTTCCAACCGTCGGGGCCAAGTTCCGTGGCACTGCGCAGCTGGTCGTGAGCCAACGCCTTGGTGGGGGCCAGGTAGAGCGCGGTGTGCTTGCGGGTCACCAGCCGGGCTCGGGCGGACTCGACGGGAAGCCCCAGGACCCCGTCCTTCACCGCGGTGGCCGCCATGATCGGCAGCAGATAGGCCAGCGTCTTGCCCGACGCGGTGGACGTGCAGATGACGGCATGCCGCCCCGCGAAGACATGCTCGGCCAGCTCAACCTGATGCCGCCAAGGCCGCGCGATCCCGTGTGCCGTCACGGATTGCCGCACCTGCTCTGGCAACCACTCGGGCCACTCGGCTGTCTGACCGGGCGCGGCATCGCGATGGTGCACGTGCACCACCTCGTCGCCCATCAACCGGTCAGGAACAGCCATGGGGTTCAGGATGCCACGCGGCACCGACAGTGGCGGCAGGCTTGCGCGGCACCGCACCGCCCACCAGCATGGACGCATGCTGACCCCCGAGCAGGTGGACGTCCTGCGCTCCCAGTTCCTGACCGCCAAGTACACGATCGACGAGGTGATCGAGCGGCTCGGGGAGGCCGGGCAGGAGGGGTTGGGCCGCAATTCCACCATCCCCGCGCTCGACGTGCTGGGCGACGCCACCGATCCGCAGGCCACCCTGATCCGGTTGTGGCCATTGCAGCAGGAGGTGGCGTTGGCCGACGTGCGCGCCGCCGTCGACGTGCCGATGCTCGCGGGGGCGGGCATCCTGCTGGTCACCGGGGACCGGGTCCGTGCCCTGGTGGACATCCGCCCCTACGGTTCGCCCGACGACGGTGCGTCCGGGTGGATCGTCAGCGACCTGACCCCGGGGCTGGACCAGGTGACCACCCGCACCCGCCCTGACTACGTGCTGGGCGTCTCGCCCGCGTCCACCTCGCTGGCACAGATGACGATGCGCACGCCGGTGGGCAGTGCCCTGGACTTGGGCACCGGCTGCGGCGTGCAGAGCCTGCACCTTGCCCGGCACGCCGACCACGTCGTCGCCACCGACATCAATCCCCGCGCCCTGGAACTGGCGGCCCTGACCGCCGCGCTGAACCAGGTGGACGTGGACATCCGCGACGGCAGCCTCTACGAACCGGTGGCGGGGGAGCGGTTCGACCTGATCGTCACCAACCCGCCCTATGTGATGAGCCCGCCCACCAGCGACGGGGAACGACTGGTCTACCGGGAGGGCAGCTTCTCCGGCGACGGGCTGGTGGAGGCCGTGGTGAAGGGCGCTCCCGAGCACCTGAACCCGGGCGGCAGTCTGGAGGTGCTGTGCAACTGGGCCATCCTGGAGGGCCAGCCGTGGGAGGAGCGCGTCGCGGGCTGGGCCGAGGGGTCGGGCTGCGATGTGTGGGTGGTTGAGCGCGAACGGCTGGACATCTACAACTACATCGAGGTCTGGCTGACCGACGCCGGGCTGGCCGGCAGCCCGGAGTGGAAGTCCCGCTACCTGGAGTGGATCGACTACTTCAAGGGGCTGGGCATCGTCGGGGTGGGGATGGGCTGGATCATCCTCACCCGCGCCGAACGCACCACGCCCGATGTCCAGGTGGAGAGCTGGCCCCATGCCATCGCCCAGCCGGTCGGCGCCGCGCTGGCCGAGCACCAGGCCTGCGTCACCAATTCCCTGCTGGGCGACGAGGAGATCCTGGCCCAGAACTGGAAGCTCGCCGAGCACGTCAGCCAGGAGACCCTGGGGGAGGCGGGTGCGGCCGATCCGCAGCACATCGTGCTGCGCAGCGCCTCGGGTCTGCGTCGGGCCATGGAGGTGGACACCGTGCTGGGTGGTGTTCTGGGCACCTGTGACGGGGACCTCTCACTGGGGCAGATCACCGACGCGATCGCCATGCTGCTGGAGGCGGATGCCGCCGCCGTGCGGGCCGAGGTGCTGCCGAAGGTCCGTCAGGCCCTGCGCGACGGGATGCTGGTGGCGGCCTGACGTCCGTCCGGCGCCCCGCCCAGATGGTGACGGCCTGCTGCCGAGCAGCTTTCAGCAGCAACTGCACCGTTCGGGCACTGTCGCTTCGGCCGACGAGGATGGACCCTTGAACGGTTGTGGATAGCATGTGCCCCACGGAGCGCCCCGTCTGGACCAGGGCACTCGCACCCAACACCCGTCAATGAATGAGGTTTTCAGCCATGGCATCCACCCCCCGCAGGCTCGTGATCGTGGAGTCACCCAACAAGGTGGCCAAGATCAAGAGCTATCTGGGCGACGGGTACGTGGTGGACTCCTCGGTGGGTCACGTGCGGGACCTCCCCAAGGGCGCCAGCGACGTTCCCGCCAAGTACAAGGGCGAGAAGTGGGCGCGCACCGGTGTGAACGTGGACAACGACTTCGAGCCGATCTACGTGGTGCAGGCGGACAAGAAGTCGGTGATGAAGAAGCTCAAGGACGAGCTGAAGGAAGCCGACGAACTGCTGCTGGCCACCGATGGTGACCGCGAGGGCGAGGCCATCGCGTGGCACCTGCTGCAGGAGCTCAAGCCCAAGGTGCCGGCCAAGCGCCTGGTCTTCAACGAGATCACCCAGCAGGCCATCACGGCGGCCCTGGACAACATGCGTGACCTGGACCTGGATCTGGTGGACGCCCAGGAGGCCCGACGCATCCTCGACCGTCTCTACGGCTATGAGGTCAGCCCCGTGCTGTGGAAGAAGGTCATGCCTCGCCTGTCGGCCGGCCGTGTGCAGTCGGTGGCCACCCGTCTGGTGGTGGATCGTGAGCGTGAGCGGATGGCCTTCCGCACGGCGCAGTACTGGGACCTGGAGGCCGTCCTCGATGCCGGTGCCGAGGCGGAGCCGCGCAATTTCAGCGCTCGCCTGGCCACGCTCGACGGCCAGAAGGTGGCCGCCGGGCGTGACTTCGACGCCACCGGAACGCTGGTCAGCAAGAACACCGTCGCCCTGGACGAGCTGGCCGCGAATGCCGTCGCTGGGGGGCTGACGAGTGCCAGGTTCACCGTCGCGTCGGTGGAATCGCGCCCCTACACCCGCAAGCCCTATGCCCCCTTCCGCACCACGACGATGCAGCAGGAGGCCGGCCGCAAGCTGGGCATGAGCGCCCAGACCGCCATGAGCGTGGCCCAGCGCCTGTACGAGGGCGGCTTCATCACCTACATGCGTACGGACTCGGTGCAGCTGTCCAGCCAGGCGCTCAGCGCCGCCCGGGCACAGGCCGAGCAGATCTTCGGCAAGCAGTACGTACCGGACAAGCCGCGCGTCTACACCTCCAAGGTGAAGAATGCCCAGGAGGCGCACGAGGCGATCCGCCCGGCGGGTGAGAGCTTCCGCACCCCGGCGCAGACCGGGCTGACCGGTGACCAGTTCCGCCTCTACGAGCTGATCTGGATGCGCACCATCGCGTCGCAGATGAAGGATGCCGAGGGGCAGTCGATGACGGTGAAGTTCGACGCCGTCCCCACCGCCCCCATCACCATCGACGGTGGCACCAGCGGCCTCTCCCAGGTCAAGGGCGCCGGCTTCGTGGCCAGCGGCCGCACCATCACCTTCCACGGCTTCATGAAGGCCTATGTGGAGGGCAGCGACGACGAGGACCAGAAGAGCGACGACGCGCAGGCCAAGCTGCCCCGCCTGACGGAGAAGCAGCAGCTGGAGGCAGCCAAGCTCAATGTCAGTGGCCACGAGACCCGGCCGCCGGCCCGCTACACGGAGCCGACCCTGGTGGCGAAGCTGGAGGAGCTGGAGATCGGCCGACCGTCCACCTATGCGTCGATCATCCGCACCATCACGGCCCGTGACTATGTGTACAAGAAGGGATCGGCGCTGGTCCCCACCTGGCTGGCCTTCGCCGTCACGCGCCTGCTGGAGGAGCACTTCCCCAAGCTGGTGGACTACCAGTTCACGGCCGCCATGGAGGGTGACCTGGATGAGGTGGCCAAGGGCAACATGAAGCGCCTGCACGTGCTGAATGCCTTCTACTACGGCGATGCCGATGGCCGCCCGGACGGTGCCGAAGGTGCCGGGGCGGCCGAGCTGATGCCCGACGGCCGCGAGGGTCTCTACCAGTTGGTGAACAACCTGGGAGACATCGATGCCCGTGGCCTGTCCACCTTCCCGATCGGTGACGTGGACGACGGCATCAATGTCCGCGTCGGCCGCTATGGCACCTATGTGGAGGACGAGGAGGGTCGTCGGGCCAATGTCGCCGACGATCTCCCGCCCGACGAGCTGACCGCAGACCTGGCCAAGGAGCTGCTGAGCAAGCCGATGGGCGAGGAGCGGGAGCTGGGGCTCGATCCCGAGACCCACACCATGATCGTCGCCAAGAACGGCCGCTTCGGTCCCTATGTCACCGAGGTGCTGGGCGAGGACGTGCCCACCAAGGGCAAGAATGCGGTCAAGCCCCGCACCGGCAGTCTGTTCAAGACCATGACCGTGGACGACGTGACGCTGGAGCAGGCCTTGCGGCTGATGAACCTGCCGCGCGTGGTCGGCACCGACGAGGAGGGCGTGGAGATCACCGCCCAGAACGGTCGCTACGGCCCCTACCTGAAGAAGGGCACGGATTCGCGCAGCCTGACCAGCGAGGAGCAGATCTTCGACATCACGCTGGAGGAGGCGCTGGCGATCTATGCCCAGCCCAAGCAGCGGGGACGGGCGGCGGCCAAGCCCCCGCTGAAGGAGCTGGGTGAGGATCCGGCCACCGGTAAGCCCGTCGTGGTGAAGGACGGCCGTTTCGGTCCGTACGTCACCGACGGCGAGGTGAACGCGACCCTGCGCCGGGACGACTCGGTGGAGGAGATCACGCTGGAGCGCGCCGCGGAACTGCTGGCCGAGAAGCGCGCCAAGGGCCCGGCCAAGAAGACCACTCGCAAGAAGACGGCTGCCAAGAAGACCACCGCGAAGAAGGCGACCGCTAAGAAGACCACGGCCAAGAAGACGGCGGCGAAGAAGACCACGGCGGCCACGTCGGCCACCAAGACGACGGCCACCAAAACGACGGCGAAGAAGGCGCCGGCGAAGAAGACGGCGGCGAAGTCCACCACCGCCAGGACCACGACGGCTCTCAGCGAGTGATCCCGGCGCCGCTCGGCCCAGCTGGGGCGTCGTGGCCCGGCACGCATGCGTGACGAGTAGCCTGATCACTCCCGGAACCTGATCAGCCCCAGAGGAAGCAGGAGGACGGTCCATGGGCAAGAAGCAGCGCACCCTGCGGTTCGAGCTGCCCTTTGCGGTGGCCGATCCTGTGCTGGTCCATCCCGAACAGGGGATTGCCCGGGCCGTGCGCGGGCGCGGACCAGGCGATCCGCACCGCTCCACCAGCCGCGACGTGACGCTGCTGGACACCACCGACCATCGTCTGCTGCGCGCCGGCATCGTGCTGGCCCACCGGGTCAGTGGCGAGCTGGGTGAGTGGTACCTGGACGCCCCGGGGTGGGAACCGTGGCTGCCCACCGACCGGGTGGAGCCGCTGGGCGCGGCGGGTGACCTGCCCGACGAGTTCGCAGCCCTGGTGAGACCCTTCCGGCGTCGTGCGCCCTTGGGTCCGGTGGCCGCACTGCACCTGGACCGGACGCGGTGGGCGCTGCTGGACGCGGAGGAGCAACCGCTGGCCCGGTTGAGTGACGAGCGGATCACCATCCGTCGCGGCGGGGTGACCACGGGCAGGCACCGTGAGGTGAGCCTGCGCTGCGATGGTCTGGACGCCAGCCAGCGGGAGCTGGTGGTGCAGTCTTTGCTGGCCTGCGGGGCGACGCAGCTGGACGTCTTCCCGTCCCTGGCGGAACGGATCGGACCACCCGCCACGGGTCTGAGCGACTTTCGTGGCGCGGTGGACCTGGGCGAGCAGGTGAGCCTGGAGGCATTCGTCGGGTGGCTCTTCTCCCGACGGCTCGACGAGCTGCTGCGAGCAGACCTGGACCTGCGCAGCGGGCGCGATGACGACATGGACCACCTGCGCGAGCAGCTGGCCGAGCTGCGCGGAGAGGTGCGCAGCCTGGCCTTTGCCCTGGAACCGCAGTGGCGGGAGCACCTGGAGCAGGAGATCGATCTGGTGCTGTCCGGGATGGCGACCAGGACGGTGCACCAGTTGGGGGACGAGTACTTCGACGTCCTCGACTCGCTGGTCCTGGCGGCCCGAGCGCCCAAACTGGGCGACCAGTCGCACCAGCAGGCGATGACGGCCCTGCAGGAGCAGATGGTCCAGACGGCCGCCATCCTGGTGGAGCGGGCGGGTGCCTTGGGGCCGGCGTCGGCGGACGTGCAGTGGGCCGCGACCCTGGCCTCGGCGCGCCAGGTGGGCACCCTGGCCCACACCGGGCGGGTGCTGCTGGGCAAGCAGGCCCGTCGCGCGGAGAAGGCGGTGGCGCAGGCCGTGGAGCTGCTGCAGGCCGCGCAGATGCCGCCCGGCGTGGAGGAACCGGGGATCGACCTGGAGTGGGATGCCGTCACGGCCTTCCAGGAGGGGCGCCGTTTCGAACGTCGCCGCGCCCAGTGTCAGGTGGCACGGGAGAACTTCCTGGATTCCTGGCCCAAGACCGAACGCCGGCTGCGCAAGCTGAAGGAGAAGTGATGAGCGGGCTCTTCGTGGTCTTCGAGGGCGGTGACTCGGCGGGCAAGTCCACCCAGGTGCGGCAGCTCGCCGGGTGGCTCCAGCAGAAGGGGATCGCCTATCGCGTCACCCATGAGCCCGGGGACTCCTGGCTGGGCGGGGAGATTCGCAGACTGGTGCTGAGCCCTGACTCGGGCGACATCACGGCCCGTGCCGAGTGCCTGCTGTACATCGCGGACAAGGCGCAGCACGTGGTCGAGGTGGTCAAGCCAGCGCTGGCGCGCGGTGAGGTGGTGGTCTGCGATCGGTATGTGGACTCGACGATCGCCTATCAGGCCGCAGGCCGCGCCCTGCCTCCCGACGACGTGGAGACCATCGCCCTGTGGGCCACACAGAACCTCCGTCCGGACCTGACCGTGCTGCTGGATGTCGATCCCCGGCAGGCGGTGGGCCGGATTGCCCAGAAGGACCGGATCGAGAGCGCCGGCGATGACTTCCACCAGCGGGTGCGGGGCGGTTTCCTGCGGTTGGCCGAGCGGGATCCGGAGCACTACCTGGTGCTTCCGGCCCGGGACTCGATCGAGTCGATCGCCCGCCGAGTGCGGGAACGGGTGCAGGAACTGCTGGCCGAGGGCGATCTGGCGGCCGCGCCGGTCGAGGCCCAGAAAGTGTCCGACCCCTCGGGCAGACTCGAACCGTGAGCATCCAGCAGCAGGCAACCGGCCAGCCGGTCTCCGACGGCGTGTGGGGTGAGCTGGTGGGCCAGGAGCGCGCCGTGCAGACCCTGAGGCGCGCGGTGGCGGGCGAGTCCCACGCGATGACCCACGCCTGGTTGGTGACGGGGCCGCCGGGTAGTGGTCGCTCCAATGCGGCCCGCGCCTTTGCCGCGGCGCTGCAGTGCCCGCGGGGCGGGTGTGGGCACTGCAATGAGTGCCGAACCTCGCTGTCCGGCGCCCACCCCGACGTCACGCTGGTGCGCACGGAGATGCTGAGCATCGGCGTCGACGAGGTGCGAGACCTGGTGCGTCGGGCCGCGATGAGCCCCACGATGGGTCGCCACCAGGTGATCGTCGTGGAGGACGCAGACCGGGTGACCGATCGCGGTGGGGACGCCCTGCTGAAGGCGATCGAGGAACCGGCCCCCAAGACGGTGTGGATCCTGTGCGCCCCCACTGCGGACGACGTGGTGGTGACCATCCGCTCGCGGTGTCGAAAGCTTGCGCTGTCGACGCCCAGTGACGTGGCCGTGGCCCAGCTGCTGCAGTGGCGTGACGGGGTGGATCCGGCGGTGGCCGCGCATGCAGCCCGGGCTGCCCAGGGGCACATCGGGCGGGCCAGGGTGCTGGCCCGCAATGAGGATGCTCGCAACCGTCGGCATGCGGTGCTGCAGATTCCGGGCAAGCTGGTCAGCGTCGGGGCTTGTCTGACCGCCGCCGACAATCTGGTGAAGGCGGCGGCTGAGGAGGCCAGTCTGGCCACTGCCCAGATGGATGCCGCGGAGCGGGCCAAGCTGGAGGAGGCCTTGGGTTTTGGCACCAAGGGCGCGCGTCCCAAGCAGGCCGCGGCGGCGCTCAAGGAGTTGGAGGAGCAGCAGAAGGCGCGGGCGAAGCGCTACCAGCGCGATGCGCTGGACCGGGTGCTGACGGAGCTCACCACCTTCTACCGCGACGTCCTCGCCCTGCAGACCGGGGCGATCACCGCGCCGATGCCTGCGCAGGCACTGCACTCGGGGGTTCCCGACGACGGCGGTCCGCACCTGATCAATGGGGAGATCCGCAACCAGCTGGAGCGGGAGGCCCGCACCTCCACGCCCGAGCGCACCCTGCGGCACATCGACGCGATCATCGCCTGTCGGGAGGCGCTGGAGACCAATGTGGCGCCGCTGCTGGCCATGGAGGCCATGTTGCTGGAACTGGGTGAGGGGCGCTGAAGGAAGCGGTCGAGGTGCGCTGGCGCTGACCGGTCATCTGTCCCGTTGAGGTGACTCCCGTCGCGCCACACCCGCAGGGGTGGGGTCCGTCGCGTGTCGGGTTCTGAGCTGCCCCTCGCGGTGCAAGACTGGGGGTGCGTATCGGTCTTTTTCCGATCGATCTTCCCCAACTGAAGGACCCGTCGTGACCGACAACCAGTTCGACTCCGGCCGCCGAAGCGGCGGTGGCTCCACCGAGGCAACCCAGATCCTGCAGAGCGACTCGCTGCGCGAGGCCCAGGAGGCCGCCGCCCTGGCTGAGGCCGATGACCGAGCCGCGCAGCGTGCCCGCGAGCGCGCCGAACGGGACCGGGCGCTGGGCAAGGTGGCCGCGCCGCAGGGGCCGGATCCGGTGCTGCCGGAGATCCCCAAGCCCACCACCGACAAGTTCGGCCCCTCGCTGGGGCTTTTCCTGTTGCGCCTGGTCACCGGCGGCATCATGGCAGTGCACGGTGTGCAGAAGCTCACCGACATCGCCGGCACCCAGGACTTCCTCACCCAGCTGGGGCTGCCCAGCCCGCACTACCTGGCCTGGGGCACCGGCATCGCCGAGGTGCTGGCCGGCGTGGCCCTGCTCTTCGGCCTGCTGACCCGGCTGGCCGGTCTGGGCGTCGCCGTCGTCGCCATCGCCGCGCTGGCGCTGGTCAAGTGGGGCGCCAGCAACCCCTTCCAGGCGGGCAAGCCCGGGTTCACCGGTGAGCTGGAACTGCTGCTCGCCGCGGTCGGCCTGACGCTGCTCTTCGTCGGTGCCGGGCGATGGAGCATCGACGGCTCCATCCGTGCGGGTCGTCGACGGGCCAAGCAGAACCGCTGACCTGTCGTTGCCGGTTCGGGTGACTCGCGAGCCGCGCCGCACTGGCCCTCCCAGACCTCGGTCCGGGCTCCCATCTCGGTGGAGCCCGGACCGTTCTGTTTCCCATCGAGTCCTACCAGTCTGCTCCCCGGCCATTCCTACCAAACGTCGTACAGTAAGGGATTTCGCGAATCTGAGAGGAAAGTTCCCCAGATCAAGATTGTTCACTCGCAGGACATGTGATCCCGAACCAGAAGTCACTCAGCCCCTTTGTCATGGCACGCAGACCACTCGGGAGGGAAACTCGTGCTCGGATCACCAGACAATGGCGTGCCCGTCCTCAAGACTGAGGACGCCAGGCGACGTCGACTCATCATGCCCCTGTTCGTGCTGAGCCTCGTGGCCCTGCTCGTGCTGGGGTTGCTGTGGAATCGCGGCAATGACTCGAAGATCGTCGGCGCTGGCTCCACGCTGGCGGCCCCGCTGATCGAGCGCTCCGCCACCAGCTACCGCAATGCCTTCACCGCCGACAATCCCGAGCGTCCGGACGAGACGGGGGGCGACTGGGTCCTGGACGGTTCCGGCCTGGTCTACGAGCCGGTCGGCTCGATGGGCGGCATCATGCGCCTGAACAGCGACCCCGAGGTGGACTTCGCGGTCAGCGACTACCCGCTCGCAGCCGAGACCGTCGACGGGCGCAAGCTGGGCCAGTTCCCAATTGCCGCCGGCGCCATCGCCGTCGTGCACAACCTGGACCTGGGCGGCAAGCAGCTCCAGCTGGACGCGCAGACGGTCGCCAACATCTATCTGGGCACCGTCAAGCGCTGGGATGACAAGGCGATTGCCGCGCTGAACCCCGGTGTGGCGCTCCCCGCACAGGACATCACTCCGGTGCACCGTGCCGACGGCTCCGGATCCACCCAGGGCATCACCAACTGGCTCTCCACCAATTCGCCACAGTGGAATGACGGCCCCGGCACTGGCCCGGCCATCACGTGGCCCCAGGGCGTCGGCAGCGCCGCCGAACGCTCCAGCGGTGTGGTGAAGGCCGTCAAGGCCACCTCGGGCGCCGTCGGCTATGTGGAGCCCGGCCAGGCCCGGGCCGCCGGACTGAAGGTGGCCACCTTGCGCAATGGCGCCGGCGACTTCGTCGCGCCAGCCTCGGAGGGCATGGCCGCCGCCCTGGCCGGCATGGACTGGAACAGCGCCGACCACTTCACCCGCGTCGCCCCCAGCGCCGACGCCACGGGCGCCTACCCGCTGACCGTCCCGATCTACGTGGTGATGGAGCGCGAGCCCCAGCAGGAGAAGGACGCCCGCCGCGCCCTCTCCTATCTCGACTACGTCGTGACGCGCTACGACGCGTCGGCGAGCAAGCTCGGCTACCTGCCGCTGCCCGAGAAGGGCGCCACCCAGGTGGACGCCTACATCAAGGACACCTTTCCCTACGCCCCCTGAGATCCCCGATCTCTGACCCGAACAGCTGAGGACAAGCCGTGGAAGTAGACATTTTCAAGGAAATCCTGGTGCCCGTGATCGGAGGTCTCGGCATCTTCCTGCTGGGCCTCGAGTTCATGGACAGTGGCATCCAGGCCCTCTCCGTCAACAAGATGCGTGAATGGCTGGCCAAGATGGCTGGCACCCCCGTCAAGGGTCTGGCCGCCGGCACGATCATCACGGGCATCATCCAGTCGTCGACGGCCATGACCGTGATGACAGTGGGTCTGGTGAACGCCGGCGTGCTCTCCCTGCGTTCCGCCATCAGCGTGATCATGGGCGCCAACATCGGCACCACCCTGGGCAATGGCCTGATCGCCCTGCCGCTGGGCCCGATCGGCCTGCTCTTCTCCGGCATCTTCGCCTGTGTCTACGTCTTTGCCCGCAAGGAGAAGACCAAGAACACCGCGCTGGCCGCCATGGGCTTCTCGCTGATCTTCTACGGCCTGAACCTGATGACCGGTGGTCTCAAGCCGCTGCGCAACATGCCTCAGGTCATGTCGGCCCTGGAGAAGCTGGACTCGTCGAACATCATCGGCGTCATCTCCTGTGCGCTGATCGCCGCCCTGATCACCGCCATGATCCACTCCTCGTCGGCCACCATCGGCATCGTGATGGGCATGGGCGCCTCGGGCGTGCTGCCCTGGCAGACCGCCATCGCCTTCGCCATCGGCGCCGATCTGGGCACCACCATCACCTCGTGGATCGCCTCGCTGAACCTGAGCAAGAATGCCAAGCGCACCGCCTACGCCCACATCGCCTTCAACGCGATCGGCGTGTGCGTCGTGCTGGCCCTCTTCTTCCCGGCCATCCGCGTGCTGCGCTGGGGTGTGGGCCTGTTCGGCATCGATCCGGGTGCCCCGGTGATGGTCGACGGCCAGGAGACCTTCCCGATGGTCCCCGTTGCCGTCGGTGCCTTCTCCATCGCCTTCAACATCTTCAATGTCTGCATCCTGTTCCCCTTCGTCGGCACCTTCGAGCGTGTGCTGTCCAAGGTGGGCGCCAACGAGGAGGGCGAGGAGGACTACTCGAACCCCCGCTTCCTCACCCAGGATTCGCGCGGCGTCTACAACCAGGCCGTCCCGGCCGTCCAGCAGGAGATCCAGCGCCAGCTGGCCGCCTCCGCACTCTTCCTGGACATCGCCCGCGGCAAGGAGGGCGCTCCGAAGGAGATCGACGAGCACGCCGAGGCGGTCGACTCGCTCTCCCGTGAGATCCGCGCCTACTCGGCCCACCTGTTCACCGACGACCTCAGCCGGGAGCAGATGGACCTGGTGGCCAGCCTGATCGAGGAGGTGGACTTCACCAGCTCGCTCACCGAGCAGCTGCACCAGGTGGCCCGCCGCGCCAAGCGGGAGCAGTTCAGCCCCGCCAGCCAGGTCTTCCTGGAGGAGGCGCTGGAGAAGCTCGACCGTCGTCTGGAGGAGCTGGGCGCCCCGGTGGAGAGCCACGTTCCCGCCGAGGCCGTCAACCCCGAGGCCAGCGTGGAGGACCTGCGGTGGCGCGTCATCGACACCGCGTCGCTGCCCGCCGGCGAGAAGGGTGCCCTGCTGGCCATCCTGGGCTCGATCGAGCGCTCCGAGAGCCTGGGCGCTCGCATCAAGGCCGAGCGCGCTTCCGTCAACCGTGGCATCGCCGCGATGGAGGTTCCCAGCACCACGGCCTGATTCGCTCATCCACGGCACGTCCGTCGGCCCCGCACCCGTCCGGTGCGGGGCCGTCGGCGTTCTGGGCACGCAGCCCGTAGTCTGGGGCGCATGGCGCGTGTGATGGCGGTCATCTTTGAGACCCGTGGGCAACTGCACTACCTGGATCCCGGGGTCTCCCAGTACCGCGTGGGTGACATGGTGCTGCACCCCACCGAGCACGGCCCCGAGGTGGCGCAGGTGGTGTGGGCACCGGAGTACGTGGACAGCCAGAACCTGACCGGGCTGCCGGTGTGCGAGGGCATGGCCAGCGAGCAGGACCTGCGGCGCGACCGGGAGAATCGCCAGCACAAGGCGGAGGCGGAGCGGATCGCCAAGGAGTTGATCGCCCGCCACGAGCTGCCGATGAAGGTGGTGGGGATCGACTGGATCGATCGCGTCACGGACGTGGACCTGATGGTGGCCATCTACTTCACCGCTCCCGGGCGGGTGGATTTCCGCCAGTTGGTCGGTGACCTGGCCCGGGCGTTGAAGGCGCGGGTGGACCTGCGCCAGGTGGCCGGCCGCGACGCCGCGCGCCTGACCGGAGGCATCGGCTCCTGCGGCCGAGATCTGTGCTGCTCCACCTTCCTCACCGACTTCGAGCCCGTCAGCCTGCGGCTGGCGAAGGCCCAGAACCTCTCGCCCAATCCGCTGGCCATCCAGGGCCAGTGCGGCAAGCTGATGTGCTGCCTGAAGTATGAGCACCCGCTGTACGTGGACTTCGCCCAGCAGGCGCCCGCGGTGGGCGAGAGGGTCAGCAGCCCGATCGGCGAGGGCACCGTCATTGGCCACTCGGTGCCGGGCCAGAGCGTCACCGTGCGCAATGGCGAGGGTGAAACTGCCCGGTGCCCGCTCACCGAGGTGTGTGTGAAGTCCAAGCGGCGCAAGGCTCGCCATGGTGCACTGCAGCGCCGGGCAGGAAAGGACGACCAGTGACCAACCGGATCGAGATGGCCCGCGGCTGGGCTCGCGGAGCACTCGCACTCACCGCTGCCGCCGCGCTGGCCGCCTGCACCCCGACGTCGGGTGGCGCGCCGTCGCAAGGCCCGTCGGACAGCACGCCCGCCAGCAGTGCCCCCGCAAGCAGTGCCGCCGGCAGCCTGGACCCGAACGCAGCCCTGGTGAAGACCACGTCGGCGGACGTGGCGGGTTTCGACCTCTCGCAGCACCAGCGGGCGGAGAAGTACTCCTCGCCGGACCGGGTGGAGATGGGCTCCGACGCCCAGCCCGACGGCTTCGCCGCGCCGCCTGCTGGCCAGGGACGCCAGCGCTATCTGGACCAGAAGCTGCAGTGGATTCCGTGCGGGCAGTACGACTGTGCGAGCGTGCTGGTGCCGTTGGACTGGGACCGACCCGACGGTCAGGCGATCACCCTGAAGATGAAGCGTGCCAAGGCGCAGCAGGAGCACAAGGGCTCGCTGTTCATCAATCCCGGCGGCCCCGGCGGATCCGGCCAGCAGATGGTGGACACCTTCGACGGCAAGTCCTTCCCCAACCACGACATCATCGGCTGGGATCCCCGTGGCAGCGGTGACTCCACCACGGTGGTCTGCGGCACACCCGAGCAGACCGACGAGTACGTCGCCATGGACACCTCGCCCGACGACGACCAGGAATGGCAGGAGGTGGCGCAGGGTTTCAAGGACTTCGCCGCCCAGTGCCGGGAAGGTTCCGGCGCCCTGTTGGACCACATCTCCACCCTGGACACGGTGCGAGACCTGGACTACCTGCGCCACCTGGTGGGCGACGAGAAGCTCGACTACATGGGCATCAGCTACGGCACCTACATCGGTTCGCTGTACGGCGAGCTCTACCCGCAGCGCGTCGGGCGGATGGTGCTGGACAGCGCCGTCAACATCACCGACGACGAGTCGGTGATCCAGGCGATGGGCTTTGACCTGGCGCTGAAGAACTACGCGCAGTGGTGCGCCGAGCAGTCCTGTGGCCTGGGTGGCAGCGCCGACGAGGTGGTCAAGACCATCACCGGGCTGTTCGACTCGCTGGACGCGAAGCCGCTGGCCGTCGGAGACCGGGAGCTGACCCAGTCGCTGGGCATCACCGGCACCGTCACCTACCTGTACTTCGGAGCCAGCGGCTACCCGCAGCTCACCGATGCCCTGCAGGAGGCGCTGGCCGGCCGCGGCGAGACGCTGTTGGAGACCGCCGACCTGATGAATGGCCGCGACGCGCAGGGCAACTACTCGTCGATGACCTACTCCTTCCCCGGCATCGGCTGCATCGACGCCGAGGACCCGGGGGAGCAGGGCGCCAAGGACGAGTTCCCGAAGGACGTGGCCAAGGCCCCGATCCTGGCGCCCTACTTCGGCCCCAACTTGCAGTGCACCTGGTGGACCACCAAACCGTCGCCGCAGTTGAAGATCACCGCCCAGGGCGCGGCGCCGATCCTGGTGCTGGGGGCGACGGGTGACCCGGCGACGCCCTACCAGCAGGCCGTCTGGATGGCCGACCAGCTGGATTCGGGCGTGCTGCTCACCTGGAAGGGCGCTGGCCACTCCGCCTGGGACCTGGGCAATGCGTGCGTCAAGGATGCGGTGCGCGGCTACGTCAACAAGGGCGTGGTGCCCAAGGACGCCACCACCTGCTGATCCTGAGCCCGTCGAGGGGTCAGCCCGCCCGCTTGGCGAGCTCGTCGGTGGCCTGCTTGATCACCTGCACCAGCTCCGCCTCGGTCATCTCGCTGAGCGGCTTGTTGGTCTGCACCGTGGTGCTCTCTGGCGTGTCCGTGGTCTTGGGCCGGTCGGTGCGGGAGACCGTCACGGCACCCTCGGGACTGATGTCGGCGCGGTAGTTCACGGTCTGGCCCATGCCGATGGAAGCGGCCCAGTGGCCGTCCTTGGCCGGCACGATCTCGTAGACCCGCATGCCGGCCGACCAGCGGGTGGCCCACTCCGGATCGGAGTCCACCGACGCCGAGCGGATGGTGTTCTCCAGCGTGCTGGTGGCCTGCTGCTTGGCCTTGGTCTCGATGGTCATCTCATGGTCCTGCTCGGTGCCGTCCTGCTGGGCGGGGCCGGTGAGCGTGGCGACGATGGTCTGCGAGGATCCGCGCGGGGTCAACGGCGTGACGTGGCGCATGGCGCCGTCGACCGTGACCAAGGTGAACTCGCCGGTGTTGCCGGCATTCGCGTCGTCCTCGTCCTTGTCCGTGGCGTCGTAGCCGGATCGCTTGCTCCACCAGTCGGCATAGGTCCCGGTGCCGCGCAGACCCTCACGTCGATCCCTGGACAGGGAGGCGGGCATCGTCGGGCCCTCGATCTTCTCCTTGGCCAGCTCCTCTCCGGAGAGGATGCGCAGCCCGTCGGGGGAATAGACAGCGGCGCCGGCCGGCACCTTCGTCGGCACCAGCAAGCCCGACCAGCGGGTGAGCGGCACCACCACGACGGGCTTGCTGCCGTCGCAGTAGCCGTAGGCGTCGGCCTCGTCGTAGTGGGAGAAGGGCGACTTGTTGTGGATGGCGCGATCCAGTGAGCGGTGCGGCCAGAAGGAGCCCAGGCGCAGGCCCATCTCGGACGGCACCAGGCAGCTGGACGACATGCCGCTGCCCAGCGGTCCGACGGCGGGCAGGTTGAACTCGCGGATGGACTGGTAGCCCTGCATGCCCACTGCCGAGCGGCCCGTGATGATCGTCGCGTAGCGGCTGGTGCCCTTCTGCTCGGCATCCGGCACGTACGCGACGCGTCCCAGTGAGCCCACATTGTCGCCCTGGTCGCGTGCGGCCAGGTTGTTGGCCACCAGCCACGGCGCACGGTCCTGGTAGGAGCTGACCGTGGTGGCGTCCTTGGCTGCGATGTGCGAGTAGGCCTTGGCGCGGGCGTAGTGGCCGAAGACCAGCGGGTAGGCGATGGCCAGGATGGCCAGCAGCACGGTCAGCGTGGCCAGGGCGCTCAGCAGCTTCTTGTTGCGGCTGGAGACGATGCCCGCCAGGACCAGGGCGGTCAGCGCCAGTGCCGTCAGCCCGGTGGTGGGGTAGGGGTGGATCATGGCGTCCAGCCCGGTGATGACCCCCAGGCCGTTCCACGCGAAGCCGCCAGCGAGCAGCAGGGCGACGGTGCCCAGGACCACCTTGGGGTTGACGTCAAGCTCGGCCGACGGCTTGCCCTTGGTGGCCAGCTTCTTGCCAGCCGACGTGTTGCCGGTCGACTTCCTGGACTTCTGTGGTGTGGCCCCGTGCTTCTTCTTGGCATTGGGCTGGGGTGCGTCAGGCGTGCCGGTCATGATGGATCTGCTCCAAGGGCCTCGGGAAGTGTTCCTCCGAGACTAGAACCTGCGTGGGGCATTCTGGATTGTCACCCGGTAACGGAAGGATGGTCGGGCCCCTCCTTCCGTCGCCCGCCCGGGTGACGAGGGAAGCCGGCGGTTCCGGGTCAGTGGGTGCGTTCCCACTCCGCCAGGAAGTCATCCACCTCCGCGCGGGTGGGGGCGGTGGCGGGTCCGCGGCGGGTCACCTTCAAGGCGCTGGCGGCATTGGCGCGTCGGGCGGCCTCCACCCAGTCACCGCCGACGATGAATTCGGCCGAGAGCACGCCGGTGTGGCAGTCCCCCGCGCCGTTCGTGTCGACGGGCTTTTGCGGGTAGCCGGGCACGACGTGTGTCTGGCCG
The DNA here is from genome assembly GCF_052116585.1 of Luteococcus sp. Sow4_B9. Classification (NCBI taxonomy): domain Bacteria; kingdom Bacillati; phylum Actinomycetota; class Actinomycetes; order Propionibacteriales; family Propionibacteriaceae; genus Luteococcus; species Luteococcus sp. Sow4_B9. The sequence continues at coordinate 71,789 of NZ_JBQKKT010000006.1, read as the reverse complement.
GCCAGGTGCACGGCGCACCCCTCGGCGCCGTCGCGCACGATCACCACGGCACCGTCGGGCAGGTGCTCGGCGGCATGCTCGGCGGCCACCTGCATGTCACGCTCCATGGTCAGCTGGTAGGCCTCGTCGGCATTCGACGTCCACACCGTTGTGAGGGCGAGCATTCGCTGACGGACGGGGGCGGGCAGGGCGCTGAAGGCCGCACCCGGATCGAGCAGCACGATGACGCCCTGGGGGAGGGACTCCAACCATTCCAGCAGCGGCCGGCGCGTGCTGCGCACCACCAGTGAGTAGCCGGTGACGTGCACCAGGTCTCCCGGCTGCGGATTGCTGGTGGCCAGGGATTCGACGCTGATCAGGCGCTCCGCACCCATCGTGGTGACAAAGGTGCGCTCGGCCGAGGGTTCGATCATCACGAAGCAGATGCCGGTGTCGATGTCGTCGACGACGGGGGAGGATACCTGGATTCCCTCCGCCGCCATCACCTCGCGAATCAGGTCGCCATTGGGGCCCTTGCCGTGGGCGCCGGCGTGCACGCTGTGTGCACCGGTGCGTGCGCTGGCCACCAAGATGTTGGTGGCGCCACCGGCGTAGCGGTGGTAGGTGGTGGCCATGGAGTTGTCTCCGCGCCACGGCAGGGCGGGGATCTCGACCACCTCGTCGACCAGGGCCTGGCCGGTGTGGATGACGCGGGGCATGGTGTTCCTCTCGGGCTTGCGCGGTGTGGTGCACGCGTGCTGGCCAGACTACTGGGGCGCTCCCGGTGTGGGGTGCGTGTCGGGGCGCGGACAAGGGGTTCTGTGCACTGGTGCCGCGCACTACGGTGGGGCCATGCCCAGCTTCGATGACCTCGAGTTCTACCCCGGTGACCCGATCTTTGGTCTCACCGACCTCTTCCGCGCCGACGAGCGGCCGGACAAGGTGAACCTGGGCGTGGGCATCTATCTGGACGAGCTGGGCCGTCTGCCCCTGCCCGAGGCGGTGCGCCTCGCCGAGCAGCGGCTCGCCGAGCAGCCCGCGCCGCGCGGATACCTGCCGATGGGTGGCGATCCGCAGCTGGTGCAGCTGGTGCAGCAGATGGTCTTCGGCCTCCCGTCCGCCGACGAATCTTCGACGCCCGAGCCCGTCGAGGGCCTGGACCCGCTGCACCAGCGGATCGCGACGGTGCAGACGCTGGGCGGGTCGGGTGCGCTGAAGGAGGGCGCGGACTTCCTGCGCGCCCTGCTGGGGGCCTCGACGGTGGCGCTGAGTGACCCGTCGTGGGCCAACCATGCCGCGATCTTCGGCGGGGCGGGTTATGAGGTGGTCAGTTACCGCTACCACGATGCCCAGAACCACCGGGTGGACGTCGACGGGATGGTCGAGGACCTGTTGGCGATGGTCCCGGGCACCGTCGTCGTGCTCCACGCCTGCTGCCACAACCCGACCGGTTACGACCTGAGCGCCGACGAGTGGGTGCGCGTTGCCGAGGCGTGTGCGCAGCGGGAGCTGGTGCCCTTCCTCGACATGGCCTACCAAGGCTTCAGCCGCGGCCTGGACGAGGACCGCGTGGCGGTGGACACCTTCGTCGCGACCGGGCAGCGTTTCTTCGTCGGCAATTCCTTCAGCAAGAACATCGGCCTGTACGGCGAGCGGATCGGTGGGCTGAGTGTGGTCTGCGCCAGCCGCGACGAGGCGACCCGCGTGCACAGCCAGTTGTGCCGGGTGATCCGCACCAACTACTCCTGCCCGCCGAGCCATGGGGCACAGGTCGTGAAGCTGGTGCTCTCCGACGCCGATCTGCGCGCCAGCTGGGAGGCCGAGCTGGAGCAGATGCGGCTGCGGATCCGTCGCATGCGCGAGGCCCTGGACGCCGGCTTGCGCGCCGAGGGCATCGAGACGATGGGCTTCGTCACCGAACAGGCCGGCATGTTCAGCTACTGCGGTCTGGACGTGGAGCAGATGCACCGCCTGCGCAGCGAACACGGCGTCTACGGCACCGACGACGGGCGGCTGTGCGTGGCGGGGCTCAATGAGGACAATGTCGGCTACGTCGCGAAGGCGATCGCCGCGGTGGTCAGTCGTTGAGCTTGCGCAGTCCGTTCAGGTACCCGATGAGTGGCACCGCGGTGTAGACAACGGGGATGATCGCGACGGTGAGCAGCGCCACATCCACGTGCGATGGCCATGACATCGTCCGGATCATCAGGCCGACGATGAACAGGACGGCCAGCGCAACCGCGGTGTACAGGGCGTAGCGGTTGCGGTTGCGGACCAGCTCGTCGCGCTTGGAGTCCGTTCCCAGGTGCAGGGGTGCGGTCCCGGGGGTGGCCTTGAAGATGTGGCAGTTCCCGACGGAGACCGTGTGCGTCCAGCCGGCGGCGGCGAAGATGTCGAAGTAGTCCTGCGTGGGGTGGTCCTCGTAGGCGAGGTCGAAGATGAGGTCCTCGGCGGGGCCATCGGTGAAGGTGAAGCCGTGGGCCAGGGCGTTGACACCGTTGAGGTGCTTCCCTTTGCGCGCCATGTCCGCGAACATGGCGAGGTCCTTCTCTGGGCTGATGGCCAGGCCGTGGCCCATGCGGGTGGTCATGCTTCCTCCATGATGCGGTCGGCCATCGCGAGCAGTTGGCGACGGCGGTCGATGTTGCGGGTCAGGACGTCCCGGCCGGTGGCGTTGAGTTGGTAGACGCGACGGGAGTCGTCGCCGTCGAGTTCGTCGATCAGGCCGGCGGCGACGAGCTTCTTGAGCGTGGTGTAGAGCGACGCGGGCCCGATGGTGATGTTCCCGTCGCTCTGCTCGGCGAGGAACTGCATCACGGCGTACCCGTGGCGGGGGCGCGTGAGGGCCAGCGCGATGTGCAGGGCGGAGTCGGGCAGGTCACCGCTCTCGAAGCCGGAGCTGCGTGCCATGCTCCACCTCCTCGAGTATCACTGAACGACATATCATTTAGTGATATTCAAGCACGCGGGTGGGTCAGGAGCAAGCGCCCCTGGTTCACGTCCCCCCGAGCTTGTCGAGGGGTCCCGTTCCCCGAGCCCCGCTATGCCGACCCCCGAGCTTGTCGAGGGGCTTGACCCTGACGCAACGTCAGGCCGCACAGTCGGACGCATGAGCACCTTCAACGCCTTCGACATCAGCCCCGTTCCGGCACCCGGACCCGACGCGCAACCGCCCGAGCTGTTCCGTGGGATCTACGGGATGCCGATGTTCTTCCGGATCCCGTGCACGGACCTGGCGGCGTCGGTGGACTTCTGGACCAGGGGCCTAGGCTTCTTCGAGCTGTTCGGCATCCCCCGGGAGGCTGGTGCACCTGCGGAGGTGGGCCTTCCAGGACGTGCTGCTGGTCCCCGGTCCGGTTGCTGGGCTGTCGGATCTGCAGGTGAGTTTCGCGTGCGTGCTGTCGCAGCTAGACGAGGTCGCCGATGCGTGCCGGGCCTTCCCCGGCTCCGACGTGCAGGGCCCGACGGATACCCCGTGGAATACCCGCGACCTGGCGGTGACCACGCCCGAGGGAACCCGCGTCGTCTTCACGGCCGCCAAGCCGCTGGTTGTCGGGAGTGCTGAGGCGGCGGGCTTGGCCGACGTGGGGATCGTCGCGCCGAGGTGACCGACGAGAATGTGGCCATGGACCTGGGCGAGGGGATCACCGTCGGCATCGCCGCCGCGCGGGTGGGCGTGACGGTGCGGACCCTGCACCACTGGGACCGGATCGGGTTGGCGGGGCCGTCGGGGAGGTCGCCCGGCGGCTACCGGCTGTACCTGCCCGGCGATGTCGAGCGGTTGCGACGAGTGGTGGCCTACCGGGAGGCTGGGCTGTCGCTGGAGGAGATCGGCGACGTGCTGGACTCCGCGTCGTCCGACGTTGGGGCGGTGTTGCGGAAGCGCCGCGCCCAGCTGGCTGCCCAGATGGATGACCTGCGACGCCTTGATGAACGCCTGGCCCGACTTGCCGATGCCCATGAGCGCGGAGTGCTGCTGAGCGACGAGGAGCAGTGCGTGGCCTTCGGGGACCGGTGGCGCCCCGAGTGGGTCGACCAGGCCAAGCAGCGGTGGGGCGACAGCGCCCAGTGGGCGCAGTTCGCGGAGGGTTCTGCGGGCAGGTCGGCGGAGCAGTGGCGCGCCCAGGCCGAGGCGATGCGGCAGTGGGAACGTGACGCCGCCGAGGCTCTTGGCAGGGGAGTGGAATCCGACGCTGACGAGGCCCTCGCCCTGGCCGACCGACACAAGTCCGTCTTCGGCGCGTGGTTCCCGATCACCCGCAGCATGCAGCTCTGCCTGGGGCGCCTCTTCGAGTCCGACGAGGGCTTCGCCGCCCACTACGACCGGCTGCACCCCGGCCTCGCCGGCTGGATCCGCGAGGTCTTCGACGCCGCCGCCCGGGCCGACGGGATCGACCCCGGTTGCCCGGTCTGGAGTTAGCCTGTCAGCGGTCGCCCCGCGCTCATCGGTTCAAGAGAAGTCCGTCGGGGCGGAGACGAGCAATGGTCTGGTGCTCCAGTAGCTTCGCTGCCTGCCCACTGCTGGCAACCGCCCAGGACAGTTCGGGATTTAGCCGGTCGATGGCCAGCTTTGCCCACTCCGTCGTCCGCTCCGGCCCCGAGGCAGCCAGGTGTTCGATGCGATCCATGAGCCATTCAGTATCTGCAAGGGCCAAGTCCATAGCATGCTCGCCAAAACCGCTTGTTGCGGCCTTGCCCGAACGGTACTTGCTGAGCCTTCCCCAGATGCCTTTGCCCGACCTCTCCCTGGCCATGCCAACGTAGCGAATGCTTCCAGAGAATCGGATCAAGTAGACCCCGGGGTGACGCGGGGCTTGCGTAGTGCCTTCGAGGAACGGGATCCATTCGGACCAATCAGCAAGTTCTGCTAGGCCGTACATATCCGGATCTAGCGAGGGCGTGATAATCATGTCTTTCAGCATAGATTTGAATGCGACTCCAGGGCTGAATTACTGCGTGATCGAGGTCGCGGCGAACAGGTCCGCGGGCATCGGGTGGCGCAGGCGCCAGGTGATCGCAATGGGCCGGTCTCCGGTGTGGCTGACGTACTGGGCGTCGCCCAGGAAGACATACGGCGACGTGCCGAACTCACCCTGCCTCTGCTGTCGCACGAACAGCAGCGGGGTGCTGCCGCCGGTCAGGTAGCGCTGTCCCGTCTTGGAGTTCACCGACGTCGTCGACTGCGATTCCCAGTGGAACTCGGTGCGGCTGATTGGGTAGTCACGGTAGAGCGTGGTGGGTGAGTAATCCGCCTCGGACTTCTTGAGCGTGATGAAGAAGGCATCAACCGGCTCGCCATCGACGTCGGTGAACAACACGCCCTCGCGGAAGTTCGATGGTGCCCGACCTGGCCGCGCGTGACCGAGTGCCGCCAGGATCTCCTCGCGGGTGTAGCTCGCGTGCGGGCGCAGCGGCAATCCGGCCAGCGGCCCGCTCATATCGACGGTGATCCGTCTGCTGGCGTCGAAGGCGAGGTCAACCACTTGGCGCATCTCGTCGGTGACCAGCGGGTGCTTCTGCAGGGTGGCAAGGCCTTCGTCCACCGAAGCAAAGCCGCCGCCATCGGGCCAGATGGTCCAGAACATCATTTCTGCGAGTCGTCGGCTGCGGGTTTCCCGGCCTTCGAGGACCGCCTGGTAGTCCGCGGCGCGCACCGGATCGTCGACGTGCGTGACGGCACGAACTCGTCGCAGAAGCTGGGAATCCTCACGGGACAAGGGCTCGATGAGACCGGCGTCGGCGCGCAGGTGCGTCCAGCTGCGGTTTGCCGAGGGGCGGATCACCTGGTTGAGCTCCAGGTGATTGTCGTCAAGGAAGTCGCGCAGTGAAGCCGTGGGTTCGGAGCGCAGCTCGCCGACCAGCTGCGGCCAGCGCATCTGCAGGTTGTCCTTGAGGTTCTGCATAACCGTCTGCTGTGCGACGCGGTCCAGCACGATCTGGCAACCCGATGGCAGCAGGGGGAAGCCCTGGTCCACCTGCTTCTCCAGCTTTTTGCCACGATGCCCCGTCAGGGCGCGGAAGCGCAGGTCCAAGCGGTACTCCTTGCGGTGCTGGGCGACAAAGTCCAGGACGGTGAGCACGTCCTTGCCGGGGCTGGTGCGCAGACCGCGGCCCAACTGTTGCAGGAAGATCGTCGGGGATTCCGTGGGGCGCAGGAGCATCACGGTGTCGATCTCCGGGATGTCGACGCCCTCGTTGAAGATGTCGACGGTGAAGATGCAGCACAGCTCGCCGGCACGCAGCTTGGCGACGGCGGCGTCGCGTTCCGCACTGGAATGGGCACCCGTGAGCGCCACTGACGGGAGTCCGGCGCGTTGGAAGGCGTCGGCCATGAAGTGCGCGTGGTTGACGCTGACGCAGAAGCCGATGGCCTTCATGGCGCCCGGATTCATCACCTTGGCGCGCAGTTGATTGAGCACCAGGCGTGCCCGGGCGTCGCTGCCGGTGTAGATCTTCTCGAGCTCGTTGATGTCGTAGCGGCCCTGGCGCCAGTTCACTTGGGTGAGGTCAACGCCGTCGCTGATTCCGAAGTAGTGGAAGGGCGACAACAGACCGCTCTGGATGGCATCCCAGACGCGCAGCTCCGCGGCCACCCGGCCGCCGAAGAAGCCACGCACGTCCAGCCCGTCACCGCGTTCCGGCGTGGCGGTCAGGCCCAGCAATTCCTTGGGCTGCAAGTGCTCCAGGAGCCGACGGTAGGTGCTGGCCTCGGCGTGGTGGAACTCGTCAACCACCACGACGTCGAAGGCGTCGGCGGGGATGTTCTCCACCCCGTAGCCAGACAGCGACTGGATGCTCGCGAAGACGTGATCCCACTTCTCGGGGCGGTTGCCATCGACGAACAGTTCACCGAAGATGCCGTCGCCCAGGACCTCGCGGTAGGTGCGGCGCGACTGGGTGAGGATCTCGCGGCGGTGGGCAACGAAGAGCAGCGTGGGGCGCGTGGGGCCGGTGCACAGGGACTTGTAGTCGAGGGCGGCCATCACGGTCTTGCCCGTGCCGGTGGCGGCGACGATCAGGTTGCGGTGGCGGTCATGCGCGGTGCGCTCCGAGGCCAGCGCGTCGAGGATCGTCTGCTGGTAGGGGTAGGGACGCACCTCGAGACCGGAGATCTGGGTCTCGGATGAGCCCTGCTTGATGCCCTTGGCACGGGCCAGTTCCTGGTCGAGCCGGTCGGCGTCGATGGGCCCGCGGTAGGGCTGGAACTGGTCGCTGTTCCAGTAGGACTCGAAGGTGGCGGCGAACTTGTCCAGCAGGTGCCCTGTGCTGGCTGACGAGAGCCGCACATTCCACTCTGCGCCGTCGACGAGGGCGGCGCGGGACAGGTTGGAGGAGCCGACGTAGGCGGTGTCGAAGCCGGAGCGACGGTGGAAGAGCCACGCCTTGGCGTGCAGGCGGGTGACGCGGGCGTCGTACTGGACGCGGACCTCGGCGCCGAACTCCTCGATCAGCCGGTCCAGCGCGCGGCGTTCCGTGCCGCCGATGTAGGTGGTGGTGACGACGCGGATGGGGACGCCGCGCTCCCGGGCGTCGGCAAGCTCGGCTTCCAGGAAGCGCAGGCCGTGCCACTGGACGAAGGCGCAAAGCAGGTCGATCCGGTCCGCCGAGGCCATCTCCGCGCGCAGTTCGTGGCCGAGGTTGGGTTCGCCGGGGGCGTTGGTGAGAAGGGCCACGTCGGACAGGGGAGTGCTGGGGCGCAGGTGAGTGACCGCTCGGGTTCCAGGGCCAGCCTCGGGGCTGAGACGCGTGAGCTGCCGAATGGGAGCCAGCGGCTCGTCTTCGGGAGAATCCAGCAGGTCCAGAAGTTGCTTCACGACGGCGACCCGCTCGTCGGGGTTGCGCGGCAGGCGGCGACGCAGGGCTTCGGCCAGGTGACGGGCGAGGACGTCGGGCTGGTCGGCGGGGTCGATGTCGCCGTAGTCGGCGGACAGCGGTGAGGCGGCCAACTCGTCGGCGAGGGCGCGTGTGATGAGGCTCTCGTACAGGCCGGCTTCCGCGCCGTGGTGACTCATGAGGACCAGGTTGGCACAAGCCTCTGACAACTCTGGTGAGGCCGGCCGACGGATGTCAGCCGCGGGCTCGTTTCGCGTCCGAGCCCGCGGACCGGCTATAGTTCTCTGGTCCGCTCCGGCGGGCGTGCCGCCCTAGCTCAGTTGGTAGAGCAACGCACTCGTAATGCGTAGGTCAGGGGTTCGACTCCCCTGGGCGGCTCCACCAAGTCCCCTTGTCAGGGGGCTTTTTCATTTGTCCAGTGAGCGGGAACGCCCGCCAATCTCGCGGATTGCAGCAAATGTTGCAGCTTTTGGCCTTCCGGCGAGATCGACGGGCATCGGTGCCTGTGGCTCAGTGCATGCCGAGGCGACTAGGCAGCGAGGGGACACAGGCCTCGAACAGCTCGCGGCGACTGGATGCGCCCGTGGCCTCCACCAGTTCGTCGATCACGGCCAGATCGCTTTCGAGCAAGCGACAGCTCAACTGCTTGCAGGGTGCGGCTGGGCGCCGGCTCTTCGAGGTGCCCGCGAACCGGAAGAGGGTCAGGGCGTCCGCTTCTGACCCTTGATGGGCAGCTACCAGCCGTGAAGCTTCCTCGGTGTCCAGATCGACGGCATGGAGGAGCGCGTCTGCGGTGGTCATGCCGAAGTGCTGTTTGACACGCTGCACCGTCTCGATATCGGGGATGGAGAGGCTCACCACTAACTGAGTTCGCGGCTCTTCCACGTCGGCGGTCTGTGCACCATCGTTGGAGTGGCGCGGGTCGGCAGGGCTGAGAGGCCTCTGGATCAGCTCCCACGTCAACGTGACGCGGTACTGCGTGTTGGGATCATCGTCGATCCACGGGGCGTTGAAGACGGCTTCTAAGGTCATCGGTTCCTGCTGGCTCACCATTCTGCTGCTTCCTTCTGTCGGTTTGGTTGGAAACCTGGGGTACTGCTTCAAAGCGGCAGGCTGGTGAGGCCTGCAAATGGAGTTGTTGCGGTCAAGGTTCCCAGTTGATCGAGTCCGCCTGTCCCTACGTCCACAATGCGGCGGCCATAGTGTCGGCAGCCTCGCGGGACACCTTGGGAGCCACGTGGCTATAGGTGTTCATCGTCAGGTCGAAGGTCGAGTGGCCGAGCGTCTCCATCACCACGCGGGCATGGATGCCTTCCGTCAGCATGTTGGACGCGGCCGTATGGCGCAGGTCGTGCAGCCGGATGGGCGGCAGGCCGGTGTCCCGCAGGTGGTGCTGGAAGGTCCGGTAGTCGTTGCGCGGATGCAGCGGCTTGCCCTGTGCAGTCGTGAAGACCAAGCCAGTTTCCTCCCACTCGTCGCCAGCCTCGGCCCGCTGCTGGTCCTGTTCGGCCCGGTGGGTCTTGAGGGAGCGGACGAGCGGCTCGGGCAGCGGAATGGTCCGACGGGACCGGGCAGTCTTCGGCTCACCAAGGACCAAGCCTTCACCGGGACGGTAGCTCAGCGCCTTGCGGATCCGCAGCGTCTGTCCGGCCCAGTCGATGTCCTCCCACGAGAGGCCGAGGGTTTCGCCCTGGCGCAGCCCGAGGACCACCGCCAACTGCCAGCGTGCCGCCATGGGCCGGGACTCGATGAAGACGAGGAACGCGCGGGTCTGCTCCAGGGTCCACGGTTTCACCTCCTGCCGAGTGACCGACGGGGGATCGACCGCCAGAACGGGATTGCTGGCCATCAGCTTCCACCGCACGGCCACGGTCAAGGAGCGACGGAGCAGGGCATGGAGCCGACGAACGCTGCCAGCCGACAGCCGACGGCCCATCAGCTGGTAGAAGTCGGAGATGTGGTGGGGCGTCAGCTTGTCCAGACGGAGCTTCCCCAGCACGGGAATGATGTACAACCGCGCCTCCTGCCGGTACCGGCGCAGGGTGGACGGGCGCACCGTCTGGGAGGCCACCTCGTCGAGGTACTGGGTGAGCCAAGCCTGCAGGGTGGGCGACCGGCCAGCGATGACCGTGCCCTCCTCAGCCTGCGTCATCAGGCGGCGGACCTTCTGCTGTACGTCGGCCTTGGTCCGGCCGGAGACGTACTTGCGCTGCCGCTTGCCGTCCTTCCAACCCAGATCCGCGTAGCCGCGCCAGGCGCCAGCCCCGGTCTTGTAGACGGCTCCTTCACCGTTGCCGCGACGGTTCCCGGACTGGCTCATGCCGCAGCCTCGGTGCTGGCCGCGACGAAGCGCTTGAGCTCGTCAACAGCGATCCGGCGGGAGCGGCCCATCTTCACGGAGGCAAGTTGGCCGGAGTAGATGAGTTCGTACACGCGGTTGCGGCAGACGCCGAGCATCTGTGCGACTTCGGCGACGGTCACCATGAGCTTTTCCATGGAGGGGTTCCTTTCGTGGGGTTTTGATCCAAGGGCGGAGTTCGTCCCAGGGGCGCAGTGCCTCTGAGAGGGCTTCGAGGAGGATGTCGAACTGCTCCAGAAGGGGAAGTTCAACCGTGGTGCTGAGGACGTTGATGAGAACGTCGGCAAGGGAGATGAGCGCTTTCACACAGCCGGACCATGCGCAAATGCGCTTGGCTCGCGCCGGCGACAGGGTTCATGCGGGACCAGCTGCCAGCGCTACGGCGGAGTTGCTGAATTGATGACCGGGGCGTTGGTCTTGAGTTCGCTCCGCGCCTGACGTTCGACGGCAGCTTGGAACGTCTTGGCCTCGGAGTACTGGCTGATCCACAGGCGCTTCTCCTGGATCCCGCGCATGATGATCCGCGAGTACGTGGCCGGGTTCGCCTGCTTGGGCGTCCACAGGTAGCGCGGCTTGCCGTCGTCGGCCAGGACTTCTGCCGAGAGACGCTCGATTTCCGGGGCCACGTAGCCGTAATTGAGCAGGGCCTCCTTCACCACCTGGGCACGGTCTGCCTTGTGGCGCTTCAGCGTCTTGCCGGTCCACTTGCGGGAGACGAGGCAGCGACGGCCACCCAGTCCGAGGTGTTCACGATCGTGGTGCTTCTTCGGGCAGGATCCAGGAACCATCCCCTCAGCGGCCCCCGCGGGCTGCACCCCGTAGCGGAGCCAGTTGGAGCACTGTTCGGAGCAGGGCAGCCAGCGCAGTTCGCAGTGGAGCCGGTCGATGTGCGCCTCATAGGCGGCGTCGGCGTCGTCATCCGCGAAGGGCTCGGCAATCGACTTGTTGAGGTACTTCACCAGGTAACGGACGGCGCGATCAGCGTCGGGCGTCCCGGCAACAATGCCCTTGATGTCGGTCTGGGTGCCGCAGTTGGAATCGTACGGCGCCAGCCTCTACCGACGAAGAGGGCGACGGTTCTTCCCCTGAGGCGCACTGAGGGCGCCACTGCTTGTGCGCTCACATGTCTCTGTGGCCCTCACTCGAGCGTGCTGCTGACTTGTGCTCTATGAGATCAAGCCCGTCGCTGCGCTCGGGGTCGACACCGGCTTGTGTCCTCGCTCGCTGCGCTCGCTGCGAGCCCGCCGCTGCCGTCACTCGAGTCCTTCTGCGTAGCGTGGAAGCCACACATCGCAAAACCAACTATCTGCTGCGAGTGTGCGTTGGAGAACGACCCCCCAGTGATTTTCCCCTAGCTTATTCGCATCCTTATCGGCAGAGTTCAGCAACACTTCGGGTGCGTTTGATAGATCTCCCGCGTGAACCTCGGTTCCAGCTAGAAGGGAGTCGGCGACCTCGATAACCCGACCCGCTGAGGCTTTCATGTATCGTCCACGTAGGTTCAATGCGGTGAAGTAATTAACTACGCGCGCGGTCGTAGTGCCATCCCAGTCATCTGGCGCGGAAACGAAAAAATCGATGAGAGGCTCCTCGTATCTCAGTACCTTGCCTGAGAGCCATCGCGCATCGTCGCGCCAAAAGTATGGGTGTATATGTTCGGTTAAAGCAGTGTCTGCGGTAAGAGCCAAGAGCTTCTTATTGCATGCTTGGCAGGCGGGTATCAGATTCCAGGGGTCCAATCCCAGTGCCGAATAGCTGCTAATGGGTAAAAAGTGATCCAATGTATCTGCATCAAGGCGTTCGCAGTATGTGCATCGAGTCAATTTAGCGCTTGCCAAAATTTTGTCATAAATATCGCAGCCGGACCCGCCTACGAGGAGATTGTTGTAGGCCTTCTCCATGTCAGTTTTAGTCACTTTGCGTGACGTGCATTCTTTTGGCGTTAGACTCCAACATTCGCTCATGGCCGCGGCTCGCTGATAATTCTGGGAAATGATCTGGAGATCAGTCTTGGCCGCGGAGAGTCGTCTCTTTGTCAAACTTGTGCGTCCTTGGGTGCAAGCTTCGACGATATCATCGACGGTAAGTGTGGGCGGTTCTAGCTGCCACATTACTCAAAACTCACCCCCTCTTCTGCGAGAAGAGTCATTGCACGCAGCAGTCCGCGTCCCTCTTTACCGAGTTGGTTATCCAGCGCCTTCAGGACTGCCTTGTAGGAGCCGAGGTCCTCGGTCATGTCGCGGAGCAGCCTATAGAATCCCGTTCCCTCGACCTCGAGTCCGAAAATCTCATGCGTGAGAGTCCCGACGTTCTCTCCGAAAGTCTCGATATCGGGCCGGGCGACCGCCGTTTGACGGCCAGACCGCGTCACCTTCCACACGCAGGAGCGTGGAACTTCCTGCAGAACAACGGGCGAGTGAGTAGCAATGATTGCCAGCCCGTTTCGATCGATCAAGAGATCGCTCAGTGCTCTCATGTATGCACTCAGCAAGGGAGGGTGCAGGTGTGCCTCTGGCTCATCAATTAGCACTAGGCTCTTTTCGCGAACTGAGTCGACAAGCCTAGTTGTCGTGAGAAATACAATGCGATGTCCAGAGCTCAAGCGCCAGTACTTCTCGGCAACCTCGTTAATAATCTCCTTGGGGGTACGCTCTGATGCCAGCGACTCGGAAATCTTTGATTCCGCGAAAATCGGATCATTCTCCAGAATTTCGATGGCGCGGATGAGTCGAGATCTCCTTGGCTGGGCCATGCATTCGGTGAGGGATTTCTTGAGTTCGGCGCCAAGATCCACGTCGGACTTGAGTTCCGTTGGATCAAAGGGATCCTCCATCGGCTTCTTTAGGCCGATGAATTCGACCGGTCGCTTCGCGCCTTCGGCCTCTAGGGGGGTTCCGAAAAAGTCGAAAGCGCTGAAGGAAACTACAACCAGGTTGGTGATCTTGACGCCGAGCTTCTCTCGGTTTTGAAAAGTGTTCAAGATCTGCGTCAGAAGCGTCGATTTTCCTGCGCCATTGCGTCCGATAAGAATCTGCAGATTAGTCGGCGGCTGCGAGTCGGGCTTCACAGCGAATTGCAGTTCCACTGCCCCCATTCGGGATGATTCTTGGCGGGAGAACTTGAAATCATAGGGGGTGAGCATTGCTCCTCCCCGGGATGCTCGTTTGAGCTGGCCCTCAAGCGTCTCCTTCCCAACGCTGCGGAGGAGTGACCGAGTGGTTACTCCTAATGGATAGACTCTGCGTCTTATTTCATCAGAATACGCAATATCGCCAAGGAGCTTCAGGACAGTTTCCGCTTCTTCTGGTACTATCGCGCGAAGATTCTTATAGTAGGAAACATCTTGACCCAAGGAGAAAGTTCCAGAGTTATTCTTGGTGATGATCTTTTCTAGTTTGGGTACTCGACCCTCGAATTCTTTGGAGGCTACTTTCACCCACCCAATATTCTCAATTTCATTGGCGGGTGTCTTGTAGCGGAGAAGGTAGAGCGTCTCGTACTCCCACCAGTCGTTCCATCCATCGTGCGCCAAGAGGAAATGGCCTGGTGGCAGTGACTGGGCGTCGGTGGGCTGTCCGACATGAATTGTTGTCACGGGATCGCTCCTTCCATCATGACGATCCTATGGCATCACAGCTCATCCGTCTGCCCATTCGTGACATCCACCCACTCTTAACCTCTTGCGGCACGCGCCTCTAGAAAGGCCGATGGGCTTAGACGAGGCGAATGAGGCCATCGAGGGACCCCCGGCTGCGTCTCGCGGTGCCGGAGCGGTGCCGCGATCACTCGGTGGTCCCTCGGCGCGGCTAACCCCTCGGGCTAGGGGCGAAGCGCCGCACGCAGAGACTGCCCCTCTAGCGAGACCTCAAAGTGCAGCCAGAGTTGCAGCCAAACGGCAGGGCTTTGCGGGTCGCAGGGGGACGCCACGGGACGATGATCACCCAGAGGAGCAGATCTCCAGTGCCTCCTGATGCTTCTCGTAATGCGTAGGTCAGGGGTTCGACTCCCCTGGGTGGCTCTGGAAGTTCTTGGAAGGTCTTGCACAGAAGGGATTCCCGCAGATGCGGGAATCCCTTCTTGTGCGTCAGTCAGCTCACCGGTCAGCTCACGTCCTGCGTTCCATGGTTATCCACCGCAGCGCTGGACTGGGGAGTCGCCACGTCGAGAGGGCAGGGCTGGCCCTAGAGTCCTGTCATGACTGAATCCCTCCAGGACTCCAAGTACTGCGAATTGCTGCTGGCGCCCTTGCGCAAGTGTGCCGACTATCGGCCAAAGATGGGTGGACAGGACAACGTCGATGTTGACCAGTTCACGATCCTCTACGGGGATGATCCGCTGTATCACTGGATGGGACTTGACTCGCCGCTGATGTATGCCGCTCACAAGGCTGCTGGAGGCATGACCTCGGTGTACCGGCAGCTTGGCATCGGTTGTGAGCGACTCTTCCGTCAGATTCTTCGAGATCAGCTCGGCCTGGCGGCCGAGCAGGTCAAGTGGGCCTACGAGTACCTGCCTGAGCCTGACCCGGATCAGCCGGGCAAGCCCCTGAAGAGCCGCAAGCTGGAACTGGACGGACGGGTCGACCTGAACGATGTACAGGACGCAGCCGCCAAGGACCGGATCAGCCAGTGGGTCCAGCAGCAGCAAGCGCTACTCGACATCAGCACCCCGCTGAAGGGTGCCGTCTTCGAGGTGCGCCAAGGCTACAAGAGCGCTGATTCAAAGCGTCAGAACGGAGACCTGGCCAACGCTGCCCAAGCACTCGGACACGGCTACCTGCCTGTGTTGGTGATCATGAGCACCCAGATCAACCATGCTGTGCGTGCCCGGTACATGGTCGGCAACTGGTCGGTGCTCATGGGTACAGTAGGCCAGCGCGACGCCCAGACAAGCACCTACAGCTTCCTGGACGATGTGGTCGGATACGACCTCCCGGCCTTCTTCGAACGCAACACAGCGCTGCTTCGTCAAGACGTTGAAAAGATCCTCAAATCGCTATTGGAGCCCAAGTGACATCTGCCTTGCCATCCCGTCGGTCGTTGCCTCGCAACGAACACATGACGTTCAAGGCCAACATGGGCGTGGGCCGTCATGGATGGCTTCGGCTCACGCCGGCCTACGGGGTCAAGCTCGTCCGTGAGCGAATCTCGACACTGCCAAGTGGAGCGGTCATCACCGATCCCTTCTCGGGCACCGGGACGACCCCTCTGGCCGCGGCCGAGCTTGGGCACTACGGTCAATCGGTCGATGTCAACCCATTCCTCGTGTGGTTGGGCAACACCAAGATGGCGCACTACTCGCCCGAGGCGCTCGAGCAGACCCGTGAGGCAGGGCACCACGCCGTTGCCTTCGCACGCAGCCTTGAATCGACTGCTGACCTCTGGCAGCCATCGCTGTTCAAGATCGAGAAGTGGTGGAGTCCTGGAGCGTTGCATGCTCTCAAGGGTTTGCGTTCAGCTATCGACAAGCACCACGGTCAAGTCCGCGATCTTATGGAAATCGCGCTGTGTCGAACCCTGATCGCTTCCAGCAACGCCGCCTTCAACCATCAGTCGATGTCGTTCAAAGCCAGCGACGGGGAAGCGGTGTTGTTCGAACTTGACGATGTCGCCCGGACCTTGGATTCGTTCACCGCCGAGCTGGGAACCATCGTCGAGAGCGCCAGGCTTGACCTCATGGGCGAAGGAGCCGTCCTTCTGGGCGACAGTCGTGGGAACGACGTCTCACCCGAAGGCCTCCGCAAGGCCGATGTTCTCTTGACCTCACCCCCTTATGTGAACCGAATGTCCTACATCCGAGAGCTCAGGCCCTACATGTACTGGCTTCGCTACCTGGACGTAGCTTCAGACGCCGGCGATCTCGACTGGAAGGCCATCGGAGGCACGTGGGGTTCGGCCACCACCAAGGTCGGAGCATGGTCTGCTGAACTCTCCACGCCTGCGGACGAGGCCATGATGCAGGTCTGCGAGTCGATCAGAGCCGATGGAGGCAAGAACGGCCCTGTGCTCGCCAACTACGTTCACAAGTACTTCGTGGACATGTGGCAGCACTTCCAATGGGTGCCAAGCATCCTCAAGGACGGGGGTCGAGTGTCCTACATCGTCGGAAATTCAACATTCTACGGCCATGTGGTTCCCGCCCAAGACTGGTACGCAACGATGCTGAAGGATCTTGGCTTCACGGATGTGAAGGTCGAGGTCATTAGAAAGAGGAACTCGAACAAGTCGTTGTTCGAGTACGACGTGACGGGTCGCATGGCATGAGTGTCATCAAGCAGAACAAGCTGGCAGACGTCGTCTGGGAACTGGTGGACGACAGGCACATCGTTCGACATGGCAGTGAGGAGCTCACGAACACTGCTGTGGATTCACTCGCCCAGATCACGTATGACGAGGCCGTCGAGCAGTTTGACCCGGCCAGGGAGAAGCGTCGCCGTGAGCGGAACAACGCGGACTTCCAGGCAGCCATCTGGGAGGGGTTTGGCACTCGCTCGACCAAGAACGCAGGCAAGGGCGGTAAGGGTGGCCGCGGAGGGGTCTGACACGCATGGACTCCTTCGACCTCCTTCTTGTTGCTGACCAGCTGCGCGACCTCTGTCTCGCGGCCGGCCTCGACCACCCGCGTGTCGCAGGTCTGGTGGCGTCGGGCCGCACCCTGCCGCCCGGCGTAGCCCTCGAGGTCTACGTCGTCCCACGACAAGAGATGACCGCGAGTGACCTCGGGCGCATCGGCCGCGAGATCACCGACGTCATCGGCTGGCCGATCCTGCTGTGGGCTGTGTCCCCTGGTGAGGAGGACTTCCTGCCGGGGGAGAGGGTCACCTACCTTGAGTAGCGCTGACCAGAACTCACAATGTCCCGGCAAGCAGGCGTTCACTGAACTAGGATCGCATCCGACAAGGCGCAGCATCGAGACGAGGGGAGTCGCTCATGGTCACGCGAATCCCTGTCAACGGTGAGGTGCTGCAGTGGGCTCGTCAAACCGCTGGCCTTGACCAAGAAACCGCATCTGAGCGTCTTCGCGTCAAGGTCGACCAACTGAAGCAGTGGGAAGACGGGTTGTTGAACCCCACCATGAACCAGCTGCGCCAGCTGGCCAAGGTCTACTCGCGCCCCTTGGGTGCGCTCTTGATGCCCGAGCCGCCGCGAGATGAAGTCACGCCCGCGTTGCCCGACTTCCGCCGGCCTAGTGAGCAGGATCATGTACAGCCGGCTGCCCTCCAGAAGGCCATCATCCGTGCCAGACAGCAACGCGAGGACTTGTTGGAGATCTCGGAACTGTTGGGCGAGGAGATCGAGTCGCGTAGCCCGAAGTTCAGCTTCTCGAAGACTGACGGGCCTGAGAAGATCGGCTCGCTACTCCGGTCGCTGCTGAAGATTGACTCGTTGTCGACGGGCAAGCTGCAGCGGCCAGACGAGACGTTGCGCCTCTTGGTGGACAGGGTCGAGCGTCTGGGAGTCTTGGTGATCCAGGTCCAGAACGTTTCCGCTGACGCCATGCGCGGCTTTTCATTGGCCGAGGATCAATTTCCGGTCATCGCCCTCAACGGTGCTGACTGGCCTCGAGGAAAGATCTTCACGCTGCTCCACGAGCTCGTACATGTCGGCCTTCGTGCCAGCGGACTTTGTGATCTGCAGCAGGAGTCCGACAAGGCTGTTGAGCGGTTGTGCGATGCCGCCGCGGGAGCTGCCTTGATGCCCTGGGGGGAAATGAATGCACTCCTCGTGCATCTCACGCGCCCCTTGACCGTCCAACAGATGTCTGCACTCGGCAAGGAGTTCGGCGCGAGCGGCGAGGCTGCCACCCTGCGCTTCGTTTCCATGGGCAAGGTGACCTGGGACGAATACTTCGAGTTGCGTCCGGCCTTTCGTCAGGCCTACAAGTCGTACAAGGCGGATGAAAAAGCTTCGAGGGACGGGGAGGCTCCCATCTACTATCAGCTCAAGGTGCGCGACTTGGGGCGCCCGTTCATTCGTAAGGTGCTCCAGGCTTATGGCGAAGATGCTGTCAGCTCACGCGACCTGGCTGTCATGCTGGACGTGAAATTCGACAAGGTGCCCAAGCTGGCAACTATGGTAGGGGCATTCTGATGACGAACCTGTACTCCTTCGACACCAGCGCGCTGATCGATGGTCTCGAGAGGTTCTACCCACAGAAGAACTTCCCGGCCCTCTGGGAGAAGATTGATGACCTCATCGCGCAAGGTCGACTCCTCATCTCGGAAGAGGCTTGGAAGGAGGCCATTCGCGTCGCCTCGGCCACCAAGGATTGGTGCGAGGATGTCAATGCGGCGCGCAATCAGGCGATCCGCAACACGGATGCAGCCGTGGCTGCAATTGTCGGTGCCATCATGCGCGACTACCCACAGTGGGCCAAGCAAGGGCGCAAGAATGGCGCTGACCCGTTCGTGATTGCGGTGGCAGAAGCCCTCGACGGGACCGTCATCACGGGCGAGAAGGGCGGCGGGCCCGCGAAGCCCAAGATTCCGTATGTTTGCGACAAGAGGCAGGTCCCGCACGGAGCCCTCGTGCGTGTGATCACAAGCGAGGGTTGGACATTCTGAGGCTGAGTGTCAGCTCGTGCTGCGTCCGTTTGTATGCTGACCGTACTATTCACGACGATAGGAAGCGGCGATGGGGCTCTTCGGCAGATTGCTCGGCAATCACACAGGTGCTGACGTGACCGAGGGAGATGATGCCCCAGTTCTCTGTGCTGCATGTGGCGATGTCAACGACAACGAGGATGTCAGCGACCTCTGCAAGTTCTGCTTTGCAGAGCATGACGGTGAATCGGGGATTGGCACCAGCTACTGCTGCGGCCAGATCTACGAGGAGGGCGAGACCGTGTGCGCTAGCTGCGGCGAGCCCCTGTGAGCAGCTAGACGTTTGAAGGACAAGTGCACAGCACACGCCCGCGTGTGCCGGGGGAGAGACCGAACAGAGTCATCTCTCGAAGGAGCACACCATGAGTGGCTCTTCGGACTTGAGGTGGGGTCAGGTGTCCAGGCCTCCGGCGATGAGTAGGCAGCGTAGTCGGTAGTTGTCGCGATTGCGGAAGCCTCTGGCGATGCGGCGGTGGAGTTCGATGAGCCCGTTGAATCTCCTATGTCTGTCAAGCAGGGCTCGGGGTGCAGTTGGCTGCGGCCGTGTTGAGTTTTCGGTAGATGTTTCGAGCGAGGTAGCGCTTGAGACAGCGGCGGATCTCTCGGGGTGTTCGTCCTTCGGCGCTGCGGCGTGCGACGTAGGCGCGGGTGCGGGGATCCATGCGCATGCGTGTGACTGTTGCCATGTGGAGTGCTTGGTTGAGACGGCGATCCCCGCCGGGGTTGATGCGGTGACGTTGTGTGTTGCCGGAGGATGCTGGGATCGGGCTTGTCCCGGCGAGACTGGCGAAGGCGGCTTCGGAGCGGACCCGTCCGGGATGCGACCACGCTGTGAATGCGACGGCCGCGGTGATGGGCCCGATCCCTGGTTCCTCGAGCAGCACGGAGGCAGGGCTCATGCGCAGGAGTTCGAGGATGCGTCTGCTCGCGGTGGCAAGGTCGTGGTCGAGGTCTATGATCCGTCTCGCCAGGCGTGTGGCTTCACCGCGGGCGGTTGCAGTGGCGAGGTCTTCGCTGCGGGGTCGCCATCCGGATGCGGTAGTGATCTGGCTGTGGTTGAGGGGTCGTCGCGCGTCGATGCCCAGATCGACGATGCGAAGCAGCGCGGTCAGGGCGTTGATGGTGGCGGTGCGTTCGGTACTCATGTGGTCGCGGGAGGTCAGTAGCACCTTGATCGCAGCTCTGACGCCGTCGTCGGCTCGTGGCATGCGTAGCTTGAGATGATCCAGCGGCAACGCTGCAGCGGCGATGCGTTGGGCGTCGAGCGGGTCGGACTTGCCAAGGCCGCGGTTGTTGCGGGAGTTCATGCGGGGCGCCTCGACCACGGTGTAGCCGGTTTCGGTGGCGGCGTGCGCCAGTCGTGCCCCATAGGTCCCAGTGCCCTCAATGACCCACAGGACATCGAGGTCTCCAGCGGTGCGACGACCGACCCAGGCCAACGCTCGTCGCAGGCCGGCGGTGGTGGTCGGGAATTGTGCTTGGTCGACGACTTCGGCGGTGGGACAGGCAAGGATCGCCAGCGCGTGGGTGCGGGCGTGGGTGTCCACGCCAATGACGAACGGGTGATGGTGAGCGACGATGGTCATGGTGATCGGTGGCCTCCTGGATCGTGAATGGGCGGGCGGTGGTCGCCCGCGGCCGGCATCGTTCGGGAAGAGGTCACGTCGAGACACATCTGTGATGGGTCACAACCGTTACGTTGGACAGTCTCCTGATTAGGTCATCGAGGTGGGCCGGACGATGCTGGCCGCGCCGACGGGATGGACAATTCAACGGAAAGGCACCACCGCGATGGGCCAATAGCTTCGAGGGTCACATCCGCGTCAGCACGACCAACACCATCCTGACCAGCCGATCCCAGACCAGCCACCCCCAGACTCACAGATCGCTTCGGTGGGGCCGTTGGATGCTCCGCCGGTGTCGAAGTAGGCCAGGAACGCGTCGCGCCATTGTTTGAGGGTGCGACCCAGGCGTGCGATCTCCGGGATCGGGCAGGTCGGCAACGCGTCCAGCAACTGCTGGGCGGCGGCCCGACCAGCAGCCGCGGACTCGGCGTGGTAGACGGCCCGGAGGCGTTGCGCTGCTTGCCAGGCGATGAACACTTCCTCATGGGCCTCGTGGGCCTCGATCGCTGTGGCGAGGCGGTGTTTCTGCTTGTCGGACAGGTTGTCGGCCGAGCAGCGCAGGATGGTCTGGATACCGAACAGTGGGTCGCCTTTGCGGCCCCGGTGACCGAGGGTGGCCTGCTGGACCCGGCGGCGGACCTCGTCAACGGCCTTCGTGGCGAGCTTGACGACGTGGAAGGCGTCCAACACGGCGGTGGCGTCGTCGAGGTGGTCGTCGATCGCGTTCTTGTAACCACGGAAGGGATCCAGCGCAGCGACCTCGATGTGGTCGAGCCAGTCTGTGCCGCGGGCGTGGAGCCAGTCGGCATACATCGTCCCGGAACGTCCCGGCACCAGGTCGAGCAGCCGAGTCCGGGCAGTGCCGTCGTCGCTGGGGGTGAAGTCGACCATGCCGGTGAGCATCTTCGGTCCACGAGTCTTCGGGTTCTTGTGGTGCCAGACGTGCTCATCCACCCCGAGGTGGTGACGCCGTCGAACCGGGCCGGGTCAGCATCGGCCACCTCCAGGACGGGTTTGATCGCACGCCAGATGGTCTTCCAGTCGACTCTGAGATGGCGCGCGAGTCCGAGCACTGAGGCGTGTTCTCGGCGCAGCTGCCCCACGGCCCATCGGACGGCGCGGCGGGTCAACACCGCCCGCGGTACGCAGATGCCAGGGTCTTGTTCGGTGAAGCAGCCCTTGCCACACAGGGCTTCGCGGCAGCGCCACGTGCGGGTGCGCCACACAATCACCACGGCTGCATCGCCGAAAGGGACATCGTGCAATACTCGACTGCGGCGGCCATGAGACATTGCGAGCACGCCGCAGTCAGGGCAGTAGCCCTCACCCGGGGCGGTCTCGACCTCCACGGTGATCCTGTCAACGTCGCGCTCGACAGCGATCACGTGCAGACCGGGCAGGTCGATCAAGGCATCACAACGAGGGCAGTAGTCGGTAGGCTCACACACAGTCGGGGTCTTCTTGGAACAGCGAGTTTGGTCGCTGCTGATCCTGCCGAAGACCCCGACCCCTCACACCACCAGGCCCCAGCTACCCGCCCCACCTCAGGTCCGAAGAGCCCGTAATGCGTAGGTCAGGGGTTCGACTCCCCTGGGCGGCTCCATCGAGTCTCCTTGCCGCCGGGGGTCACCTAGGGAAGCCAGTTGTTCGATTTTCCTGCTGCATCATCCGGTCTCGGGCAGAATGGGGCCATGAGGACAGGTTCGCTGGTTAACTTGCGGGTGCTTCGTGACGCCATGCAGGAGCGAGGGTGGGCAGTCACCTGTTTCCCCTTTCCATATGCCCGGCACGACTACTTCGTGTTCGTACACCGTTACATTCCGCAATCCTCGGCGCCGCAGTACGCCTTGGTCGAGCTGTGCTTCGCCGACCGGCATGACCTGGCGCGCTGCTGGACCGCGCCCGCCAACTCAGGCGGACTGATGATTGACATCGCAGACCTGACCGAGTTCCGCCGCTTCTTCGGGATTGCGTACGTCCCAAACCTTGGTGACCTGCGCGAGCAGTTCGCGACGGCGTTGGGTCGCCACGTTCCGGATAGGCTTCCGAAGAGTCTGGCCCCAGAGGAGCGACGCGCACTCGTTCACCGCCTCGATGTCACGGACGGAGAGGACCCTTCGAAGGTCTTCTGCACACACATGAGGCGCAACCCACCACTCGGCGACGGCAGTCCGGGGCGTCGGTCGTCCTTCAACTCGCAGAAGACGGAGTTGCTGCGCCCGGCCCTGTTCGAGCTCCTGCGGGACGAGCACAACCTCAGCTTCTGCTACTCGTCGGATGCGCACAAGGAGCGCACAGATCAGGAAATTCTCGCTCGACTGTCGGAGAACCAAGGCATTCGTTAGCCCAGCTGGAACAAGAACCCAACCAGCTCGGCGACCAACTCATCCCGGCTCTCGGGCTCGTTGTGCACCTCGTGGCGCAGGCCGCTCCACACGCGGGTCCGCACGTCCTGGTGGCCGGTCGCCACTAGGCGATTGGCCACGTGATATGCGCCTTCGCCAAAGTTGGCGACGGGGTCCTGGTCGCCGGCCAGGATCAGCACCGGGAGGTCGGCCGGCAGGGAGGTGTAGAACTCGTCGGCATTGGCCTGGTCGTAGATGTCGACAAAGCCCTTGAGGAAGCGGGCGCTGAGCGGGGCGCCGAAGTTGTTGAACGGGTCGCGTCCGTGATCGGCGACCACGGCCTCGTCGCGCGCCACCCACGCCGTCTGCGGCGAGCCCTCCTCGATGCGGTCCAGGAAACCGTCGAACAGCTGGCCCACCAGCTCGTCGGGGGCCGGCTCGGCGGCCTGCGGCCCGGTCCCGACCTCCTTCAACCACGTCCGGTCCATCGACTGCTCGATGCCCTTCATCTGCGTGGCAATCCCGCACAGCGCCAACCCGTCCAATTTCGCCTCGGGGCGGATGGCCATCACACGCGCAATCATCGAACCCCAGCTGTGGCCGAAGACCACATAGGGCAGCTGGGGGAAGAGTTCACGCACCTTGGCCTGCAACGTCATCTCGTCGTCCACCACGACGCGCGCGGCATCCTCGCCGGCATCGCCCCAGATCCCGTCGCGCATGGCGGTGCGGCCGTGCCCGGCATGGTCGTCGGCCACCACGATGAAACCCTCGTCGACCAGCGCCGAGATCAGCCGCAGGTAGCGCCGCGAGTGCTCGCCCAAGCCGTGGATCAGCTGCACCACCGCGCGCGGATCCCGCACCGGGGTGTACACCCACGCCTGGATGGTGTCCCGCCCATTGCTGGACGTGAACTCGATTTCCTGCAGAGCCATGCCGACCTCCTCGTCGCATCGCCGCGCGGTTGCGGCGTCTGACTCGATGCTATGTGCCCTGCGGAACGATGCCAGAGGGTGGAGCTCAGACGTCGAACTCCAACACGATTCCCTCGTCCGACGGCAGCCGCCTGACCGAACTGAGGTCGGGCACGAGGACGTCCACGGTGGAGGGATCCAGCTGGTCGCCGACGCCCACCACCAGGCCGACGCCCGCGGCTCGCGCTGCCTGGACGCCCGCAGAGGCGTCCTCGAAGACCGCCACGCGGGAAGGTTCCAGACCCAGCAGTTCGGCACCACGCAGGTAGGGCTCTGGGTGGGGCTTGCCATTGGTCACATCGTCCACGGACACCATCTGCTGGGGGTCGTGCCCGGCGGCGCGCACCCGGGCCGTCGCCAGGTCTCGACCTGCGGAGGTGACCACCACCCAGCGATCGGCGGGCAGGCTGGCGGTGAGTTCGGCCGCACCTGGGATCGCGTCCACCTCGTGGGCGTGGGCAATCTCGGTCTCATCAAGCTCCCGGTAGGCCTCGTCCGCCTCGCCTTCCGGCACGAGCGTCGCGATGTACTCGCGGGCGGGCATTCCATGGGGAAAGTCCACGGTGGGATCGATTCCGAGTGAGCGCTGCTTGGCCCACTCACGCCAGATGCGCATGGCGGTCGGGATGGAATTCACCAACACCCCGTCGTTGTCGAACAGGATTCCGTCCACTGCATGGGTTTGCGACATGCGGCTCCACCTCTCAGATCGTCTGCCTGCAGGCTATCTGCCGCAGATGGGCAACGTCTGGGCGGGCATCACCGATTCGCCAAGGGCCACAGGAGCGAACACCGCGCCAGGACCGAAAAGTGGGGAGGATTCCCACCGACATCGGTGGAAATCCTCCCCACTTCGAACCGAAGGGGCGAGGGATCAGGTTCCCTTGGGCTCACGCGAGCCCAAACGCACCTTCTTGACCTCCTTCTCGCCATCCAGATCGGCGTCGGAGAAGCCGAACATGTAGGTCAGCACGAAGGAGACCACCAGCGCGGCAGCGGAGGCGATCAGGTAACCCCAGAAGCTGGAGTCGATGCCGTCCTTCGGGTTGATGAACGACGTGAACCCGATCAGCGAGCCGGTGAAGCCCCACATGTTGACGTTGAACAGACCGGTGAGCAGACCACCCACGGCACCGCCGATCGAAGCGGTGATGAAGGCGCGGCCATACTTCAGGTTCAAGCCGTACATGGCGGGCTCGGTGATGCCGCTGAAGGCAGCCAGCGTCGCGGAACCGGCCAGCTGCTTGATCTTGGCCACCTTGGTCTTGGCGAAGATCGCGAGCACCGCACCACCCTGGGCCACCATCGTCGCCGAGATGAGGGCGTTGAGGTAGGAGTGGCCCGAGGAGGCGATGTCGCTGGCCACCAACGGAATCACGGCCCAGTGCAGGCCGAAGATCACCAGCGACTGGTACAGACCGCCGATCAGGGTGCCGGCGATGGTCGGGTTCAGGTCGTAGACGCCCTGGATGGCGGCGGCAATGCCACCGGAGATCAGCATGACGATCGGGCCCAGGATCAAGAGGATCGCGGCGGAGACGATGAAGACCTCGAAGAAGGGCACGAAGATCATGCGCAGCGTCATCGGGATGATCTTCTTCAAGAAGGGCTCCACCTTGGAGGCCAACCACGCGGCGACGATGATCGGGAAGATCGAGTAGGAGTAGCTGGCCAGCGGGTAGGGGATGCCGAAGAAGTCGGCATTCATGCTCATGCCCAGCAAACTGGTGGAGCCTTCCTTGCCGGCGGCCTCCACGATGGTCGGGTAGGTGAGCACGCCGCCGATGATGGCCACCACGATCGGGTCGGAACCCAGCCGTTTGGCGGCGGTGAACCCGACGAAGATCGGCAGGAAGAAGAAGACCGAGTCACTCATGGCATTGATCGCCATGTAGGTGGAGCTCTCGCCGGTGATGACCTCGAAGTTCATCAGCAGCGCCAGAATTCCCTTGAGGATACCGCTGGCGGCCAGCAGGCCGATGATCGGAATCATCGATCCGGTGATGACGCCGATCAACTCGCTGAAGCCGTACTTCAACCAACCGACGGCGGTGGTGGGCTTCTCCTTCTCGACGACGTCGGCCGAGACGCTGTCCACCTGGGGCAGCTGCTTGACCACCGCGTCGAAGACCTCCTCGACGGCCGGGCCGATCACCACCTGGTACTGGCCGCCGGCCTTGGCGACGTCGATGACGCCGTCGAGGTTGGCCACCACCTCGTCCTTGGCGAGCTTCTGGTCCTTGAGGTAGAAGCGCACGCGGGTGATGCAGTGGATCACCGAGCGGATGTTGTCGGCACCGCCGACGTTGTCGATGATGTCGTAGGCCAACAGGTCATAGCCGTCCAGGGTTTCCCGGTCGAGCGCGGCGTGGCCGGACCCCTCGACAGGCTCGGGGGTCGACGATGCAGCGACAGGCTCGGGGACCGAGGTGTTGACAGGCTCGGGGAGCTTCCCATCGGCGGTGGCCGAGCCCCCATCCACGGCGGCCGAGCCTGTCGAGGCCCCAGCAGTCGCGGCTCCACCAGCAGCCGCGGCCCCAGCGGCCGAGCCCGCGGCCTTCTTGGCGGGGGCGGGCTTCACCTGCGCCGTGGCAACCGGCGCGCCCAGCTCGGCAGGACCGAAGCTCACCTCGAGGCTGTCGAGGCGCTTCTTGGTGTTGGTGATGATGAAGATCGCCGAGGTGTCCTTGCCCGCCGCGACGACGGCATCCAGGTCCATGGTGCCCAGCGAGTCACCGGCCTTCACCTCCTGGCCCTTGGCCGCGGTCAGGGCGAAGGGCTTGCCCTCCAGCTCGACGGTGTCGATGCCCAGGTGCAGCAGCAGTTCGAGGCCCTCGGGGGTGCGGAAGCCCAACGCGTGGCCGGTCTTGGCAGACATGAAGACGGTGCCGTCGGCCGGTGCCACCACCTCATTGCCGGTGGGCCGCACCGCGAAGCCGTCGCCCATCTTCTTGCTGGCAAAGGCGGGATCGGGCACGTCGGCCAGGTCGATCACCTCGCCCGCCATCGGTGCCACGAGCCTTTCGGGCCGCAGCTGCGGGATCTCGTCGGTTGTCATGGGGTTCCTCTCCCTTGGGGATTCGTGGCGGCGCCCGGGACAGTAGGCGCCAGTGGGGTGCTCAGGGCTCCACGACGATGCCCAGAGCTTCATAGGGGCGCAGCATCATCTCGCGGGAGACGACTGCGTCATCGTGATTGCCGATCAACAGGGTGCCGTCGGCGAATTCGGGGGGAATCTGGATGCCGGCCGGCTCGCCGCGGAAGTTCCCCAGCACCAGCAGCCTGCGCTCCTGCAAGGTGCGCAGGTAACCGAAGACGGCTTCGTGTCCGGAGTCGAAGGACTCGTAGCGGCCCGCGCTGATCAGGGGTTCGCTCTTGCGAAGCTGGATCAGGCGACGGTAGTGGCCCAGGATGCGCCCCGAGTCCTGCTCGGCGGCCACATTGATCCGGTCCTGGTTGGTGGGGCGCAGCCACGGAATGCCGTCGGTGAAACCCGCATTGGGGCTGTCATCCCACTGCATCGGGGTACGGGCATTGTCACGGGCCTTGGAATGGACGATCTGGAAGGCACGCTCGGCGCTCTCACCGGTGGCGAGCAGCTCGGCGTAGGCGTTGTGGGCCTCCACGTCGACGTAGTCGCTCATCAACAGGTACTCGGGATCGGTCATGCCGATCTCTTCGCCCATGTACACATAGGGGGTGCCGCGCATCAGGTGGATGACGGTGGCCAGCATCGTCGCCGACTGTGCGTGGAAGTCCTGCGGGTCGCCGAACCGGTCCAGCGCCCGCGGCTGGTCATGGTTGTTCCAGAAGAGCGCATTCCAGCCATTGCCCTCCTGCATGCCGGTGGCCCATTCGTCGAGGATCCGCTTCAGGGCGGCCAGGTCATGGGGCACCAGGGTCCACTTCTGGCCGTTGGCGTAGTCCACCTTCAGGTGGTGGAAGTTGAAGACTATGTCCAACTCGCCGTTGTCGGATTGGAATAGCCGACGCAGGCCTCGATCGAGGTCGACGACATCTCGCCGACGGTCACCGAATCCGGGTCCTGGCCGAAGCTGTTGCGACGCAGCTCCTGCAGGTAGTCGTGCACCTGTGGGCCGTCGGTGTAGGCGTCGCGGCCGTCGGTGCCGGGTGTGCCGTCGCGCAGCTCGGCTGCCTTTCCGATCAGGTTGATCACGTCGAAGCGGAAGGCCTTGACGCCCTTGCCGCGCCAGAAGTTCACCACGTGGGCCATCTCGTCGCGCACGTCGGGATTGCGCCAGTCCAGGTCCGCCTGCGTGACGTCGAACAGGTGCAGGTAGAAGTCGCCGGTCTCCCCGAAGGGTGCCCACGCCGGACCGCCGAATTTCGAACCCCAGCTGGTGGGCAGACCGCCGTCGGGCCGTGGGGGTCGGACGATGTAGTAGTCCCGGTACTTCGGGTCACCGGCCAGGGCCGCCTGGAACCACGGGTGGGCCGTGGAGGTGTGGTTCAGCACCATGTCCAGCATCACGCCGATCCCGTGTTCGGCCAGTCGGGCCACAAGCTCCTCGAAGTCCGCCATGGTGCCCATCGCCGGATCGACGGCGCAATAGTCGCTCACGTCATATCCGTTGTCCCGTTGGGGAGACGGGTAGAAGGGGTTGAGCCAGACCAGGTCAACACCCAGTGAGGCGATGTGGTCAACCTTCTCGATGATTCCTCGCAGGTCGCCGATGCCGTCGGCATTCGAGTCCCTGAATGACTTGGGGTAGATCTGGTAGACCACCGACTCGTGGAAGGTCATGCCGTCCTCCGCTCGGGGCAGCCACGGTGCTGCCTTCCAGAGAACCTAACAGCGTTGAGGAGTGTCCCACCAGAGCCCAGCGTTCAGCCATTGGTGAATAGGGGAGGTTGTGGCCAGCGAGCCGTGACACCATTTCCACAGCGAACTGCCACAGCAGACAGGAGCGTTCCGGGGTGCTGCCCGCCGCGGGGCGTCCGCCATCCACACGGGAGGAGCCGGACATGAGCGACGAGGAACTCACCACCGCAGGAGCAGACGGCACGGTGCGCACGCACGACGACGGCATGAAGCGCACGCACGACGACGGCGTCGAGGTCACGCGCCACGAGGAGCGGATCGTCGCGCACGCCGAGAAGCACGAGTGGGCCACGGTGAAGGTCACCCGGCGCATCGTCACGGAGGAGCGCACCATCACCATTCCCGTTCGGCGTGAGGAGCTGGTGGTGGAGTACCCCGACGAGTCGGTGCCGGCGGCCCACCCGTCGACGGTGCGCGGCTCCACCGACACCGTGAACAGCCGGGTGGTGGCCACGCACGTCCTGCACCAGGAGGTGCCGCGCGTCGTGGTGGACACCGTCCCCTACGAAGAGGTGCAGCTGATCGTCGACACCCAGCGGTCGGCCGTCGAGGTGGAGGAGACCTTGGCCAAGGAGCGGCTCAGCATCACCACTGACCCGGAGATCCCGGTCCAGTACTGAGCTCCAGCCGCCGGTTCTGATCCGCGTCCAGTACTGATCCGCGTCCCGTTCTGAGTTGCACGCAGTCCTGACCTGTGCAGCAGGCCCCGCACCCATCCGGTGCGGGCCTGCTGCCTCAAGGTGCCCGACGTGTGGTCAGGCGACAACCCGGCGGGTGACCGGGCAGGTAGGGGAGCGGAAGGTCACGATGGTCGTCGGCTGCGGCGTCAGGGCAGCTCCTTGGTGTACACACGGACCATCCCGACCGAGAGCGGCACGAAGACCCAGATGATGCCAGCCGTGCCCAGCTGTGCCCAGGACGTGAGCGTCGGAGACCCATTGGCCGCAATCGCCCGGGCCGCCAGGGACAGACTCAGCCACTCCTGCGACTGCGACAGCCGGTCATTCATCCGAAGGAAGACGACCTCCAGCGGGCAACTGGCCCACACCAACAGCGAGAGCGGGATGCTGAGCATCGCCATGCCCAAGGCGATGCCCTGCATGACCAACAGCACCTGGGCCGTCAGGATCGCCAACACCTGGGCGAGCGGGATCCCCTGCAGCGAGGGCACGTGGTTGGGGGCCAGGACCGACGACATCAGCTGAGCCACCCACACCAACCCCAAGGGCAGCACTCCCAGGCCCAGTGCGAGTCCCGCGGTGGCCGTCACCTTGGCCACCACCACCCGCCAGCGGCGAGGCTCCTGGATGAAGGTGACCAGGGCAGTGCGCTCACTCCACTCATTGC
Organism: Luteococcus sp. Sow4_B9; assembly: GCF_052116585.1. NCBI lineage: Bacteria > Bacillati > Actinomycetota > Actinomycetes > Propionibacteriales > Propionibacteriaceae > Luteococcus > Luteococcus sp. Sow4_B9. The sequence continues at coordinate 41,882 of NZ_JBQKKT010000006.1, read as the reverse complement.
AGGCGGTGAGAATTCCCAGGATCGGCAGCAGGAGGGCCTGCGGTGCGAGGGCCCGGATCAGCAAGGCATCCAACGCGACGCCCTGCTGGCGCCCGCTCCACAGCGCCGGCCCCATGGTGGCGATGGTCACCACCAGCACCAGCACCAGCACCGCCTGGGCCGCCGGTGTGTTGACCTGTTTGCGGAACTCGACGCGGGTCAGGCGCAGCAGCGAGACACCCGGGGCCTGTACGGGGCGGGCGCCGACGAGCGGCGCGGGTGTGGCGTGGGCATTGCTGGCGATCAACTCCATGGTCATGCCACCACCCGTCGTAGGTCGGAGCCGGCGGATCCGTCTCGCGGTGCTTCCAACAAGTTGTCCAGCGGGCTGCGCTCAGAACGCCGCAGCTCGGTGAGGGCGATCCCGGCATCCCTGGCCACTTGACCTACCCGCTCGGGCGTCGCGCTCACGTCGAGGGTGCGGTCCGGCCGCACTCGGCAGCCGATGCCCGCGGTCAGCAGCGTGTGCAACAGCAGGTCGCGCTGTTCGGAATCGGCGATACTGCCCGGATCGCTCATCAGCTCGGAAACGGAGCCCGCGGCCACCACGCGCCCGGCGGACATGACCACCACGTCGTCGGCGAGCAGTTCGACCTCGCCCACCGTGCGCGCGGTGAACAGCACGGTGCCACCATCACGGGCCACCGAACGCAGCAGGCCGTCGAGGCGCGCGCGGCCCTGCGCTCCCAGCTGGGTGGCCGGTTCGTCGAGCACCAGCACCGATGGGCGGCCAATCAGGGCGGCCGCCAGCGCCAGCTGCTGACGCATGGTCGCGGTGTAGTCGCGTACCTTGCGTCGCAGATCATCTGCACCCAACAGGACGGCTTGCCGCACCTCCTCGATGCGAGTGCGCGGCACCCCCGCGACGAGGGCTGCCAGCTGCAAGACCTCCTGCCCGGTCCGTCCGGGGTGCTGGGCGGAGGCGTCGAGCATCACACCCACGTGCCTCGACGGATTGGGCAGCTCCTGGAAGGGGCGTCCCAGGACCAGGGCGGAACCACTGGTGGGCGGGGTCAGCCCGCAGACCATCCGCAGGATCGTCGAACGTCCCGATCCGAGCACGCCGGCCAGGGCACAGACCCGCCCGGGGGTGGCGGCAAAGCTCACGGAGTCCACGGCCAGCTGCTGGCCATAGCTCTTGGTGAGACGGTCTGCGACGATCATGGCCCCAACCTTGCACCAGTTGCGGGGGGAAGCATCGGTCGGTGGCCCATCAGGCCCCCTACTGAAGTCTCGGATTGCGGCTCGGGTCGCCCAGCAGCGCTGGCTGCCGGAAGTGCCGCAAGCCATGGGCGACGAGAGTGTCAGGGCCGGTCCCTAGACTGACCGTCATGAGCAGCCCAGTGGTGGCGGTGGCCGCCCGCTACGAGACCGAGCGACGCCCGCGCTGGCGTCGGATCGCGTCCCAGGCGTGGCGGGTGCTGCTGTGCTACGCGATCGGTCTGTCGCTGTGGCTCGCGGTCTGGTACGAGGCCTTGGACCTTCCGGTGCCCCACGTCGCGCACGCCTACATGGGCGTGGATCTGCTTGTCACCCTGGTCCTGACACCAGCGATCGTCTGGCGGCACAGCCATCCGCGCGTGGTCACTGGCCTGCTGTTGCTGGCCTGCTTCGTCTCCGCGGGGATTCTGCCCGCTGCCCTCGCGGCGCTGCTCGCCTTGGCGGCGCGGCGACGCTGGCCCGAGGTCCTGGTCGTCGGCACCGTCTGGATGATCGGCGGCGTGGTGAATGACCTCGTGGTCTCCGGTCACGCCACGGCCGATGGGTCCCTCTTGCGCGGCGGCGCCGGCGGTGTGGCCTTCCTTCTGGTCTTGCAGCTGCTCGTCTTCGGCATCGTGATGGCCATCGGATGGAACCGAGGAGCTCGCGCCGAGCTCGTGCGGTCCTGGCGCACGGCGGCGGAACTGGCGCAGCTGGAGCAGGGGGCCCGCGTCGCGCAGGCCCAGATCGCCGAGCGCGCCCGGATCGCCCGCGAGATGCACGACGTTCTGGCGCACAAGATCAGCCTGATCAGCCTGCACGCCGGGGTGCTGGCCTTCAAGGACGACCTGACACCGCAGGAATCGCGGGAGACTGCGAACCTGATCCGCGAGACCAGCCACCAGGCTCTGGAGGAATTGCGCGAGGTGCTCGGAGTGCTGCGTGCCGAGGAGACGGATCCGGTGGCACCGCCGCAGCCGTCGCTGCTGGACCTGCCCGCGCTGGTGGCGCAGGAGGAGTCAGCCGGTGCCAGGGTGCAGTTGAGGGTGCCCGACGAGTTCTGGCCACGCTCTGCGGAATTGAGCCCCAGCACCGCCCGCCACGCGCACCGCATCATCCAGGAGTCCCTGACCAATGCCCGCAAACACGCGCAGTCGCTCCCGGTGCTGGTGGAGGTGGACGGCGATGCCGAGCGCGGTCTGGAGATTTGTGTGCGCAATCCCCTGGGCAACGAGCCCACGGGGGTGCCGGGTGCAGGTCTGGGGTTGGCTGGCCTGCGTGAGCGGGCCGAACTGGCGGGCGGCACCCTGGTGGGCGCCCGCACCGGAACCGAGTTCGTCGTACGGGCGCGACTGCCCTGGAATGTGAGGATTGGATCATGAGCGATTCCCCTGACCAGGCAGCTTCCGTTGGCGGGGGCGACGAGCGTCCCCCGCTCCGCGTGGTGATCGTCGACGACGACGCCCTGGTGCGCGCCGGCCTCCGGCTGATGCTGCGTGGCCCCCGGATCAATGTGGTGGCCGAGCATGACGACGGCTTCGGCGCCGCAGAGGTGGTGGCCCGTGAGCAGGCCGATGTGGTGCTGATGGACATCCGGATGCCACGCACTGACGGCATCGAGGCCACCCGGCAGGTGCTGGCCGCCCGCCCGGAGGCCAAGGTGCTGGTGTTGACCACCTTTGATGCCGACGAGCTGGTGGTGGAGGCCATTCGCGCCGGCGCCTCTGGATTCCTGCTCAAGGACACGCCTCCTCCGCGCATCATCAGCGCCGTACAGGCCGTCGCAGAGGGCGAACCGGCCCTGTCGCCAACCGTCCTGGCCCAGGTGATGATGCGGGCCGCCGGCACGGTGAAGGACCAAGGGCAGGCGGCCGATGCCAGACGTCGGCTGGAGGCGCTCACGGCCCGGGAGCGCGAGGTGGCCGACGCCCTGGCCGACGGCCTGGCCAATGCCGAGATCGCCTCGCAACTCCACCTTTCCCTGCCCACGGTGAAGGCGCACGTGTCCAGCATCCTGGCCAAGCTCGGCGCCGAGAACCGGGTGCAGGCCGCGCTGGTGGTGCACGATGCGATGCGTCGCTGACCCGATTGCGTCTGTCAGCCCCCGATAGGCCCCGCCTGTTTTCCGTACGCCCCCGTGCGCCTCCGCCCAGTCCCCCACCTGCACCGAAACAGATGCATATGCGGTGTCCAGTGCACATACTGCGCTGGACACCGCGTATGCATCTGTTTCCGTACGCCCGGGTGGGGCAGACGCACGGCGGGGAAGACGCACGGCGGGGAAGACGCCCGGGCGGGATCTCGCCGCGGAGGATCAGGCGGTCTCCGCCACCCGGGAGAGGTCGGCGGCGCCGATCAACCCCGCGTCATTGCCCAGCGTCGCGAGCCGCACGTGCGGGGCATCCCGGTAGCCCTGGGCGGTCAAGCGCTTGTGGAAACTCTTCAACACGGGTTCGCGCAACAGGTCTCCCGCCTCGGCCACGCCACCGGCCAGCACGAAGACATCGGGGTCCAGGATCGCGTCGATGACGGCCATGCCACGGCCGATCCAGTCGCCCAGCGTCTCGAAGCAGTCCAGCGCCGCCGGATCGCCCTCGCGGGCGGCCTGGGAGATGTGGTGACCCTGCACCTGCAGGGGATTGCCGCCGGCCAGCTCCAGCAGTCGCTCCGCCCGGTGGGGTGCCACGCTGGCGAGCTCGCGCGCCTCCAGAACCAGGGCACTGCCCGATCCGTAACGCTCCCAACACCCGCGCAGGCCACAACCGCAGCGGCGGCCGCCGGGGCGGATGATGAAGTGCCCCAGCTCCCCGGCGAATCCGTTGGCGCCGCGCACCAGCTGGTTGTTGTTGATGATGGCCCCTCCCACGCCGGTGCCGATGGTCAGCACCACGGCGGAGCGGGCATCCTGCGCCGCGCCGAAGCGGTTCTCCGCCCAGCCCGCCGCATTCGCGTCATTCTCAACGACGGTGGGAATGCCGGTGGCCTGCTCGATGCGCGCCTTCAAGGGTTCATTGCGCCAGGCCAGGTTGGGGGCAAAGACCACCTGGGCACGATCCTCGTCGACGAAGCCAGCGGCGCCGATCCCGATGCTGGTGGCGCCGTGCTCGTCGGCCAGTTGCTGGGCCATCGCCGCGATGGTGGATGCCACCTCGTCGGAGCTGCCCGCGGGGGTTGGCTGGCGCAGCTGGGCGACGATCTTGCCCCACTCGTCCACCACACCTGCCGCGATCTTGGTCCCGCCGACATCAACTCCGATGGCCAGTGCCATGCTCACTCCCCAGTGACCTCTGGTGCCGGCACCCGTGGCGCCGTGTCCACACCTGGGGGTCATTCAACCACTGCTGATCGGTCATGTCTGGTGCCCGTCCGGCCAGCTGCTGGCCTGGCCAGTCGGTTCGATTCGAGTCCAGATCAGATGCCCCACTCGGGGTCACCCGGCAGCACCAGCCCCACCTGGCGTCGCGCCTCGTCCATCACCGTGAGGGCATCATCGGTGGCCTGCTGGTGAATCAGCGCCAGCCGCGGGTCCGCCACCATCCTGGCGAAGGAGCGCAGGACATGGGCCTGCTGCGGCAGCGACTTGTCCAGAGGGACCTCCTCCGTTCCGCCGCCCTGGTTCCAGACGATCTGCAGCCGGTGCGGGTCGTCGATGCGGTCCAGCAGCAGGCTGGCGTCCTCACCCGCGATCACACTGCCGCCGGCATTGCCGGAGACCTTGGAACAGGCGATGGTCGCGGTGAATCCGGGGTAGTCAAGTAGCAGGGTGGTGGCCCCGTCGATGCCATTGGACAGCTTGACGCTGGAACTCTGCACCCGCGTCGGCAGCCCGAACAGCGTCGTCAGGGGATGCAGGGCATACACGCCCAGGTCCATCAGCGCGCCGGCGCCCATCTCCGGCCGGAAGATGTTCTCCACCCGTCCGGAGAGGTAGTTGTCGTAGCGGCGGGAGCGCTGGCACATCTGCAGGTTGACCTGCCGGACCTCGCCCAGACTGTCCATGTGCGCCGTGACACTGCGCCACAGCGGCTCGTGCACCGCCCGCACCGATTCCAGGAGCACCAGACCCCGCGCCTGGGCCATCGAGACCAGCCCGCGCCACTGCTCGGCCGTCACGCAAGCCGACTTCTCCAGCAGGACGTGCTTGCCGGCCTCCAGCATCATCTGAGCCTGCTCATGGTGCAGGGCATTGGGCGACGCGATGTACACGGCGTCCACGTCGGGAGCCTGTGCCAGGGCCTCGAGGCCGATGACGGGCCGGGCTCCGTGTGGGCCGCCCACGGAGGCGGCGCGTGCCTCGTCGCGGGAACAGGCGGCCACCCAGGCAACCTCGTCGACGAGGCTGGCGGCGGTGCCGAAGAGCTCGACGATCGAGCTGGTGCCGACACTGGCGAAATTGAGCATGTGCATCGTCCTCCCCGTGGTTGCCCACCCTAACCGTGGGGTGGACCAGTCTTGCGCACCCGATCACCTGCCGCACACTGGCCTCCTGTTCTACGCTGAAGCGATGGGGCGCAGACGTGCCTGCACACTCGGGGGAGGGTGACCACGCAATGTCCAGGAAAGATTCCGCGACCGCACAGGTGAAGGCCCCGCTGGCCACTCGGCTGAGGATGGCCGCGCTGGAGAAGATCTCGCCGCAGAGGGCTGCCGCCGTGGGGGTGGACCTGTGGTTCCAGGTGCCCGCGCCGCCCAAGGAACGCACCTTGGGCAAGTACACCCCGTCGGGTGGTGAGCCCTTCTTCTTGATGAGCGGTGACGCCGAGATCACCGGCTATGCCTTCGGGCCCGAGCGGGGCCCCGTCGCCCTGCTGGTGCACGGCTGGGGCGGTCACTGGCAGCTCCTGCAGGCGCACATCGGCTCGCTGGTGGAACGCGGCTACCGCGTGGTGGCCTTCGACATGCCCAGCCACGGACGCTCGACGCACGGCGCGGAGGGCTTCGGCATGGCATCGGCCGTTGAGATGGCCCAGGCCGTGGAGGCCGTGATTGGCGAGGGCGGCAATCCGACGGTGGTGCTGGCCCACGGCCGTGGGGCCATGGCGGTGCTGCGCGCACTGCGCGGCCGCCCGATGCCGCGGGCGTGTGTGCTGTTCGCCCCCGAGGTGTCCATCGAGCCCGCCATCGACTGGTTTGCGCAGGTGGTGGGGATGGGGCCCCGCACCCGAGCCATCTTCGCCCAGCAGGTCGAGGCCCGCCTGGGCGCGGAGCTGGCTGATTTCGACCTGCGCCGCGATGTCGCCCGGATGGCGGCCCGCGAGGACTGTCCGCAGATGCTCGTGGTACACGACGAGGGCGACCCCGAGAATCCGCTGTCGGCCTCGGAGGAATTGCACGAGATGTGGCCCGGATCGGAGCTGATGGTGACCGCCAACCAGGGCCATCGCAAGCTGATCTGGCACGACGAGGTGGTCAAGCGCGTCGACGAGTTCCTGGGCGCTGTGGGTGGCGGACGTCATGGCCTGCGCCGGGTGCCGGGCTAGGCTCCAGGGCAGGTTTGCGAACGGCACGTCTGCACATCGAGACGTTGAGGAGCTGTGATGGGGGAGGACATGTATGGGGGAGGAAATCTGATGGGGAAGAAGTGTTGCGCGGGCACGGCGGCCTGCCAGGTTCCGAGCGCGGTGACCAGCGCCGCGGGTCTGGTGGGTGGTTATGCGGTGGCCCGGTTCAGTGGCAACCGGCCGTTGGGTGGGGCCGTTCTGGCTGCGGCGGGCGTGGCCGCCGGCATGAAGTGGAAGGAGAAGGGCGCTCTGACCACGGCCGGGTTGACCGCGCTCTACCTGGGGGCCTTCGGTGGATCCCACCCGCTGGCGAAGAAGATCGGCGCCTGGCCGTCGGTCTTCACCGTCGCCGGGGTGACGGCGCTGGCCAGCTGGGCCCTGGTCGACCGGCACTGAGCCCCTCCAGGGAGCAAGTAAATCGGTTGCCGCCCCTGCTCTGCCCGCCTAGCGTGTGGAGCACACAAGGAAGGAGGTGGTCCTGACCGATGAATGACTACAGGACGAGTGAGGTGGCCCGCGCCTGAGCGAGCCCAATCCGGGACGCGTGGCAATCCACCCGAGCCACCGGGACCCGCGGGAGATCGGCCGTCGTCCAGCCGATCAGCCGGCAGCAGCCGGCAACCCGCGGGTTCTTCCCTGCCACCGTGTGAGCCATTCGGTGTGAGCCATTCGGTGTGAGCCATCCGGTGTTACCCACCCGGTGCGACCCGGCCCGCTCACGACCCGCTCGGTTGCCCCAGACAGAGGTCGAGCACGGCGGCCTGCAGCACGTCGAGACCCACGCCCCCAATGTCGAGCGCGGTGCGGTGGAAGGCCTTCAGGTCGAAGTCATCGCCGCGGGCCTCCTGCACCTGCCGACGCATGTCCATCCACAGTCGTTCGCCTACCTTGTACGACGGGGCCTGGCCCGGCCAGCCCGCATAGCGGTTGAGCTCGAACAGGGTGTTCTCCTCACCCATGAAGACGCGCTCACTGAAGTACTGGTGCGCCTTCTCGAAGGTCCAGCGGCCGCCGCCCACCTCCTCGGGAGCCTCGAAGCCCTCCGCATCGCTGCAGTGCAGGCCGATGTCCAGCACCACGCGCACGGCACGCAGCATCTGCCCGTCGAGCAGCCCCATGTAGTTGCCCGGATCCTCCATGTGGCCCAACTCCGCCATCAGCCACTCGGCGTAGAGCGCCCAGCCCTCCGTGGTGCCGGAAACTGAGCAGCCGTAGCGGCGCCACGTGTTCAGCAGGTCGGCGCGGAAGGCGGTCTGGCCAATCTGCAGGTGGTGGCCCGGAACACCCTCGTGGTACACGGTGCTGAGCTCCCGCCAGGTGCTGAAGGTCTCGATCCCCTCGGGGACCGACCACCACATCCGGCCCGGGCGGCTGAAGTCCTCGCTGGGTCCGGTGTAGTAGATGCCACCGTCATGGGTGGGGGCGATCCGGCACTCGATGCGGCGCACCGGCTCGGGGATGTCGAAGTGTTGCCCCACCAGGTCCATCGCCTCATCGGCGCGTTCCTGCATCCACGCCTGCAGCTCGTCGGTGCCCGTCAACCGGTACTTCTCATCGGCGTCGAGTGCGTCCACGGCCTCGCGGATGGACGCGCCCGGCAGGATCCGCTCGGCCGTCTCGCGTTCCTCCCGCTCCAGCCGGGCCACCTCCTGCAGGCCCCACTGGTAGGTCTCCTGCAGGTTGATGCGGGCGCCGATCGCGCGACGGGAGAAGTAGCGGTAGCGCTCGATCCCGATCCCGTCCTCCTCGACGGCCTGCGGCAGGAATTCGGTGCGCAAGCGCTCGGCGGCCTGCTTGAAGCTGCGACGGGCCACCTCGATGCTGCGGGCCAGCTCGCCCTCCACCTGGGGATCCAGCGGCCCGTCGTTGGTGGTGGGGTTGGCGCGCAGGATGTCCAGGAATCCGCCCTCGGCCACCCAACCATCGATCTGCCCGGCCAGTGCCTCCACCTGCCGACGGGCGGGGCGCACGTCGCGCTCCACGGCGGAGGTCTGCGAGATGAACCAGGTGAGCACTGCAGTGGGCACGGCGCGCAGCCGGCGGGCGATGGTGCGCCAGTCATCCCCGGTGGCGCGCGGCATCTGGTCGAAGGACTCACGGATCAGGTGCAGGCTGGAGGTGATGTTGTTCACGTCCACCAGGTCGAGTCCCTGCTCGTGCATCTCCACGTGCAGGCCCAGCCGTTCGCGCATCGCGGCGATGGTCACCATGTCCACCACGTCGACGGGGGTCACCTCGGCCAATCTGGCCAGGGTGGCCCGGTTCAGCTCGTCCCGGGCGCCGAGTCCCGCAGGGGAGAGGTCGTCCAGTTCGTCCTGACGTTCGGGGCGGCCAGCCCACGTGAGGGCCAGCGGGCTCATCTGCAGGTACCGCTCGAAGTGCTCGTTGGCGATCTCGTCGACCTGGCTGGGGGAACGGGGGGCGGTTTCGGTCACGTATTCACCATAGCCAGCATGGGTGCCGTCAGACAGAGTTCGCCTGCATCGGGACTGGCCATCCGGCCAACCCGGACGCCTCGCGCATTTTGGGCCCACAACTGGCTGAATGACTGTCAGGTCTGACGGCGCAAATGGTTCGCAGGCCCCTGGCTCCCCATCCCACAAGGGAAATCCCGGCCCGGACACGGATCGGTCATGACGGCGTGGACACTCGCCAATCGTGCTCGCTCGTGCACTAGGTTCGGCACATGCCGGCCTGAACGAGCCGGCCCTCAACCCCACGGAGGAGAACCCATGCACAGTCGCATGATGTCCGGCCTCGCAGCCACCGCCCTGGTCGCCTCGGGCCTGTGCGCAGCGCCTACGCAGGCCCGTGCCGCCGATCCAGACCTTGGCCGCATGAGTGACTACATCAAGGCCGCAGAACGCAATGAGGGCGGCAAGGTCGTCGCCAACCGCTGGCTGGTCCAGGTGGAAGGCGTCGTGACCGCCCAGGGCGGCAATGCCGGCAAGGCCCAGGATGCCCAGAAGCAGGTGGCCGCCGCCGCCAAGCGTGCGGGCGTCAAGATGAAGCAGAACCGCTCCTACACCCGCACCTTCAACGGCATGGCCGTCACCATGGACACCGCCCAGGCGGAGAAGCTCGCGCGCGTGCCCGGAGTCAAGGGCATCTACCCCGTCATCCAGGTGGACCGTCCGGTGACGCCCGGCACGAAGACCAGCCCGTCGATGGCCACCGCGGTGAACCTGACCGGCGCCGCGATCGTCCGCGACGACCTCGGGCATGACGGCGAGGGCATCAAGGTTGGCGTCATCGACTCCGGCATCGACATCGACCACCCGGACTTCGGCGGCAACGGAACCAACGGCTCCACCACCTTCCCCACCGCCCGCGTGCAGTACGGCTATGACTTCGTCGGTGACGACTACAACGAGGAGAAGGCCGGCAGCCTGCCCGTCCCCGACGCCATTCCCGACGACTGCGGCGGCCACGGCACGCACGTGGCCGGCATCATCGGCGCCGACGGCGACCCCGCCGCGAAGGGTGTCACGGGCGTCGCCCCCAAGGTGACCTTCGGCGCCTACCGCGTCTTCGGCTGCGACGGCCCCACCTCCAGTGAGGTCATCCTGGCGGCCATGGAGCGCGCCGAGGCCGACGGCATGGACGTGGTCAACATGTCCCTGGGTGCCGGGATGATGACCTGGCCCGACTACCCGACGGCCGTGGCCGCCGATGCGATGGCCGACCGCGGCACCATCGTCGTGGCCGCCGCTGGCAATGACGGTGAGGACGGCGTCTTCACCGCCGGCGCGCCCAGCGTTGGCAGCAAGACCATCGCAGTTGCCAGCTACGACAACTCCCACGTCACCCAGTGGGCCATTCGCCTGCAGGCCAATGGCAAGCTCTACGGCTACACCGCGGCCGACGGCGTGGAGGTGCCCCGTACCGGCAACCTGCCGGTCGTCTCCCTCGGTGAGCCGGGCACGCCGCAGGCCCAGGGGTGCGAGCCCTACACCGACGAACAGAAGGCCCAGGTGGCTGGCGCTGCCGTGCTTGTCCAGCGCGGCACCTGCACCTTCCACCAGAAGGCCGCCAATGCGCAGGCCGCTGGCGCTGCAGCCGTGCTGCTCTACAACAACGCCGCCGGCACGCTGAATCCCAGCGTCGAGGGCACCCCGGAGATCACCATCCCCGTCGTGATGCTCAGCCAGGAGGCGGGCACCGAGATTGCCCAGCAGCTGGCCAGCGGCAATGTCATGGAATGGACCAGTGAGACCACCGCAGCCGAGGATCCCAATGGCGGCCGGATCTCCTCCTTCTCCAGCTGGGGTGTGGGCGCTGACCTGAGCCTCAAGCCCGATTTCGGCGCCCCCGGAGGCAACATCTGGTCCACCTACCCGCTGGAGAAGGGCGCCTACACGTCCATGTCCGGCACCTCGATGGCCACCCCGCATGCCGCCGGTTCCATCGCGCTGCTGCTGCAGGCCCGTCCCGGTCTGAAGGGCAAGGCGGAGAAGGTCAAGGCCCTCCTGCAGAACACCGCCGACCACGACGCCCTGTTCAGCCTGGCCCCGGATGCCGGGCTCAAGGAGATGGTGATCCGCCAGGGCGCCGGCATGATGCAGCTCGACCGCGCCCTGCTGACCCAGCAGCATGTCACCCCGAGCAGCATCAGCCTCGGCGAGTCCGAGGCCGGCCCGGTCACCGTCACCCTGAACCTGCGCAATGACTCCAAGCGGCCGACGGTGTACACCTTCGCCAATGAGGGTTCGGTTGGCAGCGTCGGAACCAGTGACCCGTCCTTCGACGTCCTCGACGCCCAGGTGGATCTGCCCAAGCGCGTGGTCGTGCCGCCGCGCAAGACCAAGAAGGTGGAGGTGACCATCACCGCACCGGCCGATGCGCCCAATGGCTACATCTACGGCGGATGGATCGTCGCCAGCTCCGCCACCGGCGCGACGCTGAACGTGCCCTACATGGGCATGGCCGGCGACTACCAGGCCGTCGACGTGCTGAATGCCCCAGACGGTTCCACGCCGTGCCTGGGCGAGATGGTGGGCCCGAAGGATGCGCGCAAGCCGGTCTGCCTGCCGGAGCAGGAGGGCCTGTCCTTCTCCATGGCTGAGGACAACCAGCCGATGCCGGTCTTCCGCCTCGAGTACCCCACCGAGAAGGTGCAGATGGTGGTGCATCGCGCCAATGCCGATGGCTCCCAGGCCGAGTTGGTGGGAGTTGCCGCCGAGTTCGAGCACGAGGGACGGGTCGTCGGTGACGTCGGCCTGGCCTGGGACGGCTCCTACCTGACCACCGGCAGTGCCCCATACCGGGCGCGGGTGGCCGCTGGCAGCTACATCCTGGAGATAAAGGCGCTGCGGGCGCTGGGTGACGCCGAGAATCCCGAGCACTGGCAGTCCTGGACCAGCGCGCCGTTCACGGCCCGATTCGACGCCAAGGCCCCTGCCCCGGGCGGCGACCAGGTGGATCCGCTGGCGCTGCAGCGCGTCGGACAGTGAATTCCTGATCCCACGCCTCTAGGGGGGGTCCTGCCAGTGGGCAGGACCCCCCTTCTCGTCGTTCTGGCAGGGGCAGGAAAGTTGCTCTGAGCACGGAACTCGACCCGTGGGCGGGGCCGGTCGGTAGGACGGAACCCGTCGACTCCGGGCGCGAGCACAGTCGGTAGAGTTCACGGTGGAACAGTCGCAGGATGGCTCAGGAGGCCCCATGTTGGACGTTGCAGTGGTCGGTGCCGGTCTCGCCGGTCTCAGCGCCGCAGTGAAGCTGGTCGAGGCGGGCCAGGACATCGTCGTCCTGGAGGCCCGCAGCCGCGTCGGCGGCCGACTGGAGAATGTCGTGGAGCACGGCACGGTCCTGGAGATGGGAGGCCAGTGGGTCTCGCCGACGCACGAGCGGGTGCTCGGCCTGGCGCACGAGTTCGGCCTGCAGCTGGCGGATCCGGCCGAGGGCGCCGCCGTGGTCCGAGTATCCGGCAGTTCCCGTCAGGTGCCCACCAGCAATGACATCGAGGACCACCTCACCCCCTTCGAGATGGCCGATCTGGGTCAGGGGCTGATGCGTTTCCGGCGCCTTGCCGAGCGTGTCGCCAAGGACGCCGCCTGGTGCAGCGCCAACACTCGCTGGCTGGAGCAGGCCGTCGCCACCTGGGCATCGACCAATCTGCGCACCCCCGGTGCCCGCGACTGGTTCGACCGCGTCTTCGAGAGCTCGATGGGCCGCTCGGCGGAGGATTCGACGCTGATCGAAGGGCTGCGCAAGGTCAACGACGGTGTGGACATGGAAGCCCTGATCTCCCTCAACGGCGGCGCCCACCAGCAGCGTGTCGTCGGTGGTGCCGCCCTGATCTGCGAGCGCCTGGCGGAGAAGCTCGGTGAGCAGGTCCGGCTGGGGGCGGTGGTCACCAAGGTGGCCCAGTCCGACGAGTCGGTCGTGCTCACCCTGGCCGACGGATCGACGGTGGAGGCTCGTGAGGCGATCACCACGTTGCCCCCGCGCCTGCTGGAGAAGGTGGACTTCGAACCGGCCCTGCCACAGTGGCGTGCCGACGCCGCCAGCCAGATCCCGCCGGGCAATGTCATCAAGGCTGCCCTGGTCTACGAGTCCCCGTGGTGGCGCCGCGCAGGTCTGTCCGGTCAGCTCGGCTCCGACCAGGGCGTCATGCGCGTCATCCTGGACAACTCCAACCCGGAGGACAAGCAGGGCGTGCTGATGGGCTTCTTCGAGGGCGCCGAGTCGTCGGGTGTTGGTCAGCGCTCGGCCTTCCTGCGTCAGCGCGCGATGGAGGAGACCGTGAAGGCGGCCTTCGGCGCCGACGCCCCCGAGCCCCTGGGCTACATCGATCGCGACTGGAGCCGCGAGGAGTTCACCGGCGGCTGCCACGGTGCCCACTTCGCCCCCGGCGTGTGGACCAGCACGGGCCCGAGCCTGGCCGCCCCCGAGGGCCGGGTTCACTTTGCCGGCGCCGAGTACGCCAATCGCTACAACGGATACATGGAGGGCGCCGTGCTCTCCGGCGAGCAGGTGGCCGCCCAGCTCCTGGATTGACGGAGCGGCCCTGGCGCCGGCGGGCTCGGGTAGGTACCGGCCACTGGTCCCGGTTTCCAGGCCCAGCCACCGGTCCCGCCGCCAGAAACAGATGCATGGGCGGTCTCCAGTGCAGATACTGCACTGGAGACCGCCCATGCATCTGTTTCCGGCGGCCTTGGGGGCGCGGTCGGGGTGGCCTCAGGCGTGAGCGCGCTCCAGTCGGTCCAGGATCTCCGTCAGCACGCGGTGCACTTCCGCCGGGTCATCGCCCACCTCGGACGCCACCCGGACGGCGTTCACCGCGGCCAGTGCCTGCATCCTTGGTTGCCACGGGGGGCCGGGCGTGACAGCTGATTCGGCACGAGCCACCAGCGCGTCAACCACCCCCACCTCCAGGGTCCGCTCCACCCCGTACAGCAGCGGCGCCACCTCCGGTCGGTTGGCCACCAGCTGCGCCCGTCGTCGCCACATCTCCTCGTCGCGCGTCGTGACATGGCAGAGAGTCTGGGCGACCAGACGACAGGTCTCCCACTGCGGCTCCTCGGCCGGCCGGTCCGCCACCAGCTCGGCGATTCTCTCGACGAGCACTTCTGCCACCCCCGTGAGCGCAGCCTCCTTGGTGGGGAAGTAGTTGAAGAAGGTGCGCGGTGACACTCCCGCTGCCCGGGCGATGTCGTCGGTGGTGACCGCGGTCAAGCCGCGCGCCGTCACCAGATCCAGCGCCGCCCCGTGCAGGGCCAGGCGCGTCTGACGCTTCTTGCGCTCTCGCGCGCCCAACTCGGACTCGGGCTCCTCGACGGGCAGGCTCGTTGTCCCGGGGGCGCTGGGCTGCCCAGGGGCGTGCGACATGGGGTCATCGGCCATGGGAATAATCTTGCAGTAACTGCAAGTTGTTGTCACCAGGGATGAGCTCGCGCGGCCCTGCGTCGCGCGCGGCCATCCGCCTGCACCCCAGCCTCGCGCCCACCCAGGGAGTTCCATGTCCACCACCACCGCCCCCTCGGAGGAGCGCTTCGAAGGCCTCGGGCCGCAGAACAAGCGCATCTTCATCGGCCTCATGCTCGGCATGTTCGTCGCCTCGATCACCCAGACCATCGTCGGGCCCGCCATGCCGCGCATCGTCGCCGAACTCGGCGGCATGGACCACTACTCCTGGGTTGCCACCGCCACCATGCTGGTGGGTGCCATCACCACCCCCATCGTCGGCAAGCTCTCGGACCTGTACGGCCGCCGCAGCTTCTACCTGGGCGGCCTGCTCGTCTTCATGCTGGGCACCCTGCTGGCCGGGCTCACCCAGAGCTTCGGGATGTTGATCCTTGCCCGCGCCATCCAGGGCCTGGGAACCGGCACGCTGATGCCGCTCAGTCAGACCATCATCGGAGACATCATCCCCCCACGTCAGCGCGGAAAATACCAGGGGATGATGGGTGCCGTCTTTGGCATGAGCTCGGTGGCCGGTCCGCTGGCGGGCGGCTTCATCACCGACCACTGGGGTTGGCGCTGGCTCTTCCTGGCCTCGCTGCCGGTGGGCATCGCCGCCTTCGGTGCCATCTTCCGCTTCCTCCGCCTCCCGCACGAGAAGCGTGAGACCAGCATCGACTGGCTGGGCATGGGAACTCTCTCCGCCGCCCTGGTCTGTCTCCTGCTGCCCACCTCCATGGGCGGCACGACGTGGGCCTGGGACAGCCCGTTGGTGATCGGACTGTTCACCGCCGGGGTGTTGCTGACGGTCGCCTTCATCATGGTGGAACGACGTGCCGTGGAACCCGTCATCCCGCTGCGTCTGTTCAAGAGCTCGCTGTTCACCCTCAGCAATCTGGCCGGCTTCCTGATCTCGCTGCTGATGTTCGGCGCCCTGATCTACATTCCCGTCTACGCGCAGGGCGTCCTGGGCGTCTCCGCGACGAATTCAGGCCTGATCCTGATGCCGATGAACCTGGCACTGATCGGACTGTCGATCATCGGCGGCCTGTTGGTGAGCCGCACTGGCCGCTACAAGGAGTTCATGCTGGGTGGCGTCCTGATCATGGGCATCGGCTTCTGGCTGCTCACCCGGCTGGGCGTCGACTCCAGCCAGATGCAGCTCACCATCGCGATGACCGTCTTCGGTCTCGGGCTGGGACTGTGCATGCAGCAGTACACCTTGGCCGTGCAGAACACCGCCTCGCAGCGCGACTTGGGCGTCGCGACGGCCGCCACGCAGTTCTTCCGCAATGTCGGCAACACCGTCGGCATCGCCGTCTTCGGCACCATCATGACCACCCAGTTGAAGACCGCCGTCCCGCGTCACCTGCCGCCGGAGATGGCGGCGCAGATGGAGGCGAGCGGACAGCAGGTGTCCACCGGCAGTGTGCTGGATCCCGAAGCGCTGGCCGCCATGCCGCCCGTGGTGGCCCAGGCGATCCGAGCGGGTCTGGCCGATGCACTGCACACCGTCTTCGTGATCGGCCTGCCGCTGACCGTGCTGGTCTTCGTGGTCAGCCTGTTCATCAAGGCCGTGCCCCTGCGCGACACCGTGCTGACGGCGGACCAGGCCGGTGCCGAGCTGCTGGACACCATGGGCAACTCCAATGCCAATGACCCGCGTCTCCCGCTGGGCCGACTGTCCGGGGCCACCCGCTCCGGCGAACGACTGCTGGGACTGCAGTTGGAACTCATTGCCCAACAGGCAGAGCGCGACGACCGACCTCTGCTGCGCAAGGCCATCACGGACCTGGGCGACGGCAACTACCATGACGGGATCTGGATCCTGAACCAGACCGGGCGCCTGCTCACCACGGAGAGCAGTGACGAGGTGGTGGAGCTGGAGAAGTACGGCGTCGAGGTGGCCCACCGCGCCAGCCGCAAGGGCGGCATCCTGGGTGAGGAGCTGCGACGCGAGCTGGCCCTGCGGGCCGCCCAGATGACCCGGGCCAACGACGAGCACGTGCTGACGGGGGCCGAGCCAACCGTCGCCGAGCGATTCGAGGCGGTTGACATCAGCCGGCTCCGGGAAGCCTCGCATGACCTGGTCAATGCCCTGATGATCGATCTGGGGGACGGACCGCGCACCGGCCGTCGGGCCGCAGATTCCGGCGACCAGGTCGACGGAGCTGCCCGCACCCATCGGCTCAACTGACCCGATGGGTGCGGTGGGTGATGCAGGCGCAGGGCCATCAGATGGCCGCCGGGCCCTGTTCTCCGGTCCGGATCCGGATCACTTGCTCAACAGGGGTGATCCACACCTTCCCGTCGCCCACGGAGCCGGTCCTGGCGGCCCGGCAGACCACCTCGGCGATGCCGCTCGCCTCGTCGTCGTCGGCCAGGATCTCCAGCTTCACCTTGTCCGTGAAGTCGATGGTCACCTGCTCGCCACGATAGAGCTCCTGGTGGCCCCGCTGCCGGGCATAGCCGCAGACCTCGGTCAACGTCATCCCGTTGATGCCGTGCCGGTGCAGCTCCACCTGCACGGGCTCAACTGCGTCGGGCTGGATGATGGCGGTGACGAGTCTCATGCGGAGACCTCCTGGGTGTCGTTGTGCTGGGTGTCGTTGTGTTGGGTGTCGTTGTGTTGGGCGTCAGCGGGTGCCTCGACGGGAACCACGATCGAGCGACGGTAGGACGAGTACTGCACCCGGCTCAGGTCATAACCGCTCTCGGCATGCTCGCCCAGATCGATGCCATTGCGCTCCGTGTGCGCCGAGACCCGCAGTCCGATGGTGCGGTCCACCACCTGGGCGATGACCCAGCTGACCACCAGACCCGGGATGAGCACGGCCAGACCTCCGATGACCTGGCGCACCAGCTGGTCGGTGCCGCCGCCCATCAGCAGGCCCGCATGCCCGTCGGTGAGTTCGGTGGTGGCGAACAGGCCGGCGGCCACCGTTCCCCACAGGCCGCCCACCAGGTGCACGCCCACCACGTCGAGCGAGTCATCCAGTCCGACGACGTGCTTCCAGCGGATGGCCCAGGCGCACAGGGAGCCGCTCAGGGCACCGATCACCAGGGCCCCGACAGGTGTCACGACCGCTGCGGCCGGAGTGATCGCCACGAGGCCGGCGACGATCCCGGAGGCGGCGCCAAGGCTGGTCGGATGGCCGTCGCGCACCTGCTCCGTGACCAGCCAGGCCAGCAGGCCGGCGGCAGGCGCGGCCAGGGTATTGATCCAGACGTGCGCGGCCAGCTGTCCCGCGGCAAGGGCGGAACCCGCATTGAAGCCGAACCAACCGAACCACAACAGACCGGCCCCGAGCATCACCAGGGTCAGATTGTGCGGGCGCATCGGCGTGCTGCCGAAGCCGATCCGTGGTCCCAGGACGAAGGACAGCGCCAGAGCCGCGGCGCCCGCATTGATGTGGATCGCGGTGCCTCCGGCAAAGTCGAAGGCGCGCACGTCATTGGCGATCCATCCGCCCTGGGAACTGACCAGCCCATCAATCGCGAAGACCCAGTGGGCGGCAGGGAAGTAGCACAGCGTCACCCACAGCCCGCTGAAGGCCAACCAGGCGGTGAAGCGCATCCGGTCGGCGACGGCGCCGCTGACCAGCGCAACGGCAATGATGGCGAAGGCCGCCTGGAAGCCCGCGAATGCCATCGCGGGAATCTGGTGCCCTGCGGCCCGACGGCCAGCTCGGTGACGCCGCGCATCCCCGCGAACTCCAGCGGATTGCCCACGAGTCCGTGCCAGGACTTTCCAAAGGTCATGGAGTATCCGTAGAGCACCCACAGGACACCCACCAGCCCCATCGAGGCGGCAGACATCATCATCATGTTGAGCACGGTCTTGGAGCGGACCATGCCTCCGTAGAAGAGGGCCAACGCCGGGGTCATCAGCAGTACCAGACTGGCGCTGACCAGGACCCAGGCAGTGTCGGCTGCATTGATCTGTGTCATGGGAGGAAAGCCTGCGGCACGCTGATTTCGGCGGTGTTGTGCTCGTGTTACGGGGCCGTTTCGGTTCCGCGGCTGGCCGGATGTGCCCGAGTCCCAAAGACCCCCACGTCCCAAACCGGCCCGAGTCCCAACCCCCGACTCCCGCTCGACCCCCGCCAGAAACAGATGCATAGGCGGTCTCCAGTGCACATACTGCACTGGAGACCGCCTATGCATCTGTTTCTGGCGGTCGGGTGGTGGGGAGCGGTCGGGTGGTGGGGAGCTGGCGGGTGGTGAGGAGCTGCCGGTCGGCGCAGCCAGCATCAGCAGGTGCAGGGGGTGACGTCAAGGGTGTCCAGATGAAGATTCGTTAATCCTGCCTTCATGGGGGCGTCATTGTCTCGTTGTGTGGTGGATGCTGAAGGTTTCCAAACATGGCAGCCCAGAGGAACACAAGCCCATAGGGGCACAGGGGGAATGACGATGGAGGCAGCGGAGCCGGCGCCGCTACGGGTGGTCTTCTACTCACACGACGCACAAGGGCTGGGGCACTTCAGCCGGAACACGGCTCTGGCCCAGGCACTCGCCCGCTGGCTGCCCGAGCTGACCGGACGCCCAGTCACCGGCCTGCTCCTCAACGGCGTCCCGGAGAGTGATCCGGCAAACCTGCCCGAGGGCTTCGACGTGGTCACCCTGCCGGCAGTCTGCAAGCAGGGCCGCGACTACGATCCCCGTCGACTCGACCTGAGCCTGGACACCGTCACCTCACTGCGCAGCGACATCATCCGGGCCACACTGCGCTCCTTCGCGCCTGACCTGGTCATCATCGATCGGCACGCCCTGGGCATCGACGGGGAACTGCTGCCAGCCCTGCAGACGCTACGCCGCGAATACCCCGGGGTGGCGCTGGTGCTGGGGCTGCGCGAAGTGCTCGACGACCCACAGGCCACTGCCCGGGAGTGGACGCGCGTCTCGCCGGGCCAGGTCCGCAATCTGTACGACGAGATCTGGGTCTACGGGGACCAGGCGGTCCATGACCTGCGTGCCACCGGCGAGCTTCCCCGGGAGCTGCACGAGCTGGTGCGTTTCCAGGGCTATCTCGCCATCGGCCGCTCCACGAAGGAGCTGGAGTGCGACCTGGAGAAGCCCTATCTGCTGACCACCACCGGGGGTGGTTCCGACGGATTCGACCTGTGCATGGCAGCCGCCAGGGCCAAGGTTCCACACGGTTACCGCCAGGTGCTGGTCACCGGCCCGCAGATGCCCGACGAGCAGTTCCAGCGGGTCGTCCAGGCCGCTCGCAAGCGGACCCTGGTGATGCGCCAACTGCCGGACGTCGCTGGCCCGCTGCACCACGCCGAGGCGGCCATCACGATGGCGGGCTACAACACCGCCACCGAGGTGCTGGCCACCACCACCCCGGCCCTGTTCGTGCCGCGCGAGTGGCCCCGCACCGAACAACTGATCCGCGCCGAGGCACTCGCCGGGCAGGGGGCCGTCGACGTCCTCCGCCAGGAAGAGCTGTCGCCCGACGCCATCAGCCAGTGGTGGCACGGGGCCCTGGGCGCCCGCGCGGATCGCACCCACCTTGCCCTCGACGGTCTGCAGACCGTTGCCCACTCGGCAGCGGACATCGTCGCCCGCCGGAGAAACCAGGAGGAATCCCTTGTCAGCTGAACGCATCGCCTATGTGGTGAAGGTCTATCCGCGCTTCTCGGAGACCTTCGTCGTCACCGAGATCCTTTCCCGGGAGGCCGACGGGGAGGACATCGCCATCTATGCCCTCAAACCCACCGGGGACTCCCGCTTCCACCCGCAGCTCGCCCAGGTCCAGGCGCCGGTCACGCACATCCGACGCCCCTACAAGCTGAGCATGGAATGGGATGTCATCCGCAGGGGGCAGGAGCAGCTTCCGGATTTCGGGGCTCGCTATGGCGAGCTGATGCCCTTCCTGGTGCAGATGGAGCCCAGTGAGGTGGCCCAGGCCGTGGATCTGGCCCTGCGCTGGAAGGCCGACGGGATCACCCGCGCCCACGTGCACTTCGCCAACATCGCGGCCCGCTGCACCGCGGTGGCCGCCGCACTGGTCGGCATCCCGTTCAGCGTCACGACGCACGCCAAGGACCTCTTCCACGACGAGGTGGACCCGCAGGTGCTGCGTGAGGTCCTCCACCGCGCCAGCCACGTGATCGCGATCAGCGAGTACAACCAAACCTTTCTGCTGGCGCAGGTGGATCCGGCCCTGGCCAGCAAGGTGGTGTTGGTGCGCAATGGGCTGGAGCTCCCGCGCTTCAACTACGTCGATCCGGACCCGGTGCATGATCCGCTGCGCGTGCTGGGCGTGGGGCGCCTGGTGGAGAAGAAGGGCTTCAACCACTTCGTCGAGGCAATCGGTGAACTCGTCGACACAGGGCTGCCGGTCCAGGCGCGCATCGTTGGGGAGGGGGAGAAGCATGACGAGCTGCGCTCCCAGATCACCGAGGCCGGTCTGGACCAGGTAATCACCCTGCTCGGCGCGCGCAGCCAGGCCGAGCTGGTGGACGAGATCGCCTGGGCTGACGTGATGGCCGCGCCGTGCATCGTCGGTTCCGACAACAATGCCGACGGTCTGCCCACGGTGATCCTGGAGGCGATGGCCAGCGGCCTGCCGTGCGTGGCCACCGACGTCACCGGAATCCCGGAGGCACTGCACCCGGCCGGAGATGGCCAGCAGGCCACGGGAATCCTGCTCTCCAAGGATCCCGCCGGGCTGTCGTCGCGGCTCGCCGGTGCGCTGCGCCAGGTGGCCGATCCGCAGTGGCCGCGGGTGGAGGTGGCCCGGGCCGCCCGGGCCCTCGTCGAGGAGAAGTTCGACACCCGTAAGCAGGCGCGCCTGTTGTCCACCCTCACCACTGGAGGTGTTCTTGCATGATGGCCCCGGAAGAGATCTTCGAGCAGGTCCCGCAGCAGCCAGCGGGCAGGGTGACCAGCGTCGCCTATGTCTGCGTCGATCCTGGTATCCCGGTCTTCGGCACCAAGGGGGCCAGCGTGCACATCCAGGAACTGGTGCGGGCCTGGCGCGAGCGCGGCGCCCACGTGCACGTCTACTGCGCCCGACGTGGCGACGACGTGCCCTCGGACCTGGCCGACCTGGAGGTCACCGAGGTGAAGGTGCGCGGCAAGGGCGCCGAGCGGGAGCCCGGTCAGAAGCAGGCCTCGCAGCAGATCGCGGAGTTGGTCAAGGCCGGTGGCCATGACCTGGTCCACGAGCGCTATTCGCTGTTCAGCCAGGTGATGGCGCAGGTGCGTTCCGCGCAGCCAGACCTGCCCACCGTGCTGGAGGTGAACTCGCCCTTGATCGACGAGCAGCGCACCCATCGTGAGCTGATCGACGTGCAGGGAACGTACACCGCCCTGGCTCGCCAGTTGGACGCCGCGGATGTGGTGGCCTGTGTCAGCGAACCCGTCGCCCAGTGGGTGCGGGATCGTGCCGCCGAGGCGGGGGCGGAGCCGGGCGCCGTCGTCGTCACCCCCAATGGCGTCAACACCAACCGCATCACGGCAGTGGAGCCTGATCTCTCGGGCCCGGGCGTGGTTGTCTTCGTCGGAACCCTGAAGCCGTGGCACGGCACGGAGCACCTCTTCACGGCAGCCACGCTGGCCCGGGAGCCCTGGCGGCTGCGGATCGTCGGCGACGGGCCGCAACGAGAACAGCTTGAGGCTCTGGCCGCCGAGCACCAGCTGGATGTGGAGATGGTCGGCGCAGTGGCACCACAGGACGTGCCCGGGCACCTGGCGGGTGCACTGGTTGCCGTGGCGCCCTATCCGGCCTCCGACGACCACTACTTCTCCCCGTTGAAGGTCTACGAGTACAGCGCCGCCGGCCTGCCGGTGGTGGCCAGCCGGATCGGTGAGATCCCGCAGGTGGTGCTCGACGGGCAGACCGGGGTGCTGGTGCCTCCGTCGGATCCCGCAGCGCTGGCCGCTGCGATCGACGCGCTCGTCGCCCGGCCGGAGCGCGCCCGGCAGCTGGGCCGCGCGGGGCGGGATCTCATGGAGCGCCAGCACTCGTGGGCGCACGTGCTGGCGGCCACCCTGGCGCCATTGGAGGGGCGCCTGTGAAGCTGCTTGCCCTGCCGCGGACCTCCGTCAGGACGCCTCGTTCTGCGGAGGAGCCGACGCCCTTCCAGCGCACCCTGGGTTTGGTGAAGCCACACCTGGGTGGCCAGACGCGCCTGATGGTCCTGGCAGCCGTGCTGCTGCTGGCCGAGGTGGCCATGCGCGTGCTGGAACCGTGGCCCACCAAGTTCGTGATCGACGCGGTGAGCCGCAGCCTGGGTGCAGACCTCAACGCGGGTGGACCGGTGGCCACCCCCAGGGTTCTGCTGCTGTGCGCCCTGGCCACCGTCGCCCTGGTGGGGCTGCGCGCCCTGTTCAACTACGGGGCCACCGTGGCGTTGGCGCTGGCCGGCTCCCGGATCGCCACCCAGCTGCGTGCCCGGGTCTTCGACCATGTGCAGACCCTCTCCCGCGCCCAGCACACCAAGGGGCGCTCCGGGGATGTGGTGCAGCGGCTGGTGGGCGACGTCGGCAAGCTGCAGGAGGTGGCGGTGACCGCCGGAATGCCGCTGGTGGTCAACATCGTCACGCTGTTCACGATGCTGGGCGTGATGCTGTGGCTGGATCCCATCCTGGCCGGCGTCGTGGTGGCGACGATCCTCTGTTTCTGGCTGTTCTCGCGCAACAGCGGCGGCAAGATCACCCGGGCCGCCCGCAAGACACGTCGCAGCGAGGGAGACCTGGCCAACATCGCCCAGGAGACCCTGGGGGCGATGACCCATGTGCAGGCCTACAACATGGAGCGTGAGCGGTCCGAGCACTTCGGCGGTTCCAACCTGAAGTCGCTCAAGGACGGTGTGAAGGCCCGACGACTCGCCGCCGGCCTGGAGCGCCGCACCGACGCCCTGGTGGGGGTGGCCACGGCGACCGTGCTGTGGCTGGGTGGCATGCGCACCATGCAGGGTGCCATGACCCCCGGAGACCTGGTGCTGTTCACCACCTACCTGAAGACGTCGATGAAGCCGCTGCGGGATCTGGCCAAGTACACCGGACGCATCGCGCGGGCCAGCGCGTCGGGGGAGCGGGTGGCGGACCTGCTGGACCAGGAGCCGGAGATCGTCTCACCAGCCAGTCCGGTGCCGCTGACCCGGGTGCGTGGCGAGATCACCCTGCACGACGTGCACCTGTCCTACACCGACGGCATTCCGGTGCTGCGCGGCGTCGACCTCAACGTCAAGCCCGGCGAGACCGTCGCGGTGGTGGGGCCGTCCGGTTCGGGCAAGTCGACCACCATTTCGCTCCTGCTGCGGTTGATCGATCCCGACCAGGGCAGTGTGCAGCTGGACGGCATCGACGTGCGCGACGTGGCACTGTCGCAGCTGCGCTACCGGCTGGCGCTGGTGCAGCAGGAGGCGTCGCTGTTCACCGGCACCATCGAGGACAACATCCGGCAGGGCCGTCCCCACGCCAGCGACGAGGAGGTGGCGCAGGCCGTGCGGCTGGCCCGCGTCGACGAGTTCACGGACCTGCTGCCCGACGGGCTGCAGACGGAGGTCTCGGAACGGGGCAGCAGTCTTTCGGGCGGCCAGCGACAGCGGATCAGCCTGGCCCGGGCCTTCCTGCGCAATGCACCGGTGCTGCTCCTCGACGAGCCCACCACCGGTCTGGATCCGGAGAATGTCGTGTTGGTCAACCAGGCCATCTCGGCCCTGGCCCGGGGACGCACCTGCGTGCTGGTGACGCACGATCGGGACACCGCGATGCTGGCTGATCGGTTGGTGCTGATGGAGGCGGGACGGGTGGTCTGGCAGGGGCAGCCGAAGGACGCTCCGTGGGACCGGGTGCTCGACGACGAGCAACCGGGCGAGGTGCAGGAGATCGCTCATGACTGATCCGCAGAACCGGGCGCAGCTGGCGCTGTGCCCACCGGCCAACGCATCGATGTCGGCCGATCCGACGCTGCAGCTGCTGCTGGACGAGCAGCGGCTGCGTGGGATGGTCCAGCGCCCCGTGCGAGCCGTGCGCGTGCGCCCCAAGGCGAGGGTGGGGCACCAGGCAGCCCTGGTGGGCCCCGACGGGCAGCCCTGGGGCTGGATCCGAGTGCTGGTGGGGCGATCCCGCGAGAAGCAGGACAAGTTGTTGACCCGCGCACGTCGTGGCGCCGGGGCAGCCCAGGTGGGCAGTCTGATCCTCGGAGAGCTCGACGCCTCGGTGCTGTGGGGGCCCTGGTTCACTGACCCAGCCCTGGTGAAGAGTCTGGAAAGGATTCGTCCGTCAACCGCCCCGGAGGTCTCTGGCCTGCAGGTCCTGCGCCACAATCCGGGACGACGTCTGGTGCTGCGCGACGGCAACCAGGTGTGGCGGGTGACCTCCGATTCCCACAGCCGTTCGGTTCAGGTGGCGACGCAGTTGTTGAGCCTGGGTGTGCCGGTGAATGCCCCCGTCGAGGTCTGCGACCGTGACGCTGTGCACCTCTCCCGGTGGCCCTGGCTGCCGGGCCGTGACCTGGGACAGGCTCCCCAGGTTTCGGAGCTGTCAGGAGCCGGGGGCGTTCTGGCCCAGCTGCACGAGCTGCCGGTGGGTCCGCTCGTCGACGTGCTGGACGGGTCGCCCAGAGGCTGGCGGGAACAGATGTTGGCGGTGGACCAAGCGGTTGCCCAGCTGCACGAGGTCGCCCCCGGGCTGGGGGCCCGCGCCCAGGAGCTGCGGACCGCGCTGCCCCGATGGGTGCCTGCGAGCCGCGACGTGGTGGTGCACGGCGACCTGTCCCTGGACCAGTTCCTGGCCGGGGCGGACGGGTCGGTCCATCTGGGCGACCTGGACCGGGTGGCGCTGGGGCCGGTTGAGGTGGACCTGGCGAGCCTGCGGGCCGTTGCGCTGCTGTTGGAACACGACATCGACCCGCTGCTGCAGGCGTGGGCGGACACGGTGCAGCAGGAGCTGTCGGTGTCGCTGGCTGGGCTCGCCCCGTGGACCGCTTCCAGCCTGCTGCAGCGCTGCTCCCAGTACTGGCGTTCCCGCGACGCGCAGTGGTCCGAACGCACCAGTCGCCTGTTGGAGTTGGCCGCGCAGGAGCTGCGTCACGATGCCCGGGGAGGATCCTGGCGGGTGCCGCACCGAGTGCAGGGATGCGGCGACGCGGTCACCATCACGCGCGCCTGGCCGGACAAGATGCGAGAGCACCCGACGATCGCCGTCGAAGGTCGGGATGCCACCGGCACCCTGAGGGCCGCGCGCCTGGACACGACGGGGCGCGCCCGGCTCCTGCCGCCCGGGACGGATCGTCGACTCCCCGCGCTGGAATCGGCGTCGAGCCGGGGCGAACTGGTGGTGCACCGCGCAGGGAAGCGGGCCGTGCTGGCCTGCCCCACCCGGGAAGCGCCGAGCAGCTATGTGAAGGTGGTACGAGCCGGTCAGGGCGCCGGGGTGGCTCGCGCCGCCGAGCACGGCGCCCGCGTGGCCGCGGCGGTGGGTCTGGCCGCCCCGTCGGTGCTGGCACACGGCGACGACACCGTCACCATGTCCGTCTTGGCGGGAGTGCCGCTGCACGGTCTGTCCACCGACCCCCGTTGGGAAGGGATCTGGCAGGAGTGGGCCCAGCGGTGGCAACTCCTCCAGCAACTGCCCGTCGACGGGGCGTTGCCGGTGCACGGCTGTGCCGCGGAAGCTGGTGTGCTGCGCACTTGGCAGACCCGCTGCGCGCAGACCGGACTCCTGGATCACACTCCGTGGCCGCGGCGGATGGCCGAGCTCGCCGACGAGCTGGCGGCGGCTGGAGACCGTCGGCTGGTCACCGCCCATCGCGACCTGCACGACAAGCAACTCCTGTACTCCAGCCAAGGTCTGGGAGTGCTCGACTTCGACACGGTCAGCCTGGCCGCGCCCGAGCTGGACCTGGCCAATCTGGCGGCACATGCGAGCCTCCGCGAGGCCCAGGGCTTGTGGGGGCAGGAGGCGGCGCTGGTTGTGACCAGGGCGGCCCAGCAGGTGGCCCGGGCGATGGACATCACCGAGGACCGGTGGCGCCGGGCCGAGCTCGCGACCGTGGCCCGGTTGGCCGGTGTCTACGCCTTCCGTCCCCAGTGGCGCACGCTGGTGCTTGACTGGGCGGAGCGCTGCTGGGGCTGAGCCCGGGCCTGGTCCTCCCCGGCCCCGTCGGCGAAATCAGTTGCCGACGCGTCGGATCTGGGTCAGCGACACCGTCTGGTCATCGGCCAGGTCCTGCCAGCTGCCCTCCAGCGTGAACTGGGTGAAGGTGCCCGTGGGGAACCAGCAGCGCATGTCGTCGGCGGCCTTGGCATCGGCCACCCAGCTCAGTTCCGAGGCGAGGCCGGGGATGCCGGGGGCGTGCCCGATCACCAGCAGGCCGGTGATCTCGTCGTCGATCTCGCCGATCCGCTGCAGGATCGTCTGGTCACCGCTGTTGTACAGCGCGTCCATGTACTCCACCGGCACGTCCAGGCCCAGCTGCTCGAAGGTCTCCCGGGTGCGGGCCGACGTGGAACACAGCACGTGCTGGATGCCCAGGCCGGCCAGTTCCAGACCGGCCATCCGGGCCTCCTCACGGCCCGCCGCGCTGAGCACGCGCCCCTTGTCCCCATCGGCCGACCAGCCCTCGGCGGCCGCATGACGCATCAGAACCAGTGTGCGGGTCATTGCTTCTCCTCCTGCTTGACCGCCACCATCAGGTCGCGGTGGATCGACGAGTCCACCCGGTGGCCGAACCGCAGCCACTCGGGGCCCTCGCACGGGGTGAGTCCGTTGGAGACCATCATGGCCGCCAACTCCTCGCGCGGCAGGCCGTAGGTATTCCAGCTCACCCCCAGCGCGCCGCCGGCCTTCAGCTGGCTGGCCCAGATGGGCAGAGCCTCACCCAGCAGTCCGGCGGGGGACCGGTCACGCTTGCCGGCGACGCCCCGCACGTCGCTGCTCTGGTGTGCGCCGTGCACGATGCCGTAGGGGGCATCGGTGACGATCGCGTCGAACTTCTTCTTGCCGTACAAGTACTGCGACTGGCGGGTGTCGCCGGTGAAGACGGTCATCTCCAACTTCTCGCTGACCAGTTTCGCGTCGAAGCGACGGCCAATGCTCTTGCCCTCCCTGCGCACGGGGGTCATGTCGGCCGTGTGTTTGATGCGCTTTCGGCGCAGCCAGGTCTTGAGGTAGGCGCTCATCTGCTCGACGGACTTGGCGTCGCCCTCGACGCCGTAGCCGTGGTGGCCCAGCATCCACGCCACCATCAGGGTGGTCCCTCGCCCGGTCAGGGGGTCCAGGATGGCCAGCGGTCCCTGTGCGGCCTTCGGGTTCAGATTGGTGTCGATGCTCGCAACCGTCACGTTCAGCAGCAGCCGGGTGAACTGTTCGTTCGTCTTGCCCGGGTACTTGGGAATGGTCACCAGGTCGTCGGAGAGGTTCAGGCAGTCGGGCAGGGCGACGGGCCGCAGCAGCTCCCCCTCCCGCTGGAAGAGCGCAAGCGCGGCGGACTGGCGAGCCAGTACCGCCAGCTGTTCGTCGGCGAGTTCGTCGGACTCGAAGGAGAGGTATTCGACGCCGGCCACCTGCGCGGGATTCACCTGCGCCACGAAGGGCGCGCTGATCGTCAGCTCGGCCGCGGCGAGTTCGGTGGACTCACCCGCATAGACTCGGTTGGCGGACGGGGCAAGCAGCATCAGGTGGGTTGGCACCGGGTCATTCTGTCACCTTGGTTCGTCGATTCCCCGCTGACGTGCTGGTCCACGCCTTGTCCATCACGCCATGTCCACTCTCATGTCCATCACGCCGTTTCCACTTCGCCCGTCTGTCCGTCCTGCCCGCCGCGACGGGTTGAGGCTCGGCGACCTGCAAGGAAGAACCCGATCCCATGTCCCTCCACCGCCCGCCTGAGCAGCGCCCGCTGCACCGGCAGCCTGCCTGTCTGGTGCTGGTGCTGGTGGGTGGCATGGCGGGGAGCCTCGCCCGCTGGGGAGTGGGGCAGGCGCTTCCCGTCACCGACGGCTGGCCCACGGCAACCCTGCTGGTGAACCTGACCGGCGCCTTCCTGCTGGGACTGCTGCTGACCGCCCTGCGACGTCGCGGGCCCGACGTGGGTCCGCGACGGGTCGCCCGGCTCCTGCTGGGGACCGGTTTCCTGGGCTCCTTCACGACGATGTCCGCCCTTGCCGTGGAGAGCCTGCTGCTGGTCGAGGCGTCTGGCTGGGCGCTGGCGCTGGTCTACCTGACGGTCAGCCTGCTGGGTGGGGTGCTGGCGGCATGGTTGGGTCTACTGGCCGGCCTGAGGGTGGCCCCCGGCGGGACTGGTGGCTGACGATGGTCCTGCTGATGTCACTGGCGGGCGGCGTGGGAGCCGTCCTCCGATTCTTCGTCGACCAGGAGCTTCGTCTGCGGCGCCCAACCGAGTGGCCCGTGGGGACCCTGCTGGTCAATGTGCTCGGCTCTGCACTGCTGGGTCTGCTGGTGGCTGGGGTGGCCTCCGGAACCGTCGCGCCCACCGCTCGGTTGGTCCTGGGCGTCGGCTTCTGCGGCGGTTTCACCACCTTCTCGACAGCCAGCCTGGAGTGTGTGGAGCTGGCGCGGGAGGGCCGGGTGGTAGCTGCACTCGGCCATCTGTTCGGCGGGGCTGCCTGCTGTCTGGGAGCCGCCCTGGTGGGCTTTCAGGTAGGGCTCGCGTTCCCTTGAGGAATTCACCCAGTGTTCGCCGGGCGCTCGTCCTGACGGGTGTTCAGGTCACTCCCGTGTCACCCCGGGATCCATCTGCTGGAAATGCGCGGAGGGCCCGTCCCTCATGAACTGGTCCCCAGTTCAACGGGATGGGCCCTCCGCGGGATTCAGCAGCACTTCAGCACCGTCGTGGTGCCTCGCGTCCGTGCGAGAGCGCCTGCTGGTCCGTCGCCTGCGCGACGTGTGATCAGTTGGGTGTGTGATCAGTGGGGCGTGACGAAGACGGTGTGGTGCTCGTAGGCAGTGCCCTTGGCGCGCTCGAAGGAGGCGTTGACCTCGGCCTCGGCATTGGCGCGGCCGGTCCAGGTGGCACCCTCAACCGACTTGCCCGGCTCCAGGTCCTTGTAGACCGTGAAGAAGTGCTCGATCTCGAGCAGCATGTACTCCGGCACGTCGTTGATGTCCTGCAGGTGGTTGCGGCGCAGGTCAGCGGTGGGGATGCACAGCAGCTTGTCGTCGCCGCCCATCTCGTCGGTCATCTTGAACATCGCGATCGCGCGGCACTCGATCAGGCAGCCCGGGAAGGTGGGCTCGTTGCCGATCACCATGGCGTCCAGCGGGTCACCGTCCTCACCCAGGGTGCCCTCGACGAAGCCGTAGTCATAGGGGTACTGCGTGGAGGTGAACAGGGTGCGGTCCAGACGGATGCGACCCGTGTTGTGATCCATCTCGTACTTGTTCTTGGTGCCCTTCGGGATCTCGATGGTGACATCGAAGGTCACGCCAGGGGACAAGCTGGTGAGGGTCGGCTTCACGAATTCATCTGACACGTTGAGCTCTCTCTATGATTGGGGCACCTGAACTATTCCGAAGGATACCGTCAACAAGACAGGACTGGGAGCCTCGTGGGAGGACGTGCTGATCGGCGAAACGGATTCGGTCCCATGGGCATGGTGGCCCTGGCCGCTGCCGTCGCACTGCTGACCATTGCGGGTGCTGTCTTCTGGCGGCCCGCGCTCTATGCGTCGGGTCTGTGGGTGGACGGGGGCTCGCCAACCATCTCGCCCACATTCTTCGACGATCCGGGCGACCAGGGCGGACCGAATGGTCACGGAACCGGTGTCATCACCGCCGCATCGGCCCTGCCCAGCGCCCCCACGGTCAACAAGCAGACCTTGGCCACGGCACTGTCCGCGGTGCCCACCGACGGGATGGGCACCACCAGCGGGATCGCGCTCGACGCCCGTACCGGTGAGGTGCTGTGGCAGAGCAGGCAGACGGCCAACCTGGTTCCCGCCTCCACCATGAAGATCCTGACCAGTGCCGCGGCGCTGGAGACACTGGGTGCCCGCACCACCTTCCGCACCCGCGTCGTCGAGCCCGCCGCCGGAACCATCGTCCTCGTGGGTGGGGGAGACCCGCTCCTGGCCTCCACGCCAAGCAAGACCTATCCCTTCGTCGCCAGCACCGACGTGCTCGCGGCGCGCACCGCGGCGGAGCTCAAGAAACAGGGCACCACCTCCGTGCGGCTCGGCTTCGACGACAGCCTGTTCACCGGCCCGGCCTGGCACCCGAGCTGGCCGGACGACTACCACGACCAGGTCACCACCGTCTCGGCGCTGTGGATCGACAAGGGACGCCCCAGCAAGGAGGGGGCGCCCAGCAGGACCCCCGCCCAGACGGCCGCCACCGTCTTCGCCGCCCAGCTCAAGGCCAATGGGATCACGGTCGCAGGGGCCCCCTCCCGTGTGGTGGCCCAGAAGGGCGCCCGCCAGGTGGCACACATTGAGTCGCTGCCCGTCGCCTCGCTGGTGCAGGAGACGCTCGTGCACTCCGACAATTCCGCCGCCGAGGTGCTCCTGCGGCAGGTGGGGGTGGCCACCGGTCATGGCGGCAGCTTCGCGGGTGGGGCCAAGGGCGTCAGCGCCACCGTTCTCGGCATGGACCCGGGCAGCCCGTCGCCGCGGATCGCCGACGGCTCCGGGCTGAGCCGCAGCAATGCCGCCTCCACCGCCCTGTTGGCCGGCGTCCTCCAGCACGCGGCCACCACCCCCAAGCTCTCGCCCCTGCTGGAGGGCATGCCGGTGGCCGGTGTGACCGGTACCCTGACGATGCGCTTCTACACGCCGGAATCCGAGGCAGGGCGGGGGATCGTGAACGCAAAGACCGGGACGCTGAGCAAGGTGTCCAGCCTGGCGGGCCACACCCGCACCCGCACGGGCGCGCCCGTCGTCTTCGCGCTGGCCTCCAATGGTGCCCCCAAGGAGTGGGATGTGCGCAGTTGGCTCGACCGGATGAGCACCACGATCACCACCTGCGAGTGCTGACATGGCCCGCCGCGCGCTGACCCACGACCAGCTGGCGCTGGTGCAGGCCGTCCAGCCCTGGCTCGACGAGATCGCCGGCCCGATCAAGGTGGGTGTCTCGGGTGGCGTCGACTCGATGGCCCTGGCGGCGACGCTGGGCCTCCTCGCGGCCGAACGGATCGAGGCCGTGATCGTGGACCACGGCCTCCAGGAGGGCTCCGACGCACTCGCGCGGCAGGTTCTCGGCCGGGTTCAGGCGCTTGGCCTGCAGGGGCGCATCGAGACGGTCCTCGTGCACAACGACGGGCAGGGCATCGAGGCGGCAGCCCGTGGGGCGCGGCTGCTTGCGCTGGCCGGCGACGGCTGCAGACCCGTGATGCTGGCGCACACCCTGGATGACCAGGCGGAAACGGTGCTGCTGGGTCTGGCGCGCGGCTCCGGTCCCACCTCGCTGAGCGGCATGGTGCCCCGACGGGGGCCCTTCATCAGACCCTTGCTGGGCTTGCGTCGCGCGACCACCACACAGGCCTGTCAGGACTGGGGGATCCCGGTGTGGGATGACCCGATGAACGAGGATCCACGCTTCCTGCGGGTGCGCGTCAGGCGCGAGCTGATGCCGACCCTGGAATCCGTGTTGGGGCCGGGAACCGTGCAGGCGCTGGGGCGCACCGCTGACCTGCTGCGGGTGGACCATGACCTGCTGGACCGGCTCTCCCTGGATTCGATCCGCGATGTGCAGCGCGGCGACGAGTTGGATGCGGTGGGCCTGCTGCACCTCCATCCCGCCCTGAGAGGCCGGGTGCTGCACCGCTGGCTGCAGCGGATTGGCGTCGAATCACCCAGTCATGAGCATGTCCGCAGTGTCCTGCGGTTGGTGGAGAAGTGGCATGGTCAGGCTGGCGTGGACCTGCCCGGCGGCATTCGGGTTCGACGAGTGTCCGGGTGGCTGGTGGTTGACCACCCGCGAGCTGGATAGGCTGGCCGGGTGGACGCAGCCCAGATTTCCGACGACCTGACCCGAGTGCTCTTCACCGAAGACCAGGTGCAGCAGCGAATCAACGAGATGGCCAAGCAGATCGACGCCGACTACGAGGGCCGCGACGTCCTGCTCGTCGGCGTGCTCAACGGCGCCATCATGGTGATGAGCGACCTGTCCCGTGCCATGGACAGCCACTGCACCATGGACTGGATGGCCATCTCCTCCTATGGCTCCGGCACCAAGAGCTCCGGTGTGGTGCGCATCCTCAAGGACCTGACCACCGACATCAGCGGAAAGCACGTCCTGATCGTCGAGGACATCGTCGACACGGGCCTGACCCTCAGCTACCTGGTGCAGAACCTGAAGAGCCGAGAGCCCGCCAGCATCGAGGTGGCTGCCATGTTCCGCAAGCCCGAGGCGATGACAGCACCGGTGGACGTGAAGTACGTGGGCTTCGACATCCCCAATGAGTTCGTGGTCGGCTACGGCCTGGACTACGCCGGCAAGTACCGCAACCTGCGCGACGTCGCGACGCTGGCCCCGCACGTCTACAGCTGAGACGGGGCCGGCCGACTGCCCGCGCGGCGCGCGAACAGCCGCCGCCCATTTGGCGCCAGAAACAGATGCATTTCGGGGGGGCCAACGCAACATGTGCGTTGGACCCCCCGAAATGCATCTGCTTCTGTACGGGCTGGTGCGGGGCTGCACTTGCGGCAGGTGGTGGGCACCGTCGCTTGACCCCGATCGCTTCCGCCGGAACCGGGATAGCCTTGGCCGCCGCTGGTAGGGTGCCAGATGCTCCGTCGTCCCATCGTCAGGTAGTCAATGAACAAATTCCAGAAGGCGACCCGCAACCCTTGGTTGTGGATCTTCCTCGTCATCCTCTTCGTGCTCGGTGCCGTGCAGCTGGTCAACTCTGCCTCAGGCAGTGAGAAGGTGCCCACCAGCAAGGCGATCTCCGTCCTGCAAGGGTCAGAGCCGATCCGGCAGGTGGTCGTCAATGACGGTGACCAGTCGATCAAGATCGTCATGAAGGATGACTCACGCACCTACCTGTCCACCTGGACCGCGAGCCAGAACGACGACATCGTCGAGCTGCTGGACAAGCGTCTCCAGGCCAACACGCTGGAGGAATGGCGCGGCGAGAACCCGCGCCCGGGCGTGCTGAGCAGCCTGCTCTACACGGGCCTGCCCTTCCTGCTGATGATCCTGCTCTTCTTCTTCGTGATGAACATGGTGCAGGGCGGCGGCGGAGCCCGTGGCGTGATGGGCTTCGGCAAGAGCAAGGCCAAGGTGGCCAGCAAGGACACCCCGAAGAACACCTTCGCCGACGTCGCCGGCTGCGCCGAGGCGATCGAGGAATTGCAGGAGATCCGCGAATTCCTCGCCGAGCCCGCCAAGTTCCAGCGCGTCGGTGCCAAGATCCCCAGGGGTGTGCTGCTGTACGGCCCGCCCGGCACCGGCAAGACGCTGCTGGCCCGCGCCGTTGCCGGTGAGGCCGGCGTTCCCTTCTTCTCCATCTCCGGTTCGGACTTCGTCGAGATGTTCGTGGGCGTGGGCGCCAGCCGCGTGCGCGATCTCTTCGACCAGGCCAAGGAAGCCAGTCCCGCGATCATCTTCATCGACGAGATCGATGCCGTCGGCCGTCACCGTGGTGCCGGCATGGGCGGCGGGCACGACGAGCGCGAGCAGACCCTGAACCAGCTGCTGGTGGAGATGGATGGCTTCGACGCCACCACCAATGTCATCCTGATCGCCGCGACCAACCGTCCCGACGTGCTGGACCCGGCTCTGCTGCGCCCCGGTCGATTCGACCGCCAGATCCCCGTCGAGGCCCCAGACCTCAAGGGTCGCGCCCAGATCCTGCGAGTCCACGCCGAGGGCAAGCCGATGGCTGCCGACGTGGACCTGGACTCCATTGCCCGTCGTACCCCGGGCTTCACCGGCGCCGATCTGGCCAATGTCCTGAACGAGGCAGCCCTCCTCACGGCCCGGCTGAACCTGCCGGTGATCGGCAACGACGAGCTGAGCGAGGCCATCGACCGCGTGATTGCCGGTCCGCAGAAGAAGACCCGCTTGATGGATGACCACGAGCTGCTGGTCACCGCCTACCACGAGGGTGGCCACGCGCTGGTGGCCGCGGCCATGCCCGGTACCGATCCGGTGCAGAAGATCACGATCCTGCCGCGCGGCCGGGCCCTGGGCTACACCATGGTCATGCCGGACGAGGACAAGTACTCGCAGACCCGCGGCCAGCTGCTGGACCAGATGGCCTACATGCTGGGTGGCCGTGCAGCTGAGGAGCTGATCTTCCACGACCCGTCGACCGGTGCCAGCAATGACATCGAGAAGGCCACCAAGGTGGCTCGCGCCATGGTCACGCAGTACGGCATGACCGAGCGTCTGGGAGCCGTGCAGCTGGGCGGCGGTGACACGGAGCCCTTCCTGGGCATGAGCGGCGCCCAGCCGAGCCGTGGCTACTCGGACATCACCGCCGCGATCGTCGACGAGGAGGTCAGCAAGCTCCTGATGACTGCCCATCAGGAGGCCTTTGACTGCCTCAAGGACAACCGCGACGTGCTCGACGAGCTGGTGCGCCAGTTGCTCCAGCACGAGACCTTGGACAAGGCACAGGTGGCCAAGATCTTCGAGCCGCTGCGGCGTCGTCCCGAGCGCGGTGCGTGGACCGGTTCGGACCAGCGCATCCCGTCGGACCTCCCGCCGGTGCCGATGCCGCCCCGCCCCAAGAAGGACGAGCTGCCGGCCGGCGGCACGCCATTGCCTCCCGGCAATACCGGTCCGGTGGAAGCCCCGGGTGGTTGGCAGGCACCCGGTGACTGGGCACCGCCGGCTGGCCCCGGACACCCGACTCCGCCTGCAGCCGAGCCGTGGGCCACTCCCGGTCAGCCTCCCGAGCCGCCCGTGAACGACCCGTGGAGCGCCCAGCCCGACCAGTGGCCGAGCCAGCCACCGCAGGCCGGTCCGGACACCACGCCTGGCCTGCCCGGCAATGATCCGCAGCCGCCGTCCGGTGGCTCGGGCGCCAGCCCGTGGAGCCGGCCTCCGCAGTGAGCCCGTTGCCAGCAAGCTGAACAGCGCGTCCCGTTTGGGGCGCGCTGTCCTGCATCTCACGGACGGCGGGGGCGCGATATGGGTGGGGCCGGGCCCTGGCGCCGCCCGGCCCCGCCAGAAACAGATGCATATGCGGTGACCAGTGCACATGCTGCACTGGTCACCGCATATGCATCTGTTTCTGGCGGTGAGGGGCCCGATGCCTCACCTGCGACGGTGACGGCGACACCACCGTCGCTCGGGTGACGGGGCACGGCGGGTCCGTCTGGCTGACCAGCGAGCACAGCTGCCGCGCCCTAGGATGTCCGGGTGACCCAGACACCAGACGCCCCCGGCGCATCTGCGAGGACCGGCCAGGTGGTCCGGACCGAGCAGGTGGACCAGCCGCGGATCGAGGCCGCCGTCCGCGAGATCCTCTTCGCCATCGGCGAGGACCCGGATCGCGAGGGGCTGCAGGAGACGCCTGCCCGAGTGGCGCGCAGCTATGCAGAGATCTTCGCGGGGCTGGGGCAGGACCCGGCAGACCTGTTGGCCACCACCTTCGACGTCAGCCACGACGAGATGGTCCTGGTGAAGGACATCGAGCTGTGGAGCATGTGCGAGCACCACCTGGTGCCCTTCACCGGAGTGGCACACGTCGGCTACATCCCGGCCAAGGACGGCCGGGTCACTGGTCTGAGCAAGTTGGCACGACTGGTGGACCTCTATGCCAAGCGTCCGCAGGTGCAGGAGCGCCTCACCACCCAGATCGCCGATGCCGTGGTCGAGCACCTGCACGCCCGGGGAGTGATCGTGGTGATCGAGTGCGAGCACCTGTGTATGACGATGCGGGGTGTCCGCAAGCCGGGTGCCAAGACCGTGACGAGCGCCGTGCGTGGTTTCCTGCGGGAGCCCGCGACCCGGGCCGAGGCGATGAGCCTCATCATGGGGGGACAGCGATGAGCCTCATCATGGGGGACAGCGATGAGCCTCATCATGGGGGACAGCGATGAGCCTCATCATGGGGGGACAGCGATGAGCCCCCGCCGCACCCTGGTGATGGGGATCGTCAACGTCACGCCTGACTCCTTCAGCGACGGCGGGCACTGGGACACGCCGGAGGCTGCAATCGCCCACGGACGGGAACTGCTGGCCCAGGGCGCCGACCTGTTGGACATCGGCGGCGAGTCCACCCGCCCCGGAGCCGTTCGGCCCACCCTTGAGGAGGAGATGGCCCGCGTCCTGCCCGTCGTGGAGGAACTCGCGGCCGAGGGCGCGTGGGTCAGTGTCGACACGATGCGCGCCGAGGTGGCCCGTCAGAGTGCGCTGGCCGGGGCTCGGATCATCAATGACGTCTCGGGTGGTCTGGCCGACCAGGACATGGTGCGCACCGTCGCCGGACTGGACGTGGACTACGTGTGCATGCACTGGCGTGGCTATCTGGGCACCGGTGACACCAATGCGGCCTACCAGGATGTCGTGACCGATGTGCTGGCCGAACTCGTCGAGCGCATCGACGCGTGCATCGCCGGTGGGATCGCTCCCGAGCGGATCATCAGCGACGTGGGGCTGGGCTTCTCCAAGACCGTCGAGCAGAACTGGCAGCTGTTGCGGCATCTGGACCGGGTGGAGGAGCTGGGCTACCGACAGCTGGTGGGCGTGAGCCGCAAGCGCTTCCTGGGCGACCTGCTGTCCGGCCGTCCACCACTGGAGCGCGATGCCGCCACCCAGGCGGTCACCGCCTTGTGCGCGCAGCAGGGGGTCTGGGCCGTCAGGACGCACGAGGTGGCCGCCAATGTCGACGTGACGAGGGTCTACGAGAAGCTCGCGGAGTCGGTCCCGGAAGCCTGAGGCGGGTTGGAGCCGTCCTGCACACAAGGGCTTGCACACAGGGCTTGCACACAGGGGCTTGCACACAAGGGCTTGCACACAAGGGCTTGTGGCGCTACGAGGGCTGCTGCTTCGTCCATTCCCGTGGGATCGTGTGGGGTTCGGGGATGCGGCTCCGGTAGTGTCGGTGGTGTTCGTGAACCCCATCCCCTTGGAGGCAGGATGCATGACCTGGACTGGATCAGTGTCCGGGGTCTTGCCGCGGTTGGCTTCCATGGGGTCTACCCCGACGAGCGTCGCGACGGACAGCAGTTCGTCGTGGACCTGCGACTCGGACTGCATGCGCAGACATCCAGCGATGACCTGGCAGACACCGTGGACTACTCGGTGATCTCCCGGGACGTGGTCGAGATCATCACCGGCGAGCCGGTGGACCTGATCGAGACGCTGGCCGGGCGGATTGCCGCCCGGTGCCTCGCCGAACCTCTCGTTCGAGTCGCCGAGGTCTGTGTGCACAAGCCCGATGCCCCGATGGGCCTCACCTTCACCGATGTCTCGGTGACGATCACCAGGAGCAAACCATGAGCAATCCCTTCGTCCCCGACGTGGACACCCTCGGCAACCTCAAGCCGATCTCGAAGGTCGTCTTCAGCCTGGGCTCCAACCAGGGCAACAGCGTCGACCTGCTGCAGAGCGCGGTGAGCGCCCTGGCCGACACGCCGGACCTCATTCCGGTGGACCTGTCGAGCGTCTACGTGACCAAGCCGGTGGGTGCCGTCCAGGACCAGCCCGACTTCATGAACATGGTGCTCGTTGCCGAGACGGTGCTGGAGCCCACCATCCTCCTGGAGCGTGCCCACGCCATCGAGGCCGGTCTCGGCAGGACCCGTGACATCCCTGGCGGTCCCCGCACCATCGACATCGACCTGGTGATGTTCGGCCGTCGAACCCTGGACACCGACGAGCTCAAGCTGCCGCACCCGCGCGCCCACGAGCGCGCCTTCGTCGTGGTGCCGTGGTTGGAGATCGATCCCGACGGCGAGCTTGCGGGCCACGGCCGTCTGGACGAGCTGGTGAAGACCATCGACGTCTCCGGTGTCACCAAGAGCGACGAGGTCGTCGAACTCCCGTGAGCAGTGCTTTCCCGTCGGGCCCCGAAGACCCGCAGCCCGGCGACCTCCAGCCGACCACCAATCGCCAGATCACCACGTCGGTGCTGGCTGGCATGGTGGTCGGCTGGTTCGTGGTCGGCACCATCCAGGCCCTGGGCAATGCCGTGCCGGTGGTGCCCTGGAGCCTGCCGCTGGTGCTCGGTGCGCTGGGGATCGCTGCTCTGGCCTATGCCGAGGTCCTGCGTCGTCAGGTGGAGCGCACGCGTGCGGACATCAGCCCGGAGGCGGGGGTTCGCGCGCTGGTGCTGGGCAAGACGATGTTGATGACCGGCGCCATCATGGCGGGCGGTCACCTGGTCTATGTGTTGGCCAATCTGGGCAGCTGGGAGATCCCGGCGCCGCGGATGCGCGTGGTGCGGGGTCTGTGGACCATCGCGGCCAGCGCGATCTTCGGCTGGGCGGGCCATCGGCTGGAGCGCGCCTGCCTGGTGCCCGGGGATGACGTGGACCCCGACGACCCTGATCCGGGTGCCCCGGACGCCGGCTCCCGGAAGGCCGGCCCAGTGGCTCCTGACGAGGGGCAACTCGACCATTGAGTCGAGAATTCTGAAATTATGCCAACCATTTGGTGCGACTCGCCGGACGAGGTGGCCGGAGGGCCTGCAGGTACGCCTAAACTTTCCCCGTGGCTGCCATGAACAATGCTCGTAAGTCGTCCAATTCCCGCTCCTCGACCCTCGCGATCCTGTGTGTCGGCACCGTTCTCGCCCTCGCCTGCAGCGTGGGCCCGGTGTGGCTGGTGCGCGTGGGTCTCGGCGTGGCGCTGCTGACCGCCTTCGCGTCGGTCCTGCTTACGTGGCGGCAGATGGACCGGATGGTCGCCGAGCACATGGCGGAGGTCAAGGCCTTGCGTGACCAGGCCCGTGTGGCGGCCACCGCACACCACACCGAGATGATGAATGCGATCGCCCGCTTCAACGAGCGCCAGGAGGCCTACCGCGCGGAGATTGCCGGTCACAAGGCCGAGATCGCTGGCCTGCGCAGCGACGTGGCCGCGGTCAGCCTGGATGCCGAGGCCAAGCAGACCCGGATCGCAGCCTTGAACAAGATCGTGAGCGACTTGGAGAAGGAGCTCGCCTCGGCCACCGACGAGATGGAGCTCGCCCAGCAGGTGATGAGCCTTCCTCGTCGCGGCGTCGCCACCCGCACCAACCGCGTCGACGTCACCGGCCTGCCGCTGGTCTACCCGACCCAGCAGGAGCGCCGCCGGGCCTGACAGGGATTCCGGCTCTCCGGAGCGGCCAGCTCCGTGAACCCGAGCAGCACACGATCCGCCACCCTTCGGGGTGGCGGATCGCTGTCATTCGGGGACCTGCCCTGGGATGGGGCTTTCGTGGGGCTGCTGGGCTGCGGCTACTTGTCCAGATCTCCCGCGGTCCAGCCGAGAGAGGCGAAGGCGATGTCCAGACAGTCCGTGGGGCAGCCAATCAGGGCTGCCTCCAGCGCCTGGACATTGGCGAAGCTGGGAGTGCGCAGCTTGAGGCGCCAGGGTGTCCGCTCGGCTCGGGAGACGACGAGGAAGCCCGCCATTCCCCAAGGGGCCTGGATGGACAGAAAGGCCTCTGACTCGGGCAGTTTGATGATCTTGGACAGCGGGGTGTCGACCGGGCCGGAAAGCTCGGCGAGAGTGTCCGCGCAGTGCTGGATGATGGCATGACTCTGGATGATTTCCAGTGCCAGCTGGAGGAATCGTGCCAGCGCATCCCCTGAACGAGAATCCGGGACATCCGTGGTCATGAGTTCAGCCGAAAGCTCCTCATAGGCGAGGTATGGGGAAATGATCCGCAGATCTCGTTCGAGTCCACTGGCTCGTGCCACGGGGCCGGACAGGCCGAAGGCATTGATTTGATCCTCGCGAAGGAAGGCAATTCCGGCACCGAGGCTGGCGCTGGTCAGCCGAGCGGCCAGCGTTTCCATGCAATCTGCACATTCCTGTGCCCAGTCGCTCAACCGTTCAATTGAGTGGCGGGTGGCGTCGACGGAAAGGCCGCCGAGGCGATTGAGCATCGGATGAACGCGGTTGCCGCTGATGTGCAGGACGAGCTGGCGGCCTTGTTCCCGCAGGCCGCGGATGGAGCGGGCCAGCTCGTCGTCCGCCAGGCGGTGGGGCACGAAGGACAGGTGGGCCAGGTGGCTGGCGATGCGGGCCTGCTCGGCCAGCAGGGTACGCAGCCACGTGGCTCGAACCGGAGGCACCAAACCCATCAGGTGCTCGCAGGTCAAGGCGATGCCCAGCTCCCCGGTGAAGGGCGACTGCCAGTCATGGCGATCGGCCAACATCAGCACCTGGCGATAGTCGCGCACCTCGAACAGCTTCTCCGCGCTGCGATGGTTGAAGCCGGGCTGGATCCGGGCCGACGAGACGCCGCCCTGTTCGCATTCCAGGCGTGCCAGCAGCATGCCGGCGCGGGAGGGGTGCTCTGGGCCAAGGTCAAGATGGATTCTGTGGCGCTGCCCAGCATCCGATGGATCGGTACTCGATGGATCGGTCCACGTCCGGGCCGGTGTGCCGATGCTCACGTCGAGAAGTTCTGTCACCACTCGATCGTAGCGAACGACTGATTGCCGGTGGATTGTGCTGCAGTCAATTCAGGATCAAATGCCTGCCTTTCGAGTTTGCATGATTGTGGATCGAGGCTATATTCCTCGTGTAACCAATCGAAAGGAATGGCGATGGCTCAGCGAGTGCACATCGTTCTCGAAGACGACGTTGATGGTTCCGAGGCCGTTGAGACCGTCTCCTTTGCGCTTGACGGCGTCAGCTATGAGATTGACCTCAGCGAGGAGAATGCCAGCAAGCTTCGCGACCAGATGGCCATGTGGACCGGGCATGCCCGCCGCGTGGGTGGCCGTCGTTCTGCAGGCAAGAAGCCCAAGGGTTCGGCGGCGAATGACATTCGCGCCTGGGCGCTGGAGCGGGGAATGCAGGTGAGCGCTCGGGGTCGGGTTCCGGCCGAGATTCGGGAAGCCTACGAGAAGGCCAATTCCTGAGGCATTCCACCAACGCAGGATTGCGGTGACCCATCCAGACCAGGTTCGGGGCACCGGGGAGGGGTCGGGCCGTGCCCGGCCCCTCCGGTCGCGTCCGGGTACGGTCGGCGGCGGGCATTTGGCCACCAGCGAACTGGTGGCTCCCGTCGGGAACACAGGACTGTCCGTGGGGGTTACTAGCCTCGATCTTTCATGAGGGCTGATGGATTGACGGTTCAGCGTCGTTGCTGGTC
The DNA here is from genome assembly GCF_052116585.1 of Luteococcus sp. Sow4_B9. Classification (NCBI taxonomy): domain Bacteria; kingdom Bacillati; phylum Actinomycetota; class Actinomycetes; order Propionibacteriales; family Propionibacteriaceae; genus Luteococcus; species Luteococcus sp. Sow4_B9. The sequence goes on along the minus strand of NZ_JBQKKT010000006.1, from coordinate 53 downwards.
TCGTGTTCTTGATTCTGGCATGTGGGTGTGACAGTTTCCCGCATGTCGTTGCG